>NZ_JAULUC010000007.1:0-339955 GCF_052851275.1 Burkholderia sp. SR8
TCTGGTGACGCTGCTGCACGAGATGGTCAGGCGCGATGCGAAGCGCGGGCTGGCGTCGCTGTGCATCGGCGGCGGGATGGGCGTCGCGCTCGCGGTCGAGCGTCCGTAACCGGCAGCTCGTCGCCGCGAAACCGATCCGGGCGCCGGCCGATTGCGGCTTCGGCCGGCGCTACGTGAAGTCAGAGGGGGCCTCCGGCAGCTCTCGAATCTAAAAATGGAGTGAGATTTATGTCTCAGCGAATTGCGTACGTAACGGGCGGGATGGGCGGCATCGGCACCAGCATCTGCCAGCGTCTGTCGAAAGACGGCTTCAAGGTGGTCGCGGGTTGCGGCCCGAACTCGCCGCGCCGCGTGAAATGGCTCGAGGACCAGAAGGCGCTCGGCTACGATTTCATCGCGTCGGAAGGCAACGTCGGCGACTGGGACTCGACCAAGGCAGCGTTCGACAAGGTCAAGGCGGAAGTCGGCGAGATCGACGTGCTGGTCAACAACGCGGGCATCACGCGCGACGTCGTGTTCCGCAAGATGACGCACGAAGACTGGACGGCCGTGATCGACACGAACCTGACGAGCCTGTTCAACGTGACGAAGCAGGTGATCGACGGGATGGTCGAGCGCGGCTGGGGCCGGATCATCAACATCTCGTCGGTGAACGGCCAGAAGGGGCAATTCGGCCAGACGAACTACTCGACCGCGAAGGCCGGCATCCACGGTTTCACGATGTCGCTCGCGCAGGAAGTCGCGACGAAGGGCGTGACGGTCAACACCGTGTCGCCCGGCTATATCGGCACCGACATGGTGAAGGCGATCCGTCCGGACGTGCTCGAGAAGATCGTCGCGACGATCCCGGTGCGTCGTCTTGGCGGCCCGGAAGAAATCGGCTCGATCGTCGCGTGGCTCGCGTCGAACGACTCCGGCTTCGCGACGGGCGCCGACTTCTCGCTGAACGGCGGCCTGCACATGGGCTGAACGTCCGGGCTGCGCAGGCCGGCCCGGCCGCGCAGCCTGGCGTTTCCGAAGGCCCCCGCCTCCCGCACCGGGAGGCGGGGATTTGTCACTTGCGCTACGCTGCACCGAAAGGCGTTACATGACTACTACAAAGAAAACGGCCGAGCGGCTCATCAAGAAGTACCCGAACCGCCGGCTCTACGATACCGAGACAAGCACGTACATCACGCTGACCGACGTCAAGCAGCTCGTGCTGGAACAGGAGGATTTCAAGGTCGTCGATGCGAAATCCAACGAAGACCTGACGCGCAGCATCCTGCTGCAGATCATCCTCGAGGAGGAGAGCGGCGGCGTGCCGATGTTCTCGTCGTCGATGCTATCGCAGATCATCCGTTTCTACGGTCATGCGATGCAGGGGATGATGGGCACGTACCTGGAAAAGAACATCCAGGCATTCATCGACATCCAGAACAAGCTTGCCGATCAGTCGAAGAACCTTTACGAAGGCAACGCGATGAATCCGGAAGTCTGGTCGCAGTTCATGAACATGCAGGCGCCGATGATGCAAGGGATGATGACGAGCTACATCGAGCAGTCGAAGAACATGTTCGTGCAGATGCAGGAGCAGATGCAGAACCAGGCGAAGTCGATGTTCAGCACGTTCCCGTTCAAGCAGCCGGGCGCGCCGGAACCGGAAAAGAAGTAACGCTCGCGCGGCAGGCCGGCCGCGGCGGCGCGAGCCGCCGGACGGCCGGTGCCGCGACGCGCAGCGGTGCGGTGACGCCGGTCGCGTGCTTCGGCATCGCGATGGTCGGCCGGCCCGCTGCCGCAAGCTGTCGCCGACGGTCGTTCCCGATCGCCGGCATCGGCCGCCCGTGCCCTCGCGCACGGCGGCCATGACCGTCGTCGGTCGTTCGAACTCCAGACCAGCAGCGAAGCAAGACCATGACATGTCGCGCCGACGGCGCGTGTGCGTACCGGTCGCGGGCACGCCAGGATGGGCGGTGCCGTGTCGCGCTGGCGGCAAAAAAGCAAACCGACTGAGAGAAAGCATGCGAGGGATTCGAATGGCGTCGGCGCGCAGGCTCGCCGGTTTCGCGTCGATGTTTTTGCTGGGCATCGGGCTTGCGAGCCGACCGGGTTTCGCGATGGATTGCGCGAAAGCCACGTTGCCGATCGAAAAGCGCATCTGCGCGAATGCGACACTGCGCAATGCCGACGCGCGAATGAATGCCAGCTATGACGGCGTGCTGAAGGCCGCGCCGGACGCTGCCATCCGCGACATGCTCGTGCGCAGCCAGCGCCGCTGGATCAATGCGCGCAACAAGCGCCTCGCTGCCGATTACGACGGCCGCCCGCTGGCCGTCGACGAACTGCGCAAGGCGATCGACCGGCGCAGTGCGGTGCTGGCGGACCGGTCCGGCAACGGCTTGATCGCGCGTGCGCAGGCCGAGCGCCGTTGGCTTGCCAGATACTCGGGCGGCCCGCTGACGGGCTTCGACGCCGACTGCGATTTCATCCCGGACGATGCGAGCGGCGCGCACGTTTCGTATGCGTGTTTCGGCGCGGTCCATGTGCAGCACCGCGCGCGGGTGTGCAGCCAGAGCGAGGACTGGGCGACCGGCGCCGTGTATCAGTATCGTGGGGTCAGTGCGGTCGACGGCGCGAACGCGCACACGGTCGCGTTCTGCGAAGCGCAGGCGCATGCGACCGCGTGCGACACCGGGGGCGCGCAATCGGGATGGGTACGTGCCGCGGCGTCCGGCGACGGCAATCGCGGGCCCGTGCCGACCGCCGGGCTGCCGCAGCTCGACGCGGAGCTTTGGCCGATCGGCGATGGCGACGATGCGCTGTGGTTCGAGCGATGCCTGACGGCGGCGGCGTTTCCGAATTCGCGGTAACGGCGGCGATTGCCTGCGTGCATGCGGTTTGCACCGGCTGGTCTTGCAACCTGGTCGCGCCGCGGTTCGGCGGCTCCGTTCAATGCGCCGGACCGAAATCCTCGTGTTCGTCCGCCGGCGGCAGGTCGAGGACGAGCTTCACCGCGCAGTAGTTCGCCTTCAGCGAAAACACGCGGCCGATCACGAGAAACGTCTGGCGCGAATTTTCGAGTTCGACGAAGTCGCCGGGCTGCGGCACATGCGCGCCCTGGTCATACGAAAAGCTGGTGCTGGTCTGCTCGCCGATGGTTTCGGCCGCGTGCTCGGTGAATTCGATCGTGATGTGGGTGGTCATGCGAACCCCGTTGGGCAGGTGAAGAGAGTGGATGTCGGGATTCTCGCATAGCGGCGGGGCGGTGCCGGGGCGATTGTCGTGCGGCGGTGTCGGGGCGATCGCGGCCCGCGCTTGAACGGCGCCGGCTTGAAAGGGCTCGATCTCCGATGCCCCGGCAGCTCGATTCGCGTGTGCGTGCCGCATATTGGGGCCGTGATCCCCGGCGCCCCGGCCGCCGGTTTTGCCTCGCTGACCCATAAATAGCTGTAAACTCACGCTTTTGCCGCTCACGCCCCCACATTCCAGATGTCCCAGTCCCCCAAAGTAGGCTTCGTGTCCCTCGGGTGCCCGAAGGCCCTCGTCGATTCCGAACAAATCATCACGCAGCTGCGCGCCGAAGGTTATGAAATCTCCGGCACGTACGACGGCGCCGACCTCGTCGTCGTCAACACCTGCGGCTTCATCGACGAAGCCGTGCAGGAAAGCCTCGACGCGATCGGCGAAGCGCTGACCGAGAACGGCAAGGTGATCGTCACCGGCTGCCTCGGCGCGAAGTCGAGCGCGAGCGGCTCGAACCTGATCGAGGAAGTCCACCCGAAGGTGCTCGCCGTGACCGGCCCGCACGCCGTGGGCGAAGTAATGCAGGCCGTACATTCGCACCTGCCGAAGCCGCACGATCCGTTCGTCGACCTCGTGCCGGCCGCCGGCATCAAGCTCACGCCGCGTCACTACGCATACCTGAAGATCTCCGAAGGCTGCAACCACCGCTGCACGTTCTGCATCATCCCGTCGATGCGCGGCGATCTGGTGTCGCGTCCGGTTGCCGAAGTGATGCTCGAGGCCGAGAACCTGTTCAAGTCGGGTGTGAAGGAACTGCTCGTGATCTCGCAGGACACGAGCGCGTACGGCGTCGACGTGAAGTACCGCACGGGCTTCTGGAACGGCAAGCCGATCAAGACGCGCATGACCGACCTCGTCGCCGCGCTCGGCGAACTGGCCGCGCAGTACGGCGCGTGGGTGCGCCTGCACTACGTGTATCCGTATCCGAGCGTCGACGAAGTCATTCCGCTGATGGCCGAAGGTCCGTTCAAGGGCCACGTGCTGCCGTATCTCGACGTGCCGTTCCAGCACGCGCATCCGGAAGTGCTGAAGCGCATGAAGCGCCCGGCGAACGCGGAGAAGGTGCTCGAGCGCGTGCAGAAGTGGCGCGAGATCTGCCCGGACCTGACGATCCGCAGCACGTTCATCGCCGGCTTCCCCGGCGAGACGGAAGAGCAGTTCGACACGCTGCTCGACTTCATCCGCGAAGCGGAACTCGATCGTGTCGGCTGCTTTGCGTATTCGCCGGTCGAAGGCGCGACCGCGAACGAACTCGACGGCGCACTGCCGGACGAGGTTCGCGAAGCGCGCCGCGCGCGCTTCATGGAAGTCGCGGAGGAAGTATCGGCGCAGCGCATGCAGCGCAAGGTCGGCAAGACCGTGAAGGTGCTGATCGACGAGGTCAGCGCGGAAGGCGGCATCGGCCGCACCGCGGCGGATGCGCCGGAGATCGACGGCGTCGTCTATGTCGAGCCGGCGGCGAAGGCATCGAAGCGCTACAAGGTCGGCGATTTCGTGTCGGTGAAGATCACCGGCGCGGACGGCCACGACCTGTGGGGCGAGGTGTAAGCGATGACCGCAGCGTTCCCGCAGATCCTCGCGCTCGGCGAGGCGATGATCGAATTCAACCAGTCGCAGCCGGGCCGTCCGGAGTTCCTGCAGGGCTTCGGCGGCGACACGTCGAATTTCTGCATCGCCGCGGCGCGCCAGGGCGCGTCGACGGGTTTCGTGTCGGCGATCGGCGACGATTCGTTCGGACGTTTGCTGGCCGACATGTGGGCCGCGGAGCAGGTCGACACGACGTACGTGCGGATCGACCGCACGGCGCCGACCGGCGTGTATTTCGTCACGCACGGCATCGACGGTCATCAGTTCGACTATCTGCGCGCGGGCTCCGCGGCGAGCCGCTATTCGGTGGCCGACCTGCCGCTCGATGCGCTGGCCGCAGCGAAGGCCGTGCATCTGTCGGGTATCAGCCTCGCGATCGGCACGGCCGCGTGCGACGCGGCATTCGCGGCGATCGATCATGCGCGCAGCAACGGCGCGCAGGTCAGCTTCGACACGAACCTGCGCCTGAAGCTGTGGCCGTTGCCGCGCGCCCGCGCGGTGATGCGCGAAGCGCTGCGGCAGACCGACATCTGCCTGCCGAGCTGGGACGACGTTACCGCGCTCACGGGCGCGAACGATCGCGACGCGATCGTCGATGCGATGCTCGAGCACGGGCCGCAGATCGTCGCGCTGAAGCTCGGCAGGGAAGGCGCGTACGTTGCAACGCCGAACGAACGGCGCGTGGTGCCGGGTTTTACGGTCGAGGCCGTCGACGCGACCGGTGCAGGCGACTGCTTCGGCGGCGCGTTCGTTGCGCGGATCGTCGCGGGCGACGATCCGTTCGCGGCCGCGCGTTACGCGAACGCAGCGGCGGCGCTGTCGACGACGGGCTACGGTGCGGTCGCGCCGATTCCGCACCGCGCGGCGGTGGAACGCCTGATGCAGGGCTGACGCGGATCGCGGAGCGCGGATGCGGCCAGCCTCTCGCACGCGCGACAAGCGATGTGAAGGAGCGGCAGTGGCGAACGGCGTGCGTATCGCGCGAGCGGTGCCGTCGCATCGGCGGCCGCTTGACGCTCGCGATGACATCCATCGCCGGCGGACCACGTATCGCCGCGATTTTCGGGCGAATCTGAAGCAAGGGAGCAACACAAGGTGGGTCGATATTCGGAATGGCAACGGGCGCTGGTGATCACCGGCGCTCTGGCGGCGGCGCTTGCGATGCCGGGCGTGGCTGCGGCACAGCCCGCTGCATCGGGCGTGCAGCAGGACGATACGGCGCCGGCGCGGCCGTTGCGGCCGAATCCGGAGTTCGCACGTCTGCCGCGCTACGAAGGCACGCTCGGCGACCGGCCGATCGTCGTCCATCTCGGGCCGAAGACGGATGAAGAGGGCGTGCACGGCGAATACCAGTTCGCCGACACGGGCGAGGTGATCCTGCTCGCCGGCGATCGCGACGGCGACACGCTCGAAATCGAGGAATCGAACGACGGCACGAACATCACGGGCGTCTGGATCGGCCGCTTCGACGCGACGGGCGAGCTGAAGGCCGACCGGATGAATTCGGACGAGTCGGACCCGCAACCGGTCGTGCTGCACCCGGCGGCCGGCAAGCGCGCGGCGCTGCAGGTACGCGACGGCCGCGTGCAGGAAATCGAGACGGTCGGCGGCGTGATGAACCTGCGTACCGACGACTGAACGCGCTGGCTTGGTGCATGCGGCGCGCACTGTACCGGGCCAACCGCGCCGATTTTGGCTAATCTAGCGACATCTTCCGCAACCGAACGGCCTTGCCCCGGCCTGCTGCCATGACTGCATCCACCCCGAAGCGCGCGCTGCAAACCCGCATCGTTCAACCCGACGACGTCATTCCGGACGGCTTCCGTTCGTTCGTGCCGCCGGTCGCGCGGGCGTCGACGGTCGTGTTCCCCGATCTCGCGACGATGCGCGAGCTGGTCTGGCACAACGACAACCAGTGGCGCTACGGGCTGCATGCGACGCCGACGTCGCTCGCGCTCGCGCAGCGGCTCGCCGAGATCGAGGGCGGCACGCACGCGCTGCTGCAGCCGTCGGGTCTCGCGGCGATCACGAATGTCTACTTCGGGATCGTGAAGGCGGGCGACGACGTGCTGATCCCGCACAACATCTACGGGCCGAACGCCGATTTCGGCAACTGGCTCGCAAAGGATTTCGGCATCACCGCGCGCTTCTACGATCCGCTCGTCGGCGCCGGGATTGCCGACCTGATCCAGCCGAACACGCGGCTGATCTGGATCGAGGCACCGGGCTCGGTGACGATGGAAGTGCCCGACGTGCGCGCGATCACGACGGCCGCACGGGCGCGCGGCATCGTCACCGCGATCGACAACACGTATTCGGCCGGGCTCGCGTTCAAGCCGTTCGAGCATGGCGTCGACATCTCGGTGCAGGCGCTGACCAAGTACCAGTCGGGCGGCAGCGACGTGCTGATGGGCGCGACGATCACCGCGAACGCCGAACTGCACGCGCAACTGAAGCTCGCGCGGATGCGCTGCGGGATCGGCGTGTCGGTCGACGACTGCTCGCTCGTGATGCGCGGCCTGCCGAGCATGCAGGTGCGCTTCGACGCGCACGGCAAGAGCGCGCTGGCGCTCGCGCAATGGCTGAAGGCGCGTCCGGAGATCGCGGCCGTGCTGCATCCGCAACTGCCGGACTGCCCGGGCCACGAATCGTTCGTGCGCGACTTCACCGGCGCGGGCGGCCTGTTCTCGGTGGTGTTCGACGAACGTTACAGCAGCGAGCAGATCGATCGTTTCGTCGAGTCGCTCGAGCTGTTCGCGATCGGCTGGAGCTGGGGCGGCGCGTGCAGTCTGGCGATGCCGTACGACGTGGCGTCGATGCGCACGGACTGGCCGCATCGCGGCACGCTGGTGCGCTTCTACATCGGTCTCGAAGACGAAGGCGACCTGCGCGCGGACATCGAGCGGGCGATGCAGGCCACGCTGGGCCGATAACCGGACCGGAACCGAAAAGCGAAACGCCGGCGCGATTCACCATCGCGCCGGCGTTTTCATTGGTGCCGTGCGCGGATCAGAACAGCCGCAGCAGGCCGTCGAGACCGACGTGGTCGAACGCGACGGTGGCCGCGTCGCGCACGACGGGCTTCGCGTGGAACGCGACCGACAAGCCCGCTTCGGCCATCATCTTCAGGTCGTTCGACCCGTCGCCCATCGCGATCGCACGGCTCGGCGCGATGCCGAGCGACGCGCACGTGTCGCGCAGCAGGCGCGCCTTCACGTCCGCGTTGACGATCTCGCCGAGCACCTTGCCGGTCAGCTTGCCGTCGACGATCTCGAGCGTGTTCGCGTGCGCGTAGTCGAGGCCGAGGCGCGCCTTCAGGCGCTCGGTGAAGAACATGAATCCGCCCGACACGAGCAGCGTCTTCAGGCCTGCGGCCTTCACGCCGGCGAGCATCGTCTCCGCGCCCGGCGACAGCTGCAGCCGCTCTTCGTACACGCGCTCGAGCGCGTGCGCGTCGAGCCCCGCGAGCAGCGCGACGCGCCGCGTGAGGCTTTCGTTGAAGTCGCGGATCTCGCCGCGCATCGCTGCTTCGGTGATCTCGGCGACCTGCGTCTTCAGCCCGCAGAAATCGGCGATCTCGTCGATGCATTCGATCGTGATCAGCGTCGAGTCCATGTCCATCACGACGAGGCCGAAATCGCCGAGCGTACGGCCGGCTTCGACGAAACCGAAGTCGAGCGCATGCGTGCCGCAGTATGCGTCGATGTCGAGGCGCTGCGCCGGGTTCGCGCCTTCGATGCGCAGCGCGTGCTCGTCGGTCTGCACGATGCGGGTGCCGCGCGACAGCGCGAGCAGCGGTTTGTGATGCGCGTCCGACAGCGGCGCGAGACTCTGGATGACGAGGTTGTGGGTCATGACGGAATGATTGGAAGCGAATGAAACGCATGCGCGGCCGACGGGCGGCTGCCTGCGAACGCGGGCCCCGTCCGGCGTCGGGCCGCTGCGTCGCGAACGCGACATTGTAGCCGGTCGGGGCCCGGACGCGACCGGATCGCCGCGGCGGCATGGCCGGCGCGGCCGCCAGCGCCGCTCGGCGGACGATGCTCAGTGCGCGTCCGCGCGATCCCAGTAAGGCGGATCGCCGAAGTGTTCGGCCAGGAACGCGATGAACGCGAGCGTCTTCAGCGGCACGTGCGCGCGGCTCGGGTAGACGGCCCAGATCGCAACGTCGTCCGCGAACGGATAGTCGTCGAGCACGGTGACGAGCGCGCCGCTCGCGAGCAGCGGGGCGACGTCCCAGGTCGACTTGATCGCGATGCCGAAGCCGTCGACGAGCGCCTCGCGGATCGCCTCGCCATTGCTCGCGACGAGCCGGCCGCCGACCCGTACGGTGAGCCGCCCTTGCGGCGTGACGAACGACCAGTCGCGCTGGTCGCCGAGGATCACGCATTCGTGCTGTGCGAGATCGGCCGGATGGCGCGGCGTGCCGCGTTCCGCGAGATACGCGGGCGAACAGCACAGCACGCGCCGGTTCGTGGCCAGCTTGCGCGCGACGAGCGTCGAATCCTTCAGCGCGCCGAGGCGGATCGCGACGTCGTAGCCGTCGTCGACGAGATCGACGATCTCGTCGGACAGCCGCAGGTCGAGCGATACCGACGGATAGCGGCGCAGGAACGCCGGAATGACCGGCGCGACGTGCTGGCGGCCGAACGACGACGACATCGACACCTTCAGCCGGCCGTACGGCTCGCTGCGGCCATGGCCGACCGAGGCGCGCGCGGCGTCGGCGGCCGCCAGCAGCGCCTCGGCGCGGGCCATGAACACTTCTCCGTCCTGCGTGAGGCTGATGCGGCGCGTGGTGCGATGCAACAGGCGCGCGCCGAGCTGACGCTCGAGCTGCGCGATGCGCGCGCTCGCGACCGCGGCCGACACGCCGAACTCGCGCCCGGCGGCGCTCACGTTCGCGAGCAGCGCGGCGCGCACGAACAGGCCGACGTCGAGCAGGTCGAGCGGCTTGTCGGCGGCGGGGATCGGATCGGAGGCCATTATTCTGGAATTCCTGAAAATGTTTCAGGAAATATAGCGGTTTTCTCGAATGATCGGGCGTCCTACGATGGCGTTCACGGGGTCGCGCCGCGGCCCGCCAGATTTCCCCGAACCTTGCAGGAGCCTCATGATGAAAGCCGTTGGACTGACCCGTTACCTACCGATCGACGACCCGCAAGCACTGCTCGACGTGGACGTGCCGCAGCCCGAACCCGGCCCGCGCGACCTGCTCGTGAAGGTCGAGGCGATTTCCGTGAACCCGGTCGACACCAAGGTGCGTGCGCCGAAGCCGCAGGTCGAGGACAGCCCGCGCGTGCTCGGCTGGGACGCGGCCGGCACCGTCGTCGCGGTCGGCGCCGAGGTCACGCTGTTCCGGCCCGGCGACGCGGTGTTCTACGCGGGCAGCATCACGCGCCCCGGCGCGAACAGCGAATTCCACGCGGTCGACGAGCGGATCGCCGCGCACAAGCCGCGCACGCTCGACTTCGCGGCGTCGGCCGCGTTGCCGCTCACTGCGCTGACCGCGTGGGAGGCGTTGTTCGACCGGCTGCGCGTGTCGCCGCAGGGCGCCGATGCGGGCAAGTCGGTGCTGATCATCGGCGGCGCGGGCGGCGTCGGTTCGATCGCGATCCAACTCGCGAAGACGCTCGGCAAGCTGCGCGTGATCGCGACGGCGTCGCGGCCCGCATCGGCCGAATGGGTGCGTTCGCTCGGCGCGGACGACGTGGTCGACCATTTCGGCGACTTGCCCGCGCAGCTGCGCGACATCGGTCATCCGAACGTCGACTACGTGCTGATCTTCAACGACACGGACCGTCATTTCCCGGCCGCGGCGGAAATCGTCCGGCCGCAGGGCGGCATCTGCACGATCGTCGAGAACGCGAAGCCGGTTCCGGTCGAGCTGCTGAAGGCGAAGAGCGCCGCGTTTCACTGGGAGTTCATGTTCACGCGCGCGATGTTCGAGACGCCGGACATGATCGAGCAGCACAAGATCCTGACCGAGGTCGCGCGGCTCGTCGACGACGGCACGCTGCGCACGACGCTCGGCGAACAGCTCGGCACGATCAACGCGGCGAACGTGCGGCGCGCGCATCAACTGCTCGAGGGCGGGCGGGCGATCGGCAAGCTGGTGCTGAGCGGCTTCTGATCCGGCATCGCGCGTACGGGATGCGCGGCCGCGAACGCAAGCGGGGTAACACCCGATGCGTTTGCGGCGCATTGCATGCCGCTTGGCGGTAGACTGGCAACGCATCATGCATCGAAAACCGCGCGGCACGCGCGTGCCGCCGCATTACAAGGAGGTCAGCATGAGCCAACGCAGCTTGTCAGTCGCCGCATCGTGGTCGGCCGTGTTCGCGGCGGCATGCGTCAGCGCGAGCGTATTCGCGGCGCCGCCGGTCAAGGGCAGCCTGAAGGGCGGCGGCACGGGGCAGCTCGAATACACGGTCAAGGTCGATTCGAAGACCTTCGGCAATACGCAGGAGACCCGCAAGATCCGCTCGGGCGAAACGGACGACTTCAACTGGAAGTCGGTGCCGCCGGGCGGCGCGGTCGCGATGCAGGACGGCTGTCCGAACGCCGACAACCTGCCGCGCGACGCGAACGGCGCGATGGTGCGCCAGACCCAGGTGCGGCTCGCGCCGTCGGTCGACGCGAAGGGGATCGCGAACGTGCAGTTGAGCTTCCAGGCGGCCGCGCCGAAAGGCACGCGCAACGTGAGCGCGGGCGGCAAGTCGCTGCAGTGCCCGGACGCCGTGTCGGTGAGCCAGGTCAAGTGGGTGTCGATTTCGACCAATGGCGGATCGAAGTCGGTCACGATGAGCGACGGCACGAAAGTGACCGTGTCGATCAAGCACTGAGCGGCCCGCGCGCCGGAGACTCGTCCGGTGCGCGCGCAACCAACCGCCCGCGTATCCGGACGATCCGTTTATCGCCGCGCGTGACTGTGTCGCGGCGCGCGGTTGCCGACCATTCCTTCGTGTTCCGTCATGCTCGTCACGCAGCGCGCGCCCTGGCAGCGGCGCTACGTGTCGCGTGACGTCCTGCGGATGTCACGCTATCCTCGGCGGCATCCGCCATCTTTCCCACACGACAATCCGATGAAACATCGCATGCGCGTGCTGCTATTGGCCGCTGCGTTCGTTGCCGTCCATGCGCACGCGGCCGACGACTGCAGCTTCGTGAAAAAAGTCGAACTGCCGTCGCGGCAGCAGATCGCGGTCGTGTCGAGCGGCGCGCTCGAACCGTGTTCGACCGGCAGCTATGCGGTGCGCGTGTATTCGACCGCGCACACCGGGCCGGGCTTCGATACCGACGACTACGTGACGGGTGTGCTGCATGCGCGCGACGGCACCGTTGCCGACGCGTTCACGGCCGACCTCGGCGCGCGAGCGCATCAGGCGCTCGTCGTCACGACACGCTCGGCCGGCAGCGGTGGTTATGTCGGCGCGCAGGCCTTCGTGACGACGCCGCGCGCGGTGCGGCTCGTTGCGTCGGTCGACGGGCTCGCGCCCGATGCCGACGTGAAGACCGCATTGCGCGAGGCCCTCGGCAAACGCCGCCCCGCGCGCTGACGGCGCGCCGTGCGAACGCCGCGCGCGCCGCGACGCCGCGCGTCACCGCGCGCGTTCCAGGAGCCGCGTCGCAAGAAAGCGGTGATCGGCCGAGAACAGGCGGCGATACGTCATCAGCACCGCGCCGACGGTGCCGAGCGCGGATGCCGCGGCGATCAGGAACATGATCACGATCTGGTAGCGCACGGCCTGCAGCGGCGACTGGCCGGCGAGCACCTGGCCGGTCATCATCCCCGGCAGGCTCACGACGCCGACGACGGCCATCTGGTTCAGCGTCGGCAGCATGCCCGCGCGCACGGCCTGGCGCGCGGCGTCCTGCGCGGCTTCCCAGCGCGTCGCGCCGAGCGCGAGCGCGGTCTCGACGCGATCGCGCCGTGCGGTGAGCTCCTCCATCATCCGCTCGACGCCGAGCGACACGCCCGTGAGCGTATTGCCGAGGATCATCCCGAGGATCGGGATCGCGTACTGCGGCTCGTACCACGGGTGAATGCGGATCACGACGAACAGGCCGATCGCCGCGACGATCCAGCTGCTGAACCAGATCGACGCGATGCTGTCGATGCGCTGTCCGCGGTACGCATGCTTGCCGCGCGCGGCGCCGGCGAAACCCGCGATCAGCGTCATCAGCGCGGTGATCGGCAGCACGACGGTCCAGTGCGGATGGCCGAATACCCAGCCGAGCACGTAGCCGATCGCGAGCAACTGCACGACGGTGCGCACCGCGGCGAGCGCGAGCTGGCGTCCGAGGCCGAGCGACAGCGCGGCCGAGATCGCGCCGTTGACCGCGACGAGCGCGGCGGCGATGCCGACGTCGACGAGGCTGAGATCCTGCAGCGTCGGACTCATTGCGCGGCCTCCGCCGGGTTCGCCGCATGCAGCACGCCGGCCTGCATCACGAGCCGCATCGTGCCGATCCGGGCGGCCTGCGCCGGATCGTGCGAGATCCACATGTACGCGCGCGTGTCGGACGCCGCATCGAACCATGCGCCGACCAGGGCTTCGATCGCGCGCGTCGAATCGGGATCGAGCGCGGACGTCGGCTCGTCGAGCAGCAGCACGTCGGGGTCGAGCTGCAGCACGCGCAACAGCGCGGCGATCTGCGCTTCGCCGCCCGACAGTTCGCTCGCGCGCTTGTCGAGAAAATCGGCGCCGCGGCCGGCCCGTGCGGCGAGCGCTTCCACGCGCGCGCGATCGAACCTCGCGTCGCGATAGACCGCGAGCGAATACGGATAGCGCAATTGCGCTTCGACGGTGCCGTCCATCTGCGCGGGCCGCTGGCGCACGTACGCGATGCTGCGCCGGTAGCGCGGAATCGCGCCGCGCCTGATGCGCTTGCCGCGCCACAGCACATGGCCGCCGTCGAGCGGATCGAGCAGCGCGAGCGCGCGCAGCAGCACGCTCTTGCCTGAGCCCGATGGTCCGGTGATAGCAATTCGCGATCCCGCGGCGAGGCTGAAGTCGGTCGGCGTCAGCAAGATCTTGCCGGTGGGCGCGTCGCGTCGCGTGATGCGCTGGGCATCGATGAGACCGGTGGGGACTGTCATGTCACAAATGAAAAAAAGCGTTAATGGCGCCGGGGCGTTGCCGCAGCGTGCGTCATAATACCCATTGAAAAGCCGCCGATGCCGTGCTTCGTGCGCTTCACGCACGTGCCCCGACATGGCGCGCCAACTCTGCAGAACAACAACGGAACCGCCATGACGCTAACCCGAGCCATCGGCAAAACGGCTGCATGGATCGTCGGTATCGTCGCACTGATCATCGTGGCTGCCGGCGTCTTCATTGTCACGTTCGACTGGAACCGCGCGAAACCGTGGGTCAACGAACATGTGAGTACCGCACTCGGCCGTCCATTTGCGATCAACGGCGATCTCCGCGTCGACTGGCGGCGCCCGCAGGGCGAGACCGGCTGGCGTGCATGGGTGCCGTGGCCGCGCCTGTCGGCCACCCAGCTCGAGATCGGCAACCCCGACTGGGCGAAGGGCCCCAAGTTCGTCACGCTCGATGCCGCGCACTTCGATGTCGCGATTCTCCCGCTCTTCGCACACCAGATCGTCATTCCGTCGATCGACGTCGTCAATCCCGCGGTCGACCTCGAGCGGCTCGCCGACGGCCGCAACACGTGGACCTTCGAGTTCAAGCAATCGGGGCAACCGAACAAGTGGAAAGTGCGGCTCGACAGCTTCGGGTTCGCGAAGGGTACCGTCGTCTATCGCGATGCGATCACCAAGGCCGATCTGACGATCGGGATCGATACGCTCGGCCAGCCGATTCCGCTCGGCGACGTGCTGAAGGAGCAGGAACAGAAATCGCGCGCGGCGTCCGCCCAGCGCGTCGGCAAGCGCGGCGCCGCACAACTCGCCGCGAAGGCGAACAACGAGGCTGCATCGAGTGCATCCGGCGCATCGGCGGCGCAGGTCGCGAGCGCGGCATCGACGCCCGTGGCCGCATCGGGTGTGCTGCCTGCGTCGGTGGTGAATTCTGCGTCCTCCGCATCGACGGTTGCATCCGCATCCGGCGCGAGCGGCGCATCGGCCGCATCCGGCGCCGCCGTGCCCGCGAAGCCGTCCGGCCCGACCTATGCGTTCGGCCTCAAGGTCGACGGCCGCTACAAGAACGTGCCGATCGCCGGCACCGGCAAGGTGGGCGGCGTGCTGGCGATCGAGAACGCGACGCAGCCGTTCCCGCTGCAGGCCGACGTGAAGGCCGGCGACACGCGGCTCGCGATCGTCGGCACGCTGACCGACCCGATGCATCTGGCGGCGCTCGACCTGCGGTTGTGGCTGCAGGGCACCACGATGTCGCATCTGTACCAGCTCACCGGCATCACGCTGCCCGACACGCCGCCGTATGCGACCGAAGGGCACCTGATCGGCAACATCAAGCAGAACGCGAGCACGTTCCGCTACGAGAACTTCAACGGCCGCGTCGGCGGCAGCGATCTGCACGGCACGCTGACGTGGGCGCAGCGCAAGCCGCGGCCGAAGCTGTCGGGCGAACTCGTATCGAACCTGCTGCAGTTCTCCGACCTCGCGCCGGTGATCGGCGCCGACTCGGCTGCAAGCAAGAAGAAGCGCGGCGACACGACGCGCCAGCCGCCGGATCGCGTGCTGCCGGTTGCGGCGTTCCGCACGGAACGCTGGAGCGCGATCGACGCGGACGTGAAGTTCACCGGCCGCAAGCTGATCAAGAGCCCGCAGCTGCCGATCACGAACCTGTACACGCACATCCTGCTGCAGGACGGCGTGCTGACGCTCGAGCCGCTGCAGTTCGGCGTCGCAGGCGGCACGCTCGCGACGAACGCGCATCTCGACGGCAGCCGCACGCCGCTCAAGGGGCGCTTCACGCTGAGCGCGCGTCACCTGAAGCTCAAGCAGCTGTTCCCGACCCAGAAGGTGATGCAGACCGCGCTCGGCGAGATCAACGGCGACGCGTCGCTGTCGGCGACCGGCAATTCGCCGGCCGCGCTCGCCGCGACGTCGACCGGCGAAGTGAAGGCGCTGATCACGAACGGCCGCATCAGCCTGCTGCTGATGGAGGCGGCGGGCCTGAACGTCGCGAACGTCGTCTACGAGAAGCTGTTCGGCACGCGCGACGTCAACATCAATTGTGCGGCGATCGATTTCGTCGCGAACGACGGCATCCTCCAGCCGAAGGTCTTCGCGCTCGATACGGACGATGCACTGATCAACATGGACGGCCCGATCAACCTGCGCGACGAATCGCTCGACCTGAAGATCCATCCGCACACGAAGGGCTTCCGGATTTTCTCGCTGCGCTCGCCGCTGTACGCGAAGGGCACGTTCAAGAACCCGAAGGTCGGCGTCGAAGCGGGCGCGCTCGCGCTGCGCGCCGGTGCGATGGTCGGGCTCGGGCTGATCAATCCGTTCGCGGCGCTGATCCCGCTGATCGCGCCGAGCAACAACCGCGACGTGCCGTGCGCGCAGTTGTTCGGGCAGATGAAGGCCAAGGCCGCGCAGAAGGAGGCCGAAAAGGCCGGCAAGTGACGCGCGACGGCCGCGGCGGAAGCCGCCGGCCGCGCGCGGCGCGATGCCGGCGCGGCCGTAGGAACCGCAGTAACCGCAGTACCCGCTGTGGCCGCGCGGCGCGTGCGCAGCCTGTCGAGCCGCCGCTGATCAGCGGCGCGCGCGCGCCCAGACGAGCACCGCATCGACCTCGCGGCCATCGATCGTCACGGGTGCGGCGGTGCCGAGCTGCAGACGATCGCCGTCCACGCTGACCACCCGCTGCTGCACGTTGCCGATCCAGTTCGGAAACAGGCTGACGTCCATTTCATGGGTGAGCGTGCCGTTGTCGTCGACGTTAAAAGGGCCCGAATACGCGATATAGCCGCGCGCGGCGGCGGCGCGCTCCTCGGGGCTGCCGCCGTGCAGGTCGCCGTCCGCATACGGCGGCCGGCCGGCTGCCATCAGTTGCGCGGACATGTAGCCGTCCGGCGTATAGAGAATCCAGCCGCGCACGTCGCGGCCGAGCGGGTAGGTGACGGTGCCGCCGTCGCGCGGGCGGACTTCGTAGGACACGAGGCGCCATGCGCCGACGAGTTGGTCGCGAAGCGTGCTGGCAGGCATGCGAGGTTCCGGTATGACGGCGATGCTGCGCGTGCCGTCGTGTTGACGGGGCTGCGCGGCGCCGGGCAAGGGCGTGCCAGGGGCCGCCGCAGCGGTGCGGTCGGCAGTTTCTCCGACACCTGCTAAAATACACGGTTTTCCGTCGATTTCTCTCTTACGGGACCTGCCGTGCTTTCTACTGCCAACATCACGATGCAATTCGGGCCGAAGCCCTTGTTCGAGAATATCTCGGTCAAATTCGGCGAGGGCAACCGCTATGGTCTGATCGGCGCGAACGGCTGTGGCAAGTCGACCTTCATGAAGATCCTCGGCGGCGACCTCGAGCCGAGCGCCGGCAACGTCGCGCTGGAGCCGAACGTGCGCCTGGGCAAGCTGCGCCAGGACCAGTTCGCGTATGAAGACGTGCGCGTGCTCGACGTCGTGATGATGGGCCACACCGAAATGTGGGCCGCGATGACCGAGCGCGACGCGATCTACGCGAACCCGGACGCCACCGACGACGACTACATGCACGCGGCCGAGCTCGAAGGCAAGTTCGCCGAATACGGCGGCTACGACGCCGAAGCGCGTGCGGGCGCGCTGCTGCTCGGCATCGGCATCGAGGAGAAGTTCCACAACGGCACGATGGCCGACGTCGCGCCGGGCTGGAAGCTGCGCGTGCTGCTCGCGCAGGCGCTGTTCTCGAAGCCGGACGTGCTGCTGCTCGACGAACCGACCAACAACCTCGACATCAACTCGATCCGTTGGCTCGAGCACACGCTCAACGAGTACAACTCGACGATGATCATCATCTCGCACGATCGTCACTTCCTGAACTCGGTGTGCACGCACATGGCCGACATGGACTTCGGCACGCTGAAGGTCTGGCCGGGCAACTACGACGACTACATGCTCGCATCGGCGCAGGCGCGCGAGCGCCAGGCCGCGGCGAACGCGCGGGCGAAGGAACGCGTGGCCGAGCTGCAGGACTTCGTGCGCCGCTTCTCGGCGAACAAGTCGAAGGCGCGTCAGGCAACCAGCCGCGCGAAGCAGATCGACAAGATCAAGATCGAGGAATTCAAGCCGTCGTCGCGGCAGAACCCGTTCATCCGCTTCGAGTTCGAGAAGAAGCTGCACAACGTCGCGGTGGTCGCCGAAGAGATCACGAAGAAGTACGAGCGCACGATCTTCCAGAACTTCAACCTGTCGGTGCAGCCGGGCGAGCGCATCGCGATCATCGGCGAGAACGGCGCGGGCAAGACGACGCTGCTGCGTTCGCTGCTCGGCAACCTGCCGCTCGATCACGGCACGGTGAAGTGGGCCGAGAACGCGAACGTCGGCTACATGCCGCAGGATACGTACGAGGAGTTCCCGGACGACATCACGCTGATGGACTGGATCGACCAGTATCGCAAGGAAGGCGACGACGAAACGATGGTGCGCGGCACGCTGGGCCGCCTGCTGTTCTCGTCGGACGACATCAAGAAGTCGGTGAAGGTGCTGTCGGGCGGCGAGAAGGGCCGCATGATCTGGGGCAAGCTGATGCTCGGCCGCCACAACGTGCTGCTGATGGACGAGCCGACCAACCACATGGACATGGAGTCGATCGAGTCGCTGCAGATCGCGCTCGAGCAGTTCGAAGGCACGCTGATCTTCGTGTCGCACGACCGCGAATTCGTGAGCGGCCTCGCGAACCGGATCATCGAAGTGCGCACGGACGGCACGCTGTTCGACTTCGGCGGAAACTACGAGGATTTCCTCGCGAGCCAGGGGCAGGAGTAAGCGGCTCGGGCGATCATGCCCGCTCCGATGTAACGGAAGCCCGCCAGGTGCAAGCCTGGCGGGCTTTTTCGCATGCGGGCCGTGTGTTTGACATCAATCATTGCCGAATCCGCGCGCGCCGAGAGCACGCTGCTGCAGCCTCGTGCGCGCGCGGCCGCGGACGTCACGCCCGCGGCGCGTCAGCGTGCGGGGATGCAAGCCACGGCCGCCGTCAACCCGAAAAATCCGTCACAACGGTCACGCCCGCGCCTTCGAACCGGTTCATGTTCATCAGCGCGTCGATCGACTCGCCGAGGCTGATTTCCTTGCCGATCAACCGGCTCGGCGCGAGCTTGCCGGCATGCACCATATCGAGCATCGCGTCGTAACGATGCGCCTGCATGCCGTGGCTGCCGAGGATCTCCAGCTCGTGCGCGATGACCTTGCTCATCGGCACGGCCGGCGTCGCATGCTCGCCGAGCATCAGCCCGACCTGCACGTGCTTGCCGCGGCGGCGCAGATTGCTGATGGAGTTGAAGCAGGTGGCCGGATGGCCGAGCGCATCGAGCGACACGTGGGCGCCGCCGCGCGTGATCTCCTTCACCGCGTCGACGACGTCGGCGACTTCCGCTGCATTGACGGTCGCCGCTGCGCCGACCGACCGCGCGAGCGCGAGCGCGCGATCCGAAATGTCGATCGCCACGACATTCGCACCGATCGCATTCGCGATCATGATCGCCGACAGGCCCACGCCGCCGCAGCCGTGCACGGCGACCCACTGGCCGGCCGACGTGCGGCCCTGGTCGACCACTGCGCGAAACGACGTCACGAACCGGCATCCGAGGCTTGCCGCGGTAGGAAAGTCGAGCGCATCGGGCAGCCGCACGAGATTCAGGTCTGCATGGTGGATGCCGACGTATTGCGCGAACGAGCCCCAGTGCGTGAAGCCGGGCTGAAACTGTTGCTCGCATACCTGCTGGTTGCCGGAGTGGCATTCCGGGCAGTGGCCGCACCCTGCGACGAACGGCACGGTAACGCGGTCGCCGGCCTTCCAGCGCGTGACCGACGCGCCGGCGGCGACCACGACGCCGGCGAGCTCATGGCCCGGCACATGCGGCAGCACGATGTCCGGGTCGTGCCCCATCCAGCCGTGCCAGTCGCTGCGGCACACGCCGGTCGCCTTGACCTCGATCACGACGCCGTCGGCGGCCGGCGTCGGATCGTCGACGTTCATCAGCCGCGGCGCGGCACCGAAGGCTTCATAGACGACTGCTTTCACTATCTGCTCCTGAATCGAATGATCGTCTCAATATAGCCGGGAAGAAGCGGATTGTTCTTTCGTTTCGCGATTGAGAAACGGATGTTTTTGAGATAGCCTTGCGGCCATCGCGCGTTTGCCGCAAGGAGCTTTCATGGAACAACTGGACAGGATCGATCGTGGGATGCTGGACATGCTCCAGCAGGACGGGCGCATCTCGAATGCGCGGCTCGCCGAAGCGTTCTCGCTCAGCGAGACGTCGTGCTGGCGCCGGCTGCGGCGGCTGGAGGAAGCGGGGTTGATCGCCGGCTATCACGCACGGCTCGACCGCAGGAAGCTGGGCTTCGGCGTGATGGCGTTCGTGCAGATCGTCTGCACGCAGCACAGCGAGGAAGTGACGGCCGAGTTCGAGCGCCTGATCGACGCAAGCCCGAATGTGCTCGCGTGCGACAACACGACCGGCGAGGCGGATTTTCTGCTGCAGGTGGTGGCCGCCGATCTCGACGACTACAGTCACTTCGTCGAACGGGTGCTGCGCAAACTGCCGGGTGTGCTCAGCATCCGCTCGAACCTGTCGCTGCGGCAGTTGAAGTCGACGCAGCGGCTGCCGATCGCGTGACGGCGCGCAGCGGCGCATGCGCTCAGTCGGCCAGCCGCTTGTCGGCGAGCGCCTTGCAGCAGTCTTCGTACACCCACTGCACCAGTTTCGCGCGGTAGTCGAGGTCGTCGGTATCGACGATTTCCTCGACCGCGTCGCGCGCCCACGACGCATCGACGAAGTCGGCATGCCGCTTCGCGATGTCCTGCGCGAGCGCGGCCAGCTTCGCGATCGCGAGCCAGTCGGATTGCCGGTGATGGCGGTCGAGCCAGCGGTGCGCGGCCTGCACCTGGAACGCTGCGTCCGGCCAGGATTCGTTCAGGTAAAACGCGCCGAGATTGCCGCAGGTGAGCCAGCACAGCAGTTCCAGGCGATCTTGCGAGCCGAGGTTGTGGGATACGTCGGTCATGGCAGCGCTCACGAAAGCATCGATTCCGGATGGCGCGGCGTGCAGCGGCCGGCGCCGATACTAAAAACATAGCACGATGCGGGCCACGTGGCGCACCGGCGTGGCGCGGATGCCGCAACGTCGGGAAAACCAGCGCTCGGCGGCCGTTGCGCCGGCGTGCGTACGGTCCGTCCGGCGGCGCTCGCGGGCCCGCGCGGCGTCATCGCCGGGCCGCGCGACACTCGTTAGAATGGCCGTTTTCCGGGAGACAGGAAGCGATGAAAATCTACGATCAGTTCTACATCGACGGCGCATGGCGCAAACCGGCCGGAACGGGCACGATCGACGTGATCGACTCGAGCACCGAGGCCGTGATCGGCCGGATTCCCGAGGGCGTCGCATCGGATGCACAGGACGCGATCCGCGCGGCGCGCGCCGCGTTCGACGGATGGGCCGCGACGCCGGCCGCGACGCGCGCCGGCTACCTGCGCAAGATCGTCGAGCGTCTGCAGGCACGCAGCGAGGAGCTCGCGCAGTCAATCACCGGCGAAGTCGGGATGCCGATCAAGCTGTCGCGCGCGATCCAGGTCGGCGGCCCAATCTACAACTGGAAGGCGTACGCGAAACTCGCCGAATCGTTCGAATTCGAGGCGAGCGTCGGCAACTCGCTGGTGGTGCGCGAGCCGGTCGGCGTCGTCGCGGCGATCACGCCGTGGAACTACCCGCTCAACCAGATCACGCTGAAGGTCGCACCGGCGCTCGCGGCCGGCTGCACGGTGGTGCTGAAGCCGTCCGAGGTCGCGCCGCTCAACGCGTTCATGCTCGCCGAGGCGATTCACGAAGCCGGCCTGCCGCCGGGCGTGTTCAACCTCGTGTGCGGGTACGGCCCGGTCGTCGGCGAGGTGCTGGCAACCGATCCGGACGTCGACATGGTGTCGTTCACGGGTTCGACGCGCGCGGGCAAGCGCGTGGCCGAACTCGCCGCCGCCGGCGTGAAGCGCGTCGCGCTCGAACTGGGCGGCAAGTCGGCGTCGGTGATTCTCGACGATGCCGATTTCGCGGCGGCGGTGAAGGGTACGGTCAACGCGTGCTACCTGAACGCCGGGCAGACGTGTTCCGCGCACACGCGCATGCTGGTGCCGGAGGCACGCTACGAAGAGGCGCGCGCGATCGCGAAGGCGGCGGCCGAAACCTACATCGCCGGCGATCCGCGGCAGGAAACGACGCGTCTGGGCGCGCTCGCGTCGGCCGTGCAGCAGCAGCGCGTGCAGGCGTACATCCAGCGCGGGATCGACGACGGCGCGGAACTCGTGACGGGCGGCACGGGTCTGCCGGAAGGGCTCGACAGGGGCTTCTTCGTGAAGCCGACGGTGTTCGGCCGCGTCGATCCGAAATCGACGATCGCGCAGGAAGAAATCTTCGGGCCGGTGCTGTCGATCATCACGTATCGCGATGAGGAGGAAGCGGTGCGGATCGCGAACGATTCGCCGTATGGGCTCGGCGGCGCGGTGTGGGCGGGCAGCGACGAGCGCGCGATGCGCGTCGCGCGGCGCATCCGCACCGGGCAGGTCGACATCAACGGCGGCGCGTGGAACGGCGCCGCGCCGTTCGGCGGCTACAAGCAGTCGGGGCACGGCCGCGAGAACGGCGTGTACGGTCTCGAAGAGTATCTCGAATACAAGTCGATGCAGCTGAAGCCGGCGAATCCGGCCTGAGCGCGGAATTCCGCATCGCCCGCAACGGCACGCTCGCGTGCCGTTTTTTTATTGACGGCCGTCAAGGTGCGCGCCGGTGGATCGTCGATCATCGCGGTTCCGATTTCCGATGTTTCGACGAGGCTCCCGATGATCGCACGCACTTCCTTCCCGCCGCTGACGATCCGCGGCCGCACGTTGCTGCCCGTGGTGCAGGGCGGCATGGGCGTCGGCATTTCCGCGCACCGTCTCGCGGGCAGCGTCGCGCGCGAAGGCGCGCTCGGCACGATCGCGAGCATCGACCTGCGTCATCACCATGCGGACCTGCTCGCGCGCTGCCGCGCGAATCCCGACCGCGCGACGCTCGAGGCCGCGAACCTCGAAGCGCTCGCACGCGAAATCCGCCTCGCGAAGACCTACAGCGAAGGCCGCGGGATGATCGCGGTCAACGTGATGAAGGCGGTGAGCGCGCATGCGGACTACGTGCGCATCGCGTGCGACGAGGGCGCGGATGCGATCGTGATGGGCGCGGGCCTGCCGCTCGATCTGCCCGACCTCACGCACGGCCGCGACATCGCGCTGATCCCGATCCTGTCGGACAGCCGCGGGATCGCGCTGGTGCTGAAGAAGTGGATGAAGAAGGGGCGGCTGCCCGATGCGATCGTGATCGAGCATCCCGCCCGTGCGGGCGGCCACCTCGGCGTCACGCAGATCGACGACATGCACGATGCGCGCTTCGATTTCGCGCGCGTGCTCGACGAGACCGCGCAGCTGATGGCATCGCTCGGCATCGCGCGCGACACGATCCCGTTGATCGTCGCGGGCGGGATCAACAGTCACGACGCGGTGCGCGCGGCGCTCGCGGCCGGCGCGAACGGCGTGCAGGTCGGCACGCCGTTCGCGGTGACGGCAGAAGGCGACGCGCACCCGAACTTCAAGCGCGTGCTGGCCGATGCGCTGCCCGACGACATCGTCGAATTCGTCAGCGTGACGGGGCTGCCTGCGCGGGCGGTGAAGACGCCGTGGCTCGATCGCTACCTGCGCAACGAAACGCGCATTCGCAACAAGCTCGGCGCGTTCAGGCAGCGCTGCCCGACGGCGCTCGAATGCCTGAGCGTGTGCGGGCTGCGCGACGGCATCGAGAAGTTCGGCCATTTCTGCATCGACACGCGGCTCGCGGCCGCGTTGCGCGGCGACGTCGCGAACGGGCTGTTCTTCCGCGGCCGCGAAGCGCTGCCGTTCGGCAACGCGATCCGCAGCGTGCGCGATCTGCTCGATCTGCTGCTGACGGGCCGCGCGGCGGAGCCTGCGACAAACCGTCCGGTGTTTACGCTGGCTTGACGAATATCAAGACGGGACAAAGACCCTATGGCGAGAATGGAATCCATTCTTCAAGGGTCCGCACCATGCATAAAACGATTCGAACATGTGTCACCGCAGCCGCCGTCGCGGCAAGCGTCGCCGCGATGCCGTCGCTGGCGCACGCGGCGTCGGCGGGCGACGGGATCAACCAGGGCGACGTGCTGGTCCGGCTGCGCGCGATCAGCATCCAGCCGAACGAGCGCGGCAGCGACACGCTCGGCGCGATCAACACCGGCGTGAACAACGCGATCGTGCCGGAGCTCGACTTCACGTACATGATCCGCGACTACCTGGGCGTGGAACTGATCCTCGGCACGTCGCGGCACCAGATGACGTCGAGCCTCGGCAATCTCGGCGGCGTCGGCGTGCTGCCGCCGACGCTCTTGCTGCAGTACCACTTCAATCATGCGGGCAAGGTGCGTCCGTACGTCGGCGCGGGGCTGAACTACACGTACTTCTACAACAACGGGCTCAACGTCGGCGGGCAGGGTGTGTCGATCGGCAAGAGCAGCTTCGGGCCGGCGCTGCAGTTCGGCGTCGACGTGCAGCTCACGAAGAAGGTATTCATGAACGTCGACGTGAAGAAGATCTGGATGAGCACCGATGCGACGCTCGGCGACAAGGGCATCGGCACGCTGCACATCGATCCGCTGATCGTCGGCGTGGGCGTCGGGATGAAGTTCTAGACGCTACGCGCGCGGAAAAGAACAGAGTTGGGGTTGGCGGCATGGCAGTCGGCATGCCGCTCTTTTTTTGTGCGGGGGATTTACAGCTTGTCGTACTGGAAACGCATCGCGGTGCCGTCGCGCGTGATGCGCTCCCAGATCGCGCGTTTTTCGTCGTCGCTCAGGAACACCCAGTTCGACACTTCGCTGGCCGTGCGGCCGCAGCCCTTGCAGACTTCGTCGAAGAGGGTCGAGCACACGCCGATGCAGGGGCTGTCGGGCAGGTCATGGAGATTGGAGGCCATCGGAAGGGTCGCGCCGTGAAATCGTCAGGGCGTCATTTTAATGCATGGGGCGGCGCGGCCCGGTTGCGCCGGCGGCCACCGGTTTCGCCGCCGCTTTGTTTTCCTGATGGACAGCCGCCGATTACCCGATAGAATTCCCCCGGAACGCCCCGCTGCGCGGGCCGCACGAGCGGCCGGCGGCGGGAATCTGTTCCGTTTGCGCGACACGGTCATGATTTTTTTGTGACGGAGCGCGAATGATGGTAGCGTTCGGGGTTTTCGAGGGGCGGCGTGCCGGGATGCGCCGCCATGACGAGGCAGACGGCAGCCGGACACACGGTCCGGCCGGAGGGAGAGCGGGATGAAAGCAAAGGTAGCGGGCCGGTTCGCAGCGCTTGCGCTGTGCGTGGGTGCATCGGCGGCGGCGGCGAAGGATACGCAGCTCAATGTCTATAACTGGTCGGACTACATTGCGAAGGACACGATCCCGAACTTCGAGAAGCAGACGGGCGTCAAGGTTCGCTACGACAACTACGACAGCGACGACACGCTGCAGGCGAAGCTGCTGACGGGCAGCTCGGGCTACGACATCGTCGTGCCGACCAGCAACTACGCGGGCAAGCAGATCGCCGCCGGCATCTTCACGCCGCTCGACAAGTCGAAGCTGCCGAACCTCAAGTACCTCGATCCGCAACTGATGGCGCTCGTCGCCGGCGCCGACCCGGGCAACAAGTACGCGGTGCCGTGGGCGTACGGCACGACCGGTCTCGCGTACAACCTGACGAAGGCGCAGCAGGCGCTCGGCAAGGTGCCGCTCGACAACTGGGACATCCTGTTCAAGCCGGAAAACCTGTCGAAGCTGAAGACCTGCGGCGTGTCGGTGCTCGACGCGCCGGACCAGATGTTCGCGGCGGCGCTGCACTACATCGGCAAGGATCCGATGAGCACGAACCCGGCCGACTACAAGGCCGCGATGGACGTGCTGAAGAAGATCCGCCCGTACATCACGCAATTCAACTCGTCGGGCTACATCAACGACCTGGTCGGCGGCGACATCTGCTTCGCGTTCGGCTGGTCGGGCGACGTCGTGATCGCGAAGCATCGCGCGATCGAAGCGAAGAAGCCGTACAAGATCGAGTACTACATCCCGAAGGGCGGCGCGCCGGTCTGGTTCGACGTGATGACGATCCCGAAGGACGCGAAGAACAAGGAAGCCGCGCTGCAGTGGATCAACTACATCGAGGACCCGAAGGTGCACGCGGCGATCACGAACGCCGTCTACTACCCGAGCGCGAACGCCGAAGCGCGCAAGTACGTGCGCCCGGACGTCGCGAACGACCCGGCCGTCTATCCGCCGGCCGACGTCGTGAAGACGCTGTTCCTGCTCAAGCCGCTGCCGCCTGAAATCCAGCGCCTGCAGACGCGTCTGTGGACCGAGCTGAAATCGGGCCGCTGACGCGAGTCGCAGTGAGCCGGCAGTCATGAAGCCCCTGGTGCCCCCGGGGGCTTTGTTCGTCAAACGCAGGAGAGAAGCAGCACATCATGAATAGCCAGTCGGGCGCGCCGGTCGCGGGCGCGCCGTCCTTCGTTCCTTCGACCGGCGCCGCCACGCGCGCCGAGAACTTTGTCCAGATCGTCGACGTCGTGAAGAAATTCGGCGAGACCGAAGTGGTGCGCAACGTGAACCTGACGGTGCGCCAGGGCGAGCTGTTCGCGCTGCTCGGCAGCTCGGGCTCGGGCAAGTCGACGCTGTTGCGGATGCTCGCGGGCCTCGAGACGGTCACGTCGGGCAAGATCCTGATCGACGGCGAGGACCTCGCGCAGATGCCGCCGTACAAGCGGCCCGTGAACATGATGTTCCAGTCGTATGCGCTGTTCCCGCACATGTCGGTCGAAGCGAACGTCGCATACGGCCTGAAGCAGGAAGGCACGCCGAAGGCCGAACTGAAGGAGCGCGTAGCCGCCGCGCTCGAACTCGTGCAGATGAGCAAGTACGCGAAGCGCAAGCCGCACCAGCTGTCGGGCGGCCAGCAGCAGCGCGTCGCGCTCGCGCGTTCGCTCGTCAAGCGCCCGAAGGTGCTGCTGCTCGACGAGCCGATGTCGGCGCTCGACAAGCAGATCCGCCAGCGCACGCAGATCGAGCTCGTCAACATCCTGAAGAAGGTCGGCGTCACCTGCATCATGGTCACGCACGACCAGGAAGAGGCGATGACGATGGCGAACCGGCTCGCGGTGATGAGCGAAGGGCAGATCGTGCAGATCGGCTCGCCGAGCGAAGTCTACGAATATCCGAACAGCCGCTTCTCGGCCGAGTTCATTGGCTCGACGAACCTGTTCGACGGCGTCACCGTCGAGGACGAACCCGACCACGTGTACATCGAATCGCCGGAGCTGCCGAGCCGGCTGTACGTGAGCCACGGGATCACGGGCCCGCTCGGGATGCCGGTCACGGTGTCGGTGCGCCCCGAGCGCATCGCGCTCACGCGCAAGCCGCCCGAAGGCGCGTTCAACTGGGCGCGCGGCAGGATCGCCAACGTCGCGTACATGGGCGGCTATTCGCTGTATCACGTGAAGCTCGACGCGGGCAAGACGGTGATCGCGAACGTGTCGAGCCTCGCGATCACCGAGCTCGACACGCCGGCGCTCGGCGACGAGATCTACGTGCGCTGGAGCGCGACGGCAGGCGTGGTGCTGGCGTCATGAACGCGCTCAAGTCCCTGCTCGCGTGGCCGGTGCGGCGCTTCAACCTGACGGGCGCGACGGCGGTCGTCGCGGGGCCGTACACGTGGCTCGTGCTGTTCTTCCTGGTGCCGTTCGTGCTGGTCGTGAAGATCAGCTTCGCGGAGCTGCAGCTCGGCATTCCGCCGTACACGGAGCTCGCGTCGTACACGGACGGCGTCGTACACATCGCGCTGAACCTGTCGCACTACGCGTTCCTGCTCACCGACAGCCTGTATTTCGCGACCTACGTGAATTCGGTGGTGGTGGCCGCGATCACGACGCTGCTGTGCCTGCTGATCGGCTATCCGATGGCGTACTACATCGCGCGCTCGGATCCGGCGACCCGCAACCTGCTGATGATGGGCGTGATGCTGCCGTTCTGGACGTCGTTCCTGATCCGCGTGTACGCATGGATCGGGATCCTGAAGAACAACGGGCTCCTGAACAACTTCCTGATGTGGATCGGGCTGACCCACACGCCGATCGAGCTGTACCGCACCAACTACGCGGTGTACATCGGGATGGTCTATTCGTACCTGCCGTTCCTCGTGATGCCGCTGTACGCGCACCTCGTGAAGATGGACCTGCGCCTGCTCGAAGCCGCGTACGACCTCGGCGCGAAGCCGTGGAAGGCGTTCGTGCAGATCACGCTGCCGCTGTCGAAGAACGGGATCGTCGCGGGCTGCCTGCTGGTGTTCATTCCGGCGGTCGGCGAGTACGTGATCCCGGAACTGCTCGGCGGCGCGAACACGCTGATGATCGGCCGCGTGATGTGGAACGAGTTCTTCAACAACGCAGACTGGCCGATGGCGTCGGCCGTGACCTGCGCGATGGTGCTGCTGCTGCTCGTGCCGATGGCGATGTTCCAGCACTTCCAGGCGAAGGAGCAGGAGGGCCGCCGTCGATGAAGCCGAATCGTTACCTGCAGTTCGCGGCGCTGTTCGCCGGCTTCGCGTTCCTGTACATCCCGATCATCAGCCTGATCGTCTATTCGTTCAACGAGTCGAAGCTCGTCACCGTATGGTCGGGCTTCTCGTTTCGCTGGTACTCGGCGCTCGTGCAGGACGACGAGCTGCTGACGGCCGCGTGGCTGTCGCTGAAGATCGGCGTGCTGACCGCGTTCGCGTCGGTGTTCATCGGCACGTGGGCCGGCTTCGTGCTCGCGCGGATGGGCCGCTTTCGCGGCTTCGCGCTGTTCAGCGGGATGATCAACGCACCGCTCGTGATTCCCGAGGTGATCCAGGGGATCTCGCTGCTGCTGCTGTTCATCGAGCTCGCGAAATGGATCGGCTGGCCGGCCGAGCGCGGCGTGTTCACGATCTGGCTCGGCCACGTGATGCTGTGCATCTCGTACGTCGCGATCATCGTGCAGTCGCGCGTGCGCGAGCTGAACCCGTCGCTCGAGGAAGCCGCGCTCGATCTCGGCGCGACGCCGCTGAAGGTGTTCTTCACGGTCACGCTGCCGCTGATCTCGCAGGCGCTGATCGCGGGCTGGCTGCTGTCGTTCACGCTGTCGATCGACGACCTCGTGCTGTCGGCGTTCCTGTCGGGCCCCGGCTCGACGACGCTGCCGCTCGTCGTGTTCTCGCGTGTGCGCCTCGGCCTGAATCCGGAGATGAACGCGCTCGCGACGCTGTTCATCGTCGCGGTGACGGCCGGCGTCGTGATCGCGAACTTCGTGATGCTGCGCCAGGAACGCAAGCGGATGGCGGCGTTCGCCGCGTGACGGCTCGCGCGTCCCCGCGCGCAGGTTGCCGATGCAACGCAAAACGCCCGGTGCCGACGACGAGTCGGCCCGGGCGTTTTGTTTTCAGGGCGTCGTGTGCTACACGACGCCTTATGCGCCGAACGCCGCCTTCGCGAGCAGCCCGAGCGCGACGCACACGAGTACGGCCGCGAAGCCGGCCTGCACGTGCCGTGCGGACAGATGCCGGGACGCGCCGCGGCCGGCCGCCATCCCGACGGCCGTCGCGACCGTGAACCACAGCATCATGTCGAGCGGCGCATGCGTGCCGGACACGAGCGTCGCGAACACGCCGCCGGTGCCGACCAGCGCGATCACCATCAGCGACGTCGCGACCACGCCGTGCATCGACACGTTCGTGAACTTGCGCAGCATCGGCACGATCACGAAGCCGCCGCCGACGCCGAGCAGCCCCGTCATCAGCCCCGTGACCGCGCCGGTCGACGCAAGCGCGAGCCCGACCGGCCAGGACCACACGAGCCGGCCCGTATCGGGGTTCACGCGGCCGACGCACAGCGGCGATTCGTCGGTATCGGCGTGCGCGTTGCGCAGCGCCTGCCGCAGCAGCCGGGCCGCGACCACCAGCATCGTCAGCGCGAACAGCGCGAGCAGCACGCGTTGCGGCAGCACGTGCGCGAGCTTCACACCGAGCGTCGTGAGCGGCACGCCGGCAACGGCCATCAGCAGCGCCGCGCGATAGCGCACGAGGCCGCGGCGAAATCCTTCGAGCGCACCGAGCGCTGCGCTGCCGGCGACTGCGACGAGCGCGACGGGCGTGGCCTGCGGCATCGGCCAGCCCATCCCGACGACGAGCGCGGGCACCGCGAGAATGCCGCCGCCCGCGCCGGTGAGGCCGAGTACCGCGCCGACGAAACCGCCGAGTACGAGGGAAATCAGCATGGTGTCCTCGCGCTCCGGTCAACGTGCGATCGCAGGCTTCGCGAGCCATTCGCGGCCCTTGAGCATCGCCTTCCAGTAGAGCGGCGGCAGCACGCGCGCCTTGAGCAGCCACGCGAGCCGCGACGGGCGCTTGCCGTCGATCAGCCACGCGGGGAAGGTCGGCGCGACCTTGCCGCCGTACAGGAATTCCGCGAGCACGATCCTGCCGCGCTCGACGGTGAGCGGGCACGATCCGTAGCCGTCGTATGCGGCGTCGCCGTGCGCACGGCCGAGCGACGCGAGCAGGTTGTGCGCGACGACGGGCGCCTGCTTGCGCGCGGCCGCGACGGTTTTCGCGTTGGTCGTGTTGGTCACGTCGCCGAGCGCGAAGATGTCGGCGAACCGTTGGTGCCGCAGCGTCGCCGGATCGACGTCGATCCAGCCGGCCGCGTCGGCGAGCGGGCTCGCACGCACGAAATCGGGCGCCTTCTGCGGCGGCACCACGTGGATCATGTCGAACGAACGCTCGACCGTTGCCGTGCTCCCGTCGGGCAGCGTGCGCGTGAAGGTCGCGCGGCGCGCTGGCCCGTCGATCGCGACGAGGGTGTGGCCGAACGACAGCGCGATGTCGTAGCGCTTCACATACTCCATCAGCGCGGGCACGTAGTCGGCGACGCCGAACAGCGCGCCGCCTGCATTCAGGAACTCGACGTTCGCGGCGCCGAGGCGCCCGGTGCGCCGCCAGTGGTCGCATGACAGGTACATCGCCTTCTGCGGCGCGCCCGCGCACTTGATCGGCATCGGCGGTTGCGTGAACAGCGCATTGCCGCCGCGAAACGCCTGCACCCGTTCCCAAGTGTACGGCGCGAGATCGTAGCGATAGTTCGACGTGACGCCGTTGCGGCCGAGCGTCTGAGCGAGGCCGTCGATCGCATGCCAGTCGAGCTTGAGTCCCGGGCACACGACGAGCCTGCGGTAACCGATGCGCCGGCCGGCGTCGAGTACGACCGCATGTGCGTCGGGCTCGAAACCGGCGACGGCCGCCTGGATCCATGTCACGCCGCGCGGCAGTACGTCGGCCATCGGCCGTGCGGTCGCGGCCGGCCGGAACACGCCCGCGCCGACCATCGTCCAGCCTGGCTGGTAGTAATGCGTGTCGGCCGGGTCGATCACCGCGATATCGAGCGTTGCGTCGCGGGCGAGCAGGCTCGATGCGACTGCGACGCCGGCCGCGCCGGCACCGACGATCACGATGTCGTGCCGCATGTCGTTCATCGCGGCGATCTGGGGCGAGACCGACAGCGTGTCGGTCAGCGTGCGGAAGGTCATGTCGCGGTCTCCTGGCGGGACGGGTCAGATCGCATCGAGCGGGATCTTCAGGTAGCGCACGCCGTTGCTTTCCGGCTCGGGCAGGTGGCCGGCGCGCATGTTGACCTGCACGGACGGCAGCATCAGCACCGGCATGTCGAGCGTCGCGTCGCGCGCGGTGCGCATGTCGACGAACGCGTCCTCGGTCACGCCGTCCTTCACGTGCACGTTCGCGCGGCGCTGCTCGGCAACGGTCGTGACGAACTGCACGTCGCGGCCGCCCGGCTGGTAGTCGTGGCACAGATACAGGCGCGTGTCGGGCGGCAGCGCCAGCACGCGCGCGATCGAGCGGTACAGCGTGCGCGCGTCGCCGCCGGGGAAGTCGCAGCGGGCGGTGCCGTAGTCGGGCATGAACAGCGTGTCGCCGACGAACGCCGCATGCTGCGTCGCATCGTCGACGCAGTAGGTGAGGCAGGCGGGCGTGTGGCCCGGCGTATGCAGCGCGCGGATCGTCAGCGCGCCGAGCGCGAGCGTGTCGCCGTCGTCGAGCAGGCGGTCGAACTGGCTGCCGTCCGGTGCGAAGCCGGGGCCGGCGTTGAACAGCGTGCCGAATACGTGCTGCACGCGGCGCACGTGCGAGCCGATCGCGATCTGGCCGCCGACGTGTGCCTTCAGGTACGGCGCGGCCGACAGGTGGTCGGCATGCACGTGCGTTTCGAGCAGCCAGTGCACGGTCGCGCCGAGCTCCGCGACGCGCGCGATCAACCGGTCGGCGCTGGCCGTATGCGTGCGGCCGGATTTCGGATCGTAGTCGAGCACGCTGTCGATCAGCGCGCACGCGCGGCTCTCGGTGTCGAGCAGCAGATAGCTGACGGTGTGGGTCGCCGGGTCGAAAAAGCCTTCGACCGACAGCGTGGGGGCATGGCTCACGGGATGTCCTCGATCGGGTTCTGCATCTGCAATTTGGCACTTCGTCGATCAAGAAGCGTGCCAATCCGTGCCGGGACGCCGAGCCATATTGCAGGTGCTTGATTCAGTTGGGGTTTTTGGCGCGCTGCGGGCGCGGCGCAGGCGCGAGCCGCGGGCCGTCTACGACAGGGACTGCCACGCGTGGCAGTGTCGTGGCAGAATTGGCAGTCGGCCTGGCAGTCCGTCCGGCCAATCCGCTTCGAGCCTTCCGATGAATCCGCACGACACCATTCCGATCGTTCCCGCGCCGCCGCGCGACGTGATGCCCGACGTGCGCGCGCTCGTCGCGTATCTGGAACACGATCCGCAGCCGATGATCGTCGTCGATCCGGACTACCGCATCCTCGCAGCGAACGATGCGTACCGGCGCCAGTTCGGCGTAGCGGGCGTCGAGCACGTGGGGCGGCACTGCTTCCAGGTCTCGCATCACTACGACGTGCCGTGCGACCAGGCCGGCGAGCATTGCCCGATGAAGCAGGCGCTCGAGTCGCGCAGCCTGAACCGCGTGCTGCACATCCACCATACGCCGCGTGGCCCCGAGCACGTCGACGTGGAGTTGCGGCCGATCTTCGACGCGCAAGGCGCCGTGATCGCGTACGTCGAGCGGCTGACGACGGTGCGCAGCGCGTCCGCGCAGCCGAGCGCGGAAGGGCTCGTCGGCGGCGCCGATGCATTCAATGCGGCGCTGGGCGCGCTGCAGCGCGTCGCGCCGTCGATGCTGCCGGTGCTGCTGCTCGGCGAATCGGGCACCGGCAAGGAGCTGTTCGCGCGGGCGCTGCACGAGGCGAGCGAGCGTGCGCCGGGGCCGTTCGTCGTCGTCGATTGCTCGGGCATCGCCGAGACGCTGTTCGAGAGCGAACTGTTCGGCTACGAGAAGGGTGCGTTCACCGGCGCGAACCAGCGCAAGCCGGGCCTCGTCGAAACCGCGCAGGGCGGCACGCTGTTTCTCGACGAGATCGGCGACGTGCCGCTACCGATGCAGGTGAAGCTGCTGCGGCTGATCGAGTCGGGCACGTTTCGGCGGGTCGGCGGCGTCGAGGCGCTGCGCGCGGATTTCCGGCTCGTCGCCGCGACGCACAAGCCGTTGCGCGAGATGATCGACGACGGCCGGTTTCGCCAGGACCTGTACTACCGGATCAACGCGTTCCCGATTGCGCTGCCCGCGCTGCGCGAGCGGCGCGGCGACGTCGCGCTGCTGGCCGAATCGATCCTGCGGCGCATCGCGAACGCGCGCGCCGGTGCGGGGGAGTCGGGCGCCCGGCCGTTCGTGCTGACCGAGCGGGCACGTGCGTGTCTCGATGCGTATGCATGGCCGGGCAACATCCGCGAGCTGCGCAACGTGCTCGAACGCGCGTGCCTGTTCGCGGACGACGGGACGATTCGCGTCGAGCATCTGCCGGCCGAGCTGGTCGCGGCAGCCGCCGCGCCGCCCACGCGGGTGTCGGACGCACGCGGCGTGTCGGACGCAGAACTGGTGCGGATCGCGAGCACGTTCGACGGCACGCGCAAGCAACTGGCCGAGCAGGTCGGGATGAGCGAGCGCACGCTGTACCGGCGGATGAAGGCGCTCGGGCTCGGCATGCGCGGGCGATGAGCGGCGGTCGCAGGCCGCAGCCCCCGGTCTCTTTGTCGCTGTGGCGCGTCTCGGCTCGCATTCCTGCACGACATGACGAAGCACTCGCGCGCGATCGGCCTGCACGACCATCAACGGCCGTGTCGCGCGCGCATGAGCGACAGTCGGTCGAGCGACGCATGTGCACGGGCGCTCGGCATGCAAGCGGCCCGTACGCCCGTGCACAGCGTCACCCGATCAACGCGCCTGCGCCAGCTGCGCCACCGCGTCGCGCATGAAGCCGAGCAGCGTGTGGTCGGCCCACGCGTCCTTCGTCAGCGCCGGCTCGGTCATCATTGCCTTGCGGAATTTCGCGTGCGTGGCCGGATCGTCGCCCGCATAGCCGCGGAACAGTTCCATCCAGCGCTGCGCGAGCGCACGGCCTTCCGGCGAATCGGGGCGCTTGCCGGCTTCGATCGCATCGCGCACGTCCGCCATCAGCTGCGGCCACTCCATCGCGCGTTCGCCGTAATGCGCACGCATGAAGCGGATCTCGTCCGGCGTCAGGTACTTCTCGAAGATCCGCATCTTCGTTTCGGCCACGGCCTTCAGCACGTAGTCGCGCAGCGCGGTCGAGATGCCGATCTGCGACTGCATCGACGGTTCGCGCTCGTGCATCAGGTTCAGCTTCGCGAGCAGCCGCGGATCGTTGTTCGTGTCGCGCACGAGCAGCGTCATCCAGCGGTCGGCGAGCGTGCGCACGCGTTCGTCCTCGGGCGGCACGCCCGCGTCGTGCAGCGCCCGCACCTCCGCGACGAGCGCGATCCAGTCCGCGTCGCCGGTCTGGCTCTTGCGGTACATCGGCATGCGCGCGAGTTCTTCCTCGGAAAAATATTTGTCGTACACGGTCATCAACTCCAGTGTGGTGAGCCAATCGGTCAGCTCCGGCTCCGTGCCCGCGGCGAGTTGCGCGTGCAGGTGCACGAGCCGCTCGCGCAGCTGCGCGGTCTGCGCGAGCTGGCGGTCGAGCGACGCGATCTGCTTCGCGACGAGCTCGACGAGCGGGGTGCCGGGCTGGTTCAGGTAGTCGCCGATTTCGGCCAGCGACAGTCCGAAGCGACGCAACGCCTGGATCTGGTGGAGCCGGGCGATGTCGTCGCGGTCGTACAGCCGGTAGCCGTTGTCGGCACGCGCCGAAGGCGTCAGCAGGCCGATCGCGTGATAGTGATGAAGCGTGCGGACGGTCAGTCCGCTGCGTTTCGCCAGTTCTCCCACTTTCAGCCGCATGATCTCCTCCGTTCGGTGCGCACACTGGAGTCTCGAACGTTACGCTACGTGAGGGTCAAGCGGAAGATTGCAGACCGGCGCGCGGGGTGGTTCCGCGCGCCGTGCCGCTGGCGGCGCGGCAAATGGGCGTCACTGCGGTGACGGCCGTGCGTCGGGCGTGGCCGCGCCAGCTTGCGCGCCGGGGACGTCGTGATCCGCGTTGCCGGTGATGGCGGATGCATCGGCATTCCCGGCTTTCGTGGCTTGCGCGGCTCTCGTGGTGTGAGCGGCCGAGTCGACCGGCGGCGTGCCCATCGCCTGATAGAGCCGCGCGGTATCCGCGAAGCGTGCGCCGGTTGCACGGATCTCGTCGAGCCGCGCATTGCGGTACTGCAGTTCGCTCGCGCGCGCGGCCGACGGCGGCAGCGCACCGAGCCGCACGCGGGCGGCCGCTTCATTGTATGCACCGCGTGCGGACAGCGCGGCGCGCGACGACGCATCGAGCGCCTCCGCGTCGTGCTCGAGTGCGGCGAGCGAATCGGCGACGTTCTGGAACGCGGCCAGCACGGCCTGCTTGTACTGGTCGACCGCCGCCTCGTACGTCGCCTTCGCCGCACGGCGCTGCGCGAGCAGTGCGCCGCCATGGAACAGCGGCTGGCTCAGCGACGCGCCGACGTTCCAGATCGCGCCGGCGCCCGACAGCATCGCCGGCCAGCTGAAGCCGCCTTTGCCCATCGCCGCCGACAGCGACAGTTGCGGGAACAGCTGCGCGGTCGCGACGCCGACTTCGGCGGCGGCCGCCTTCAGTCCGGCGTCGGCAGCCTGGATGTCCGGGCGGCTTTGCAGCAGGTCCGACGGCACGACCACGGGCACCTGCTCGGGCAGGCGCAGGTCGGCGAGCGCGAGATCGGCGGGCGGCTGGTCCGGCGTGCGGCCGATCAGCACGGCGAGCGCGTGGCGGGCGGTGTCGCGCTGCTGGCGCAGCGCGGGCAGGCTTGCCGCGAAGGTGTCCGCGCTTTGCTGCGCATTGAGCGCGTCGCTGTGCGACGCGGAGCCGAGCGTATAACGGCGCTGCGCGTCGCGCGCCTGGTCGTTCGCGAGCGCGACCAGCCGCTCGGTCGTCGCGATCTGCGCATCGAGCACCGACACCGTGATCGACGCGGTGACGATGTTCGCGGCCAGCGCGCGGCGCGCCGATTCGAGCTGGAACGCGCTGACATCGACGCGCTTCGCGAGCGCGCGGTTCGCGAAGCGCGACACGCCGAACAGGTCGACCGTGTAGCTCGCCTGCAGTTGCCCGACGAACGTGTCGTACAGCAGCGTCGGCGCGCCGAGCGCGGGGATCGGTACGCCGAGCGCGCGCTGGCGCGTGGCCTGGCCGCCCGCGTCGATCGACGGCAGCATCGAGCTGCCGATCTGTCCGCGCAACTGCTCGCGCGCGGCATCGAGCGAATGCGATGCCGCACCGAGCGTCGGGCTGTTGCGCAGCCCTTCGTCGACGAGTGCATTCAGCGCGTCGGAGCGATACTGCGTCCACCAGTCGGGCACCGGTTGCGCGCCGACCTCGAACTGCTGCGCGACGCCTTGTGCGGCGACGGTCTGCTGCGCTTGCGGCGCGGCGCCGTAATGCGCGGGCGACGGCATCGCGGGCGGCTCGCCGCTCGGGGCGAACCATGCGCAGCCGGCCAGCGGGCCTGCAAGGCCCGTGAGGCTCGCGGCCGCAAGCGCACGTGCGGCCTTGGTTTTCAGGTTCATCGACAATTCCATGATCAGGCTCCGGACGGCGCGGCAGGCGGGCCGCCGTCGTGCGGGTCGCGTTCGTCGCGTTCGTCGCGCTTCACGCGGAACCACGCGGCGTACAGTGCGGGCAGGTAGAACAGCGTCAGTACGGTCGCGCTCGTGATCCCGCCCATCAGCGCGGTTGCCATCGGCCCGAAGAAGTTCGAGCGCAACAGCGGGATCAGCGCGAGCACGGCGGCCGCGGCCGTCAGCGTGATCGGGCGGAAGCGCCGCACGGTCGCGCCGACGATCGCGTCGAAGCGTCCGTGGCCGGCCGCGATGTCCTGCTCGATCTGGTCGACGAGAATCACCGAGTTGCGCATGATGATCCCGAACATCGCGATCACGCCGAGCATCGCGACGAAGCCGAACGGCTGGCCGAACAGCAGCAGCGTGCCGACCACGCCGATCAGCCCGAGCGGCGCGGTCAGCACGACCATCAGCACGCGCGAGAAGCTCTGCAGCTGGATCATCAGCAGCGTGAACACGGCGATCGCCATCAGCGGCATCTGCGCGTTGATCGAGCTCTGCGCTTTCGCGCTTTCCTCGACCGACCCGCCGATGTTGATCTGGTAGCCGACCGGCAGTTGCGCGCGCAACGTGTTCAGCTTGCCGTCGATCGCATGCGTGACGTCGATGCCCTGTGCGCCGGCGCGCACGTCGGACTGCACGGTGATCGTCGGCTGGCGGTCGCGCTCCCACACCACGCCGTATTCGAGCGTCGGCGTGAAGCGGCCGAGCGAGCCGAGCGGCACCGGCCCGTTCGGTGTCGGCAACGCGAGCCCCGCGAGTTTCGCGGGATCGACGCGATCGGGGCGCGGCGCGCGCAGGTCGACCGCGATCAGCTTGTCGCGTTCGCGGTACTGCGTGACCGTCGTGCCGGACAGCGTCATCGCGAGGAAGCTCGATACGTCCTGCGACGTCACGTTCAGCTCGCGCGCCTTCTTCTGGTCGAGCTCGAAGCGCACCGAGCGCTCGGCCGGCTCGTCCCAGTCGAACTGCACGTGCACCGTGCGCGCGTCGCCGCGCATCGTCGCCGCGACTTTCTCGGCGATCGAGCGCACCTGCGCGATGTCGTCGCCGCTCACGCGGAATTGCACCGGGTAGCCGACGGGCGGCCCGTTTTCGAGCCGCGACAGGCGCCAGCGCACGGCCGGGAACCGGTCGCGCAGCGTGGTTTCGAGCCAGCTCGCGAGTTTCTCGCGATCCTCGACCGATTTCGCGGTGACGACGAACTGCGCGAAGTTCGGCAACTGCAGCTGCTGGTCGAGCGGCAGGTAGAAGCGCGGCGCGCCGCTGCCGACGAAGTTCACCGTGTGATCGATCTCCGGCCGCTTGTCGAGCATCTTCTCGAGGCGTTCGGTCTCGCGCAGCGTCGCCGCGAACGATGCGCCTTCCGGCAGCCGCAGGTCGACCAGCAGCTCGGGGCGATCGGAGCTCGGGAAGAACTGCTGCGGCACCAGCGTGAAGCCCATCAGCGCGACGACGAACAGCGCGCCGGTGATCAGCAGCACGACGAAGCGCCGCTCGATGCACCAGTCGATCCAGCCGCGCAGCCGCGTGTAGAAGCGCGTGTCGTAGATGTCGTGCTCGTGATCGTCCGGCAGGTGCGCCTCATGCGCATGCTTCTTGCGCTCCGGCAGCAGGTGGAAGCCCAGCAGCGGAATCAGCACGACCGCCGCGAACCACGATGCGATCAGCGCGATCGCCGACACCTCGAAGATCGAGCGCGTGTACTCGCCGGTGCTCGATTTCGCGAGCGCGATCGGCAGGAAGCCCGACACCGTGACGAGCGTGCCGGTGAGCATCGGGAACGCGGTGCTCGTATACGCGAACGCGGCGGCGCGGGCGCGGCTGTAGCCCTGTTCGAGCTTCACGGCCATCATCTCGACCGCGATGATCGCGTCGTCGACGAGCAGCCCGAGCGCGAGCACGAGCGTGCCGAGCGACACCTTGTGCAGCCCGATGTCGAACAGGTACATGAACAGCGCGGTGACCGCGAGCACGACCGGGATCGAGATCACGACGACCATCCCGGTGCGCAGCCCGAGCGACACGAGGCTCACGACCAGCACGATCGCGACTGCTTCGGCGACCGCTTCGAGGAAGTCGTCGACCGAATGCGATACCGCGTGCGGCATGCTCGACACTTCGGTCAGCTTGAGCCCGGCCGGCAGCTGCGCCTGCAGCTCCTTCGATTCGGCGTCGAGCGCCTTGCCGAGCCGGATCACGTCGCCGCCCGGCTGCATGGTCACGCCGATGCCGAGCACCGCGTGGCCGTTCGCACGCATCTGCGTGACCTGAGGATCGTCGTAGCCGCGCTTCACGGTCGCGAGATCGCCGAGCCGGAACGTGCGGCCGTTGATGCGGATCAGCGTGTCGGCGATCGCGTCGACGCTGTCGAACTGGCCGCTCGGCCGCACGAACACGCGATCGTCGGCGGTCGTCAGCACGCCGGCCGACGAGATGTCGTTCTGCGCGTTGATCGCCTGCCCGAGCTGCTGCGGCGAGATGCCGAGGCGCGTGAGCTGCGCGTTGTTCACCTCGATGAAGATCCGCTGTTCCGGATCGCCGAAATAATCGACCTTGCCGACGCCCGGCACGCGCAGCAGCACGGTGCGCAGCTGGTCCGCATAGTCGTGCAGCTGCGCGGGCGTGAAGCCGTCGCCTTCGAGCGTCCAGATGTTGGTGTAGACGTCGCCGAATTCGTCGTTGAAGAACGGACCCTGCACGCCGGGCGGCAGCGTATAGCCGATGTCGCCGACCTTCTTGCGGATCTGGTACCAGGTCTCCGGCACGTCCTTCACGGGCGCGGAATCCTTCATCGTGAAGAAGATCAGCGATTCGCCGGGGCGCGAATAGCTGCGCAGGAAGTCGATGGCCGGCGTTTCCTGCAGCTTGCGGCCGATCCGGTCGGTCACCTGTTCCTGCACCTGCCGCGCACTCGCGCCGGGCCAGAACGTGCGGATCACCATCACCCGGAACGTGAACGGCGGGTCTTCGGATTGCGCGAGACGCGTGTACGCGAGGATGCCCGCGAGCGTCGCGAGCGCGATCAGGTAGACGACCAGTGCCTGGTGGCGCAGCGCCCATGCCGACAGGTTGAAGCGGCCTTCTTCGCGGGGGCCGCTCATGACGCGAAATCCTCGGGATGCAGCGGCGCGACCGGACGCACCTTCTCGCCGGCGCTGACCGTATGCACGCCTTGCAGCACGACGCGCTCGCCCGGCTGCAGCCCGTGCGACACGGTCACCGTGCGTTCGTTGAAGCGCGCGACGTCGATGCGGCGCAGCTCGAGCGTGTCGTCCTTCGTGCGCACGACCCACACGGCCGGATGCTGGCCGTCGTGGAACAGCGCGGTCGCGGGCAGCGTGATGCTCGGCGTGTCCGCGGCCACCGGCGCGCCGTCGAACGCGACGTTCGCGGTCATTCCGAGGCGCACGGCGGGATCGGGTGCGGCGAGCGTGAGCCTCACGCGCCAGGTGCGGCTTTGCGGATCGGCGGCCGGCGCGATCTCGCGCACCTTCGCGGCGAACCGGCGGCCCGGCAGCGACGGCAGCGTGACGCTCGCCGCATGGCCTGGCGCAAGCGCCGCGAGCATCGCTTCCGGCACGTCGCTGACGACGTCGACGTCGCCGGACCACGCGAGCTGGTAGACGGCCTGACCGGCCGACACGTTCTGGCCGGTGTCGGCCTGCTCGGCGGTAATGGTGCCCGCGTGATCGGCGACGAGCGTCGCATAGCGAAGCTGGTTCTTCGCGAGCGCGAGCTGCTGCTGCGCCTGGTTGCGCTGCGCGAGCGCCGACGTGTAGCTGTTTTCGGTCTGTTCGAGCTGCGCGGTGGCGATCAGGTTCTCGTGCGCCTGGGCGCGATCGCGGTCGAGCTGTTGCTTCGCGAACGCGAGGCTGTGCGACGCGGCATCGAACTGCGCCTGCGCGCTGGCGGCATTCTTCTCGACATCGGACGGATCGAGCAGTGCGACGACCTGGCCGGCCTTCACGGTATCGCCGAGCCGCACCTTGCGCTCGATGATCTTGCCCGCGATGCGGAACGACAGCGGCGTCGCATAACGCGGCTGGATCTCGCCGGGCAGCGTGGCCGCGGCGGCGGCACCGTCGGCGTGCGCGGGCAGCGCGACGACCGGACGCGATGCCGGCGGCGCGGCTTCCTTCGGATGACAGGCGGCAAGGACGAGCGCGGTGCCGACCAGCAGCACGGCGCGGGAACCGGAGCGATTCACGAAACCCCCAGATCAGGTGAGAGCGGAACGAAGCCGGCAAGCGCGGCGCGCTTGCCCCGAGTGGCGCCCGCGGGCGCGCACGGTCAGTCGAACGACGTCGTTCGAAAACTGTGGCGGATTCTAATACACACCTGTATCTGAATGCAAAGATGAATCCGAAAGGAAGTTGGTGCTAGACTGCGCGCCATGAAACCACAGCGCTTAACTCGCGAGCAGAGCAGGGACCAGACGCGCGAACGTCTGCTGAATGCCGCGCACCGGATTTTTCTGAAGAAAGGCTATGTCGCGGCGAGCGTCGAGGACATCGCGGCGGCGGCCGGCTATACGCGCGGCGCGTTCTATTCGAATTTCCGCAGCAAGTCGGAGCTGCTGCTCGAATTGCTCGAGCGCGACCATGACTCCGTGCGCGCCGATTTCGAAGCGATCTTCGAGGAAGGCGGCCCGCGCGAGCAGATGGAGTCGACGGCGCTCGCGTACTACCGCACGCTGTTTCGCGACGACGAATATTCGCTGCTGTGGGGCGAGGCGAAGCTGCAGGCGGCGCGCGACGCGAAGTTCCGCGTGCGCTTCAACCAGTTCCTGCATGGCAAGCGGCTGCAGATGGCCGAATTCATCCAGCGCTTCGCCGAGCGCGCGGGCACGCCGTTGCTGCTGCCGGCCGACACGCTCGCGTTCGGGCTGATGTGTCTGTGCGACGGCGTGCAGTCGTACTACACCGCCGATCCGCAGCACGTGTCGGCCGACGCGGCCGAAGCGGTGCTCGCGGGTTTCTTCGCGCGGGTCGTGCTGGGGCGCGCGCCGGACTGAACGATCGGGTCAGGCATTCGGTGGCCGGCGGGCGGATGCTGCCGGACACCGGACACCGGACACCGCGCCCGCACGCCGTGCGTCAACGCTCGCCGGTCATCCGCCGGTACGCGTCGAGCAGCGACGTCTTGTAGACGACGCCCGCGAGCGTCGGCTCCGCTTCGCTTTCGATCACCGGCAGCCGTTCGCCCTGGAATGCCATGAAGCGTTCGAGCGCGGTCGCGAGCGGCATGTCGGGCGTGAGCAGCGGAAACGGCGTATGCGCGTAGTGCGCGGCCGTCTTGTCGGTCGTGTCGCGCTTGTCGAGCAGGTCGGACGTGATGTCCTTCAACGCCACCGCGCCGCGAAAGCGCCCGGCGTCGTCGGTCACGTACAGATACTTCACCGGATATTCGAGGAATACGCGCGTCATGTCGGCGACGCTCGCGGTGAGCGGCACGACCGTCTGCGCGGGCTGGATCAGCTCGCGCATCTGCGTGGTGCGCAGCCGCAGCCGTTCCTGCGCGTCCTGGTGATGGCGCAGCGTGATCTCGTACATCGACGTGGTGCCGGTCGCGCGCGCGACGAAATACGCGAACACGCACGACACCAGCAGCGGCAGCACGACCTGGTAGCTGAGCGTCATCTCGAAGATCATCAGGATCGCCATCAGCGGCGCCTGCGTGGCGCCGGCCATGAACGCGCCCATGCCGACCATCGCATACGCGAAGTACGCGGACGTGTGGCCGGGCCACAGCGCATTCATCGCGAGCCCGAACAGCGAGCCGAACACTGCGCCGACGAACAGCGTCGGCGTGAACACGCCGCCGACCGCGCCCGAGCCGGCCGTCGCGGCGGTCGCGACGACCTTGAACACCAGTACCGCGACGAGCGCCTGCCAGGTCCACGGCGCATGCAGGATGTTGTTCACGACGCTGTAGCCGTTGCCCCACACGTCCGGAATCCACACCGAGATCACGCCGACCACGAGGCCGCCGAGCGCGAGCCGCACCGGCAGCGGCACGGGCAGCCGCTTGAACTGGTTCTTCGATGCATCGAGCAGGTGCAGGAACTGCGGCGCGAGCACGCCGCACAGCGCACCCAGCACGACGAACAGCAGCACCTCGGGGCCCGTCACCGGCGGGAACACCGGCATCTCGTACGGCGGACGGTAGCCGGCGAATTCGCGCATCACGATGTTCGCGACGACCGATGCGACGACCATCGGCCCGAAGCTCTCCATCGCAATCGTGCCGAGCACGATTTCGGACACGAAGAATGCGCCGGCGATCGGCGCGTTGTATGCGGACGTGATACCGGCGGCCGCGCCGCATGCGACCAGCAGGCGCAGGCGCGGCGGGTCGAAGTGCACGAAGCGGCCGACCAGCGACGCGGCGAGCGCCGCGAGCTGCACCATCGGGCCTTCGCGGCCGATCGAGCCGCCGCTGCCGATCGTCAGCAGCGACGACACGCTGCGCCACAGGCTCTGCCGCACCGGCACGACGCCGTCGCCGAGCGCGACGGCTTCCATGTAATCGGTGTTGCCGGATTTCCGGTCGCCGCGCGTCGCGAGCAGCAGCACGCAGCCGGCGAGGAGGCCGCCCGCGGCCGGCATCCAGAAGCGCACGTACCACGGCAGGCTTCTCGCCATCTGCACGAAGCTGCCGCTGTGCCCGGAGATCAGGTGCTGCATCAGGTCGATGCCTTCGCGGAACGTCATCGTGGCGAACGCACCGCCGACGCCGACGATCGCCGACCAGATCAGCATCGTATGGGCGTCCGACAGGCGGAACAGCGTCTGGGCGCGGGTGCGCAGCTTCAGCAGGAACGAGAGCACGGCTGAAAGTGGGAGATGAAGGAGACGAAGGAAAACGACGCGAAGCATAGCACTGCGCCGCGCCCGCGGGACCTTCCCGTCGGGCGCGGCGCGTGTCGCGGCGTGGGCGCGCGGCTCAGCCAAGCCAGTGCTGCACGGCCCAGGTGATCGCATACCCGCCGGCGATCAGCCACACGTACAGGATCAGGCCGGTGGTCAGTGCGCGCGGGCCGGCCTCGCGGATCTGCGCGACACGCGTCTCGATGCCGAGCGCCGTCATCGCCATCGTCAGCGCGAAGGTGTCGAGCACGTTCAGCGTGTGCGTGACGTCGGTCGGCAGCACGTTCAGCGAGTTCACGATCACGAAGCCGAGGAAGCCGAGTGCGAACCACGGTACCGCGACCTTGCGCTTGCCGTGCGCGCCGTCTGCGCCGGCGTTGGCCGAGCGTGCCGACCGAGACGAACGGGCGAGCCACCAGCCGAGCGTCAGCAGCACCGGCACCAGCAGCATCACGCGGGTCATCTTCACGATGGTCGCGACGTGTGCGACTTCCGGACTGATGTCGCTCGCCGCGCCGACGACCTGCGCGACTTCATGGATCGTGCCGCCGAAGAACAGGCCGAGGCCGGCCGGGTCGAGGTTCAGCAGACCGGCGTGATACGCGAGCGGATACACGAACATCGACAGCGTGCCGAACAGCACGACGCTGCCCACGGCCATCGCGCTCTGGTGCGGCTTCGACTGCAGCGTCGATTCGAACGCGAGCACGGCGGCCGCGCCGCAGATCGCGCTGCCGGCCGCGGTCAGCAGCGCCGCGTCGCGATCGAGCTTCATCACCTTCATGCCGACCCAGGTGCCGATCGCGAGCGTGCTGACGACGACCAGCACCGACACCGTCAGGCCCGGCAGGCCGACCTGCGCGATTTCCTGCAGGCTCACGCGCAGCCCGAAGAACGCGACCGCGATGCGCAGCAGCCTGCGCGCGGAAAAGTTGACGCCGGCCGCCCAGCTCGCGGGCATGCCGTCGCGCAGCGCATTGCCGTACAGCGCGCCGGCGACGATGCCGACGATCAGCGGCGACAGGCCAAGCGCGGCGATCGCCGGAAGCTGCGACAGGCTGGTGACGGCGGCGGCGAACAACGCGACGAACAGCACGCCGTTCAACTGGCCGCGCATCGACGGCGCGGCGGCGCTGATGTGGGGACTCGGGGCAGTGGACATGGGGCACCGTGATGAAACGGGTTGCGATGGCCTAATCCTAATTTGGTTATATCGATATGAAAAATTGTGATTTGTGACGTAAACTATCCGGAAAGCCGATAATTCATCCCCATGACCCCGGATCAACTGATAACGTTCGCGGCCGTCGCCGAACATCTGAACATCAGCCGCGCGGCCGTCGCGCTGCATCTGTCGCAGCCGGCCGTGTCGGGCCAGTTGCGCCTGCTGCAGGACGAATTCGGCGAGCCGCTGTACCAGCGCGACGGCCGCGGCATCCGCCTGACGCCGGTCGGCGAACAGCTCGCTCAATATGCGAACGCGCAGCGCGACACGTTCGCGCAGGCTCGGGCGTTTCGCGACGCAGTGCGCGGGCTCGACGCCGGCACGCTGCGGATCGGCGCGAGCACGACACCGGCGAGCTACCTGCTGCCGTACCTGATCGCGGCGTTCCAGCCGCGCGCGCCGCGGGTCGCGATCCACACGATGAGCGGCAACACGGCCGACGTGGTCGCCGCGCTGCCGTCGCTCGACATCGCGATGATCGAAGGGCCGCCCGGAGAGGCACTGCCGCCCGGCACCGCGGTGCATGCGTGGCACGAGGACGAGATCGTCGCGGTCGTGCCGGCCGGACATCCGCTCGCGGCCCACGAGCACGACGCGGGCGTCACGCTCGACGCACTGGCCGCGCATCCGCTCGTGCTGCGCGAGGAGGGCTCGGGCGTGCGGCAGCTCGTCGAACGCGCGTTCGCGCACGGCGGCGCGCCGATGCGCGTCGCGTTCGAGATCGCGGGCGTCGAGGCCGTGAAGGAGGCCGTGCGGGCGGGGATGGGCGTCGGCTTCGTGTCCGCGATGTCGCTGCGTCACGAGGAGGCGGCGCTCGTGCCGCGCTCGCTGACGCCCGCGCCGCTCACACGCCATTTCTCGATCCTGGTGCCGCACGGCAACGCGCCGTCGCGCGTCGCCGCGCAGTTCCTCGAGATGAGCCTCGCGCACGTCGCAGGCTAGGCGGTGCGCGCGCGCACCGGGAACGTCGGATGCCCGTCACGGGCGCGTGGGCGCGTGCCTGCAGCTCTTAGGGATTTTCTCTATGGCGTGCCCAACACGCGAAGCGCACCATCCGTCTCAAGTAAATGGAACCGGTTCCATTCCGGTGAAAAAAGGGCAGAAATGGCAGACATCGTGATCGTGGCGAGCGCATTCGGAATGGACCGGGTGCGCCAGCAGGGCCACCGCGCATTCATCGCGACCGCAGCCGCAGCCGGCGCGACCGGCTTCGAGGTGCGGCGCGAACTGTTCGCGTCGGAAGACGACGCGACGCCCGGCGCGCTGGCCGCGCTCGGCGCCGAACTGGCCGCGCAGGGCTTGTGGTCGGTCTATTCGACGCCGGCGACGCTGTACACCGAAACCGGCGCGCTCGACGCCGACGCATTGCGCGACACGCTCGCGCAAGCCGACGCGCTCGGCGCGCGCTTCGTGAAGTTCCAGCTCGGCGGGTTCGCGGGCGAAGCCCATGCGGCCGAGATCGTCGCGTTGTCGCGCGGCGCGCGGGCCCGTGTGGTGGTCGAGAACGGCCAGTTGCCGGTCGGCGGCGCGCTCGCGCAGTTCCGCGGGCTGTTCGCTGCGCTGAGCGCGGCCGGCATGCCGGATGCGCTCGGCATGACGTTCGACATCGGCAACTGGCAGTGGCCGGGCGAAGCGCCGCTCGCGTGCGCGCACGCACTGGCGCCGCACGTGGAATACATTCATTGCAAGGCGGTCGTTGGCGAGGGCGCGCGCCGTTTCGCGGTGGCGCCGGCGGCGGGCGATCCGCTCGTCACGGGCGTGCTCGCGGTGCTGCCGCGAGCGGTGCCGCGCGGGATCGAGTTCCCGTTCGATGCGGCCGATCTGGCCGGCGATGCCGGCCGGCGCGTGGCATGGCTCGCCGCCGCGTGATGCCGGAAGGATACGGAGGAATTCATTCATGAAAGCAGCACTCGATGTCGTGACCTACGGCGAAGCGATGGCGATGTTCGTCGCCGCCGAGCCGGGCCACCTCGCGCACGCCGCGCAATTCACGAAACGGATCGCGGGCGCGGACCTGAACGTCGCGATCGGCCTGTCGCGGCTCGGTTTCCGGGTCGGCTGGATGAGCCGGGTCGGCCGCGATTCGTTCGGCCGCTACGTGCTCGACACGCTCGCGCGCGAAGGCATCGACGCATCGTGCGTGACCGTCGATCCGCGTTATCCGACCGGCTTCCAGCTGAAGTCGCGCAACGACGACGGCAGCGATCCGACCGTCGAATATTTCCGCAAGGGTTCGGCCGCGAGCCACCTGTCGTGCGACGACTACCTGGCCGACTACGTGCTCGGCGCGCGCCACCTGCACCTGACGGGCGTCGCGCCGGCGATCTCCGCGACGTCGTGCGAGCTCGCCTTCAAGCTCGCACGCGAGATGCGCGCGGCCGGCAAGACGATCTCGTTCGATCCGAACCTGCGCCCGACGCTGTGGCCGTCCGCCGATGTGATGGCGAAGACGCTGAACGCGCTCGCGACGCTCGCCGACTGGGTGCTGCCGGGTTTGGCCGAAGGGCAGCAGCTCACGGGGCACGACACGCCGGCCGACATCGCGGGCTTCTACCTGGCCCAGGGAGCGCGCGGCGTGGTGATCAAGCTGGGCGCTGACGGCGCGTACTTCCGCACGGCCGACGGCCGCGACGGCACGGTGGCCGGCGAGCGCGTCGCGAACGTGGTCGACACGGTCGGCGCCGGCGACGGCTTCGCGGTCGGCGTGGTCAGCGCGCTGCTGGAAGGCCGGTCGATCGAGCAGGCCGTCGCGCGCGGCAACCGCATCGGTGCGCTCGCGATCCAGGTGATCGGCGATTCGGAAGGCCTGCCGACCCGCGCGGCGCTCGATCGGCTCGAAAATGTCAGCAATCGCGCCGATCGCTTAGAGGAAACCGTCTCCGCGCAATGAGAGGCCGGACACGGCACAATCCGCGGACCCATTGCGTGCTTCGTGCACGGTTTTGCATGAGACCGGATCCGGCGCAGCCGCGCCGGCCCCGGTCGATTCCCAAAGGACGGGAGCGGAGCCGGGCGTTTGACCCGCCCACTCCGATCACCCAAGGAGACACTCAGATGGCAGCCAATCTTGCAGCCCGACGCTGGTGGACGATCATGCCGATCGTCTTCATCACCTACAGCCTCGCCTACCTCGACCGCGCGAACTACGGGTTCGCGGCCGCGGCCGGCATCAACCAGGACCTCGGCATCAGCAAGGGCCTGTCGTCGCTGATCGGCGCGCTGTTCTTCCTCGGCTACTTCTTCTTCCAGATTCCGGGCGCGATCTATGCGGAGCGCCGCAGCGTCAAGAAGCTCGTGTTCGCGAGCCTCGTGCTGTGGGGCGCGTGCGCGGCGCTGACCGGCGTGGTCACCAACATCCCGTCGCTGATGGCGATCCGCTTCGTGCTCGGCGTGGTCGAGGCGGCCGTGATGCCGGCGATGCTGATCTACATCAGCAACTGGTTCACGAAGAACGAACGCTCGCGCGCGAACACGTTCCTGATCCTTGGCAATCCGGTCACCGTGCTGTGGATGTCGATCGTGTCGGGCTATCTCGTGCACGAATTCGGCTGGCGCCACATGTTCATCGCGGAAGGCGTGCCGGCCATCATCTGGGCCGTGTGCTGGTGGTTCCTCGTGCAGGACAAGCCGGCCGATTCGCCGTGGCTCGACGCGCAGGAAAAGCGCGATCTCGACGCCGCGCTCGCGGCCGAACAGGCGGCGATCAAGCCGGTGCGCAACTACGGCGAGGCGTTTCGTTCGCCGGCCGTGATCAAGCTGTGCGCGCAGTACTTCTGCTGGAGCATCGGCGTGTACGGTTTCGTGCTGTGGCTGCCGTCGATCGTCAAGAACGGTTCGGAGCTCGGGATGGTCGCGACCGGCTGGCTGTCGGCGCTGCCGTACCTCGCGGCGACGATCGCGATGCTGGTCGCGTCGTGGGCGTCCGACAAGGTCGGCTCGCGCCGCGGCTTCGTGTGGCCGTTCCTGCTGGTCGGCGCGGCCGCATTCGCCGCGTCGTATGCGCTCGGCTCGTCGCATTTCTGGATCTCGTATGCGCTGCTGGTGGTCGCGGGCGCCGCGATGTACGCGCCGTACGGCCCGTTCTTCGCGATCGTGCCGGAGCTGCTGCCGCGCAACGTCGCCGGCGGCGCGATGGCGCTGATCAACAGCATGGGCGCGCTCGGCTCGTTCGTCGGCTCGTATTTCGTCGGCTACCTGAACGGCGCGACCGGCTCGCCGCTCGCGTCGTATGCGTTCATGAGCGCCGCGCTCGTCGCCGCCGTGATCCTCACGCTGTCCGTCAAACCCCAGGCGCGCGATGCGCACGCGCTCGCGACGCCGCTGCAAGGAAAATGAAAACGATGAAGCCTCGTATCGTCGCGTACAAGCCGCTGCCCGATGACGTCCTCGCGTACCTGCGCGAGCACGCGGAGCTCGTGCAGGCCGACGGCGCCGACGCGCTCGCCGATGCGCTCGGCGATGCCGACGGTGCGATCGGCGCGAGCCTGAAGATCACGCCGCAGATGCTCGATCGCGCGCCGCGGCTGAAGGCCTGGTCGACGATCTCGGTCGGCTACGACAACTTCGACGTCGCGGATTTCACGCGGCGCGGCATCGTGCTCGCGCACACGCCGGACGTGCTGACCGAATCGACGGCCGACACCGTGTTCTCGCTGATCCTCGCGTCCGCGCGGCGCGTGGTCGAACTGGCGGAATGGGTGAAGGCCGGCCACTGGCATCGCAGCATCGGCCCGGATCTGTACGGCACCGACGTGCAGGGCAAGACGCTCGGCATCGTCGGGCTCGGGCGGATCGGCGGCGCGGTCGCGCGCCGCGCCGCGCTCGGCTTCCGGATGCAGGTGCTGTACACGAACCGTTCCGCGCACACCGAAGCCGAAATGCAGTACGGCGCGCGCCGCGTGACGCTCGACGAGCTGCTCGCGCAGTCGGATTTCGTGTGCCTGCAGGTGCCGCTGTCGCCGCAAACGCATCACCTGATCGGCGCGGCCGAATTTGCGAAGATGAAGCGCGGCGCGATCCTGATCAATGCGTCGCGCGGGCCGGTGGTCGACGAAGCCGCGCTGATCGACGCGCTCGCCGCGGGCACGATCCGCGGCGCGGGGCTCGACGTGTTCGAGAAGGAGCCGCTCGCGGCCGATTCGCCGCTGCTGCGGATGAGCAACGTCGTCGCGCTGCCGCATATCGGCTCGGCGACGCACGAGACGCGCCACGCAATGGCGCGCTGCGCTGCGGAAAACCTGGTCGGCGCGCTCGCCGGCACGCTGCGCACGAACCTCGTCAATCCCGACGCGCTCGCGCGTGCGTGAGCGGCGGCAGCCGGCCGGACATGGCCGCCGGCGCCGTTAGAGGCGATGATCTTGGTGCGGGAGGGCAGGCTGCGTTATGATCGCCCGCTCGTCGCATCGACGACCCGGCCGTACGGCCGGCGGCGTCCGGCGACGGGCATCGGTGCCAGTTCCGGTGCGGCCGATCGCTGTCGGTTTCAGGCGACCAGCGCGGGCGACCGGCGCGGGCGACCGGCGCGGGCGACTGGCGCGGGCGCGAGCGCGCCGGCTCCGATCGGCCGCGCAGCAGGGGCCGGCGGCGTCCGCCGGGTGGCTTTCGTATCCAACAACAAAGGTCCGTCCACGCACGATGCGGCGCGGATCGTACGTCGCGAGGCACGACTTGAGCGATTCGCAACCTTCCACGCAGCGTCCGGCGACGATCAGCGACGTCGCACGCGAAGCCGGCACGGGCAAGACCAGCGTTTCGCGTTATCTGAACGGCGAGACGCACGTGCTGTCCGCCGATCTGCGCCAGCGGATCGAGGCGGCGATCGCGCGCCTGAACTACCGGCCGAACCAGATGGCGCGCGGGCTGAAGCGCGGGCGCAACCGGCTGCTCGGCATGCTCGCGGCCGACCTGACCAATCCGTATACCGTCGAAGTGCTGCAAGGCGTCGAGGCCGCGTGCCACGCGCTCGGCTACATGCCGCTCATCTGTCACGCGGCGAACGAGGTCGAGATGGAGCGGCGCTTTCTGCAGCTGCTGACGACCTACCGCGTCGAAGGGCTGATCGTCAACGCGCTCGGCGCCGACGAAGACGTGCTGCGCCCGTTGCGCGGCGCCGGCATCCCGGCCGTGCTCGTCGACCGGACGGTCGAGGGTTTCGAGGCCGACCTGATCGGGCTCGACAACACCGACGCGATCGAGACGGCGCTCGCGCACCTGGTCGCGCACGGCTTCGATGCGATCCATTTCATCGTGCAGCCGTTCGAGCGCGTCAGTTCGCGGCGCCTGCGCGAGGCCGCGTTCCGCGCGGCGCTCGACGCGCGCGGGCTGCCGGTGCCGCCGACGATCGTGCTGGACCTGAACGAGCCGGCCGCGACCGACGCGGCGCTGGCCGATCTCGACGTGCGCGTCGACGACGCGATGCGGCGCGGCGTGCGCGCGGCGCTGTTCGCGGCGAACGCGCCGGTCGCGCTCGCGATCGCGCGCCACCTGCGCGCGCGGTTCGGCGCCGCATGGCAGGACAAGGCCGCGCTGCTGTCGATCGACGATCCGGAGTGGGCCGAGCTGATCGGCATCACGACGATCCGGCAGCCGACCTACGAAATCGGCTACAAGGCCGTCGAATTCGTGCACGAGCGCATCGACGGCGCGGCCGGCGACGTGCGCGTCGCGATGCTGGCGGGCGAGCTGATCGCGCGCGCGTCGACCGCAAGCTGAGTATCATTCGGGGCACGCAGCGCGTCAGGTGCGCTGCCTGAACCAAGGAAATACATGACTGTCGCCCCCGTCACGCTGGCGGTGCTGATCGCCGCCACGCTGATCATCGCGCTACTGCCGTTCGTTCTGTTCCGTACCCTGCGCAAGCCGCTTGCGCTCGACCGCCGCGACACGATCGTCGGCGTCGCCGTCTTCACGCTGTTCGCGATGATTCTCGAACGCGCATTCCATGGCCTCGTGCTGAGCCAGACGCCCGCCGGCGGCTGGCTCACGCAGCCGCTCGCGTTCGTCGCGTACAGCGCGCTCGCGACCGCCGTGTTCGAGGAGCTCGGCCGTTATCTCGGGATGCGCTTCCTGGCGCGCCGTTACGGCGCGCCGGCCGGCGACGGCCGTGGCATCGGCTACGGGATCGGTCATGCCGGTGCCGAAGCGTGGTTCGTCGGCGTGCTCGTGTGGGGCCAGTGGTCGTATCTCGCATGGCTCGCGAGCCGCGGGCAGCTCGAGGGCCAGCTTGCAGACTTGCCGGGCGATACGGTCGTGCGGCTGCACGTGATGCTCGCGACGCTGTCGGCACAGTCGATCCTGCTGTTGCTGATCGAGCGCTGTGCGGCGTTCGTCGTGCAGCTCGCGCTGTCGGTGCTGGTCTGGCGCGGTGTGCGTGCCGGGCGCGCGGCCGTGCTGCCGCTGGCGATCGTGCTGCATGCGCTCGCGGCCGCGCCGGCGCTGCTGTACCAGGTGCGCGTGCTGCCGGCCGGTGCGCTGGAGGCCGTGTATTTCGTGCTGGCCGCGATTCTGGTCGCCGTGCTGGTGAAGACGTGCCGGTCGCCGCGTGCGGCGGCCTGACGGAGAGGCGGAATGGACGACTATCTGATCGAATGCCGGAGCGCCGAATTCGACGGGCTCGCGCGCGTGATCTGCGATCTCTTTCCGGAGCAGACACGCTTCACCGAAAGCAGCGACGAACGCGGGCGCTTCCTGTCCGTGCAGTGGCTCGCGATGCGGTTCGGCTCCGCGCCGAAGCGGATGACGCTCGACATCCGGATCGTGCCGGCCGCGCTCGCGCGCTATCTGGCGCTGCGGCCGATGCAGCGGGCGCGCAGCCATGCGGTGCTGCATGCGTACACGGAAGCGATGCTCGGCTCGCTCGAGGAGCGGCACGCGGCGGGAGAAGCCGTCGAGCGCGACACGGAACTCGAACTCGACGAAGACTTCGCGTGAACGGTGACGTCGGCGCGCGCCGGCGCGATGCCGGTGCCGCGCGCGTTACGCGGCGCGCTTACGCGTCGCGATAAACCTGCGCGAAGCGCTGTGCCTGCACGACGCCATAGTCGCCCGGCGCATATTGCATTACCCAGTCGCCGGCGATGCCGCGCAGCGTGTCGCCGTTTTCCGAGCGCGCGATCGTGAACGGCTCGTCCATCCGGCGAGCGAGCACGACGGCCGGCCGGTTCCGGTATGCGCCCGGCGTGCCGTGCGCGAGCGCCGGATCGGCGGGCAGGTACTTCGCGTCGAAGCGCTCACGCGACACGACCCAGCGGTCGCCGGTCGAGCCGGTGATCAGCGCGTCGCCCGCGACATAGCGGTTCGGGCCTTCGAGGCTCATCAGTTCGCCGTCGGCGTCCGCGAAGGCGACCGTGACGGTTTCGTCTTTCACGACGCGACGGGCCTGCGGGTCGGTACGCAGATCGAGGTGCTTGAGTTCGAGCATGGCGGGGGGATGTGCGGGAAAAGCCGGGAGCTTATCCCGAATTCGGCGCGCCGTGTGACGCGCCGAATGCCGCGGGGAGGCGCGGCGCCGTTTCGCCCGGGCGAGCGCGCGGCGCCGGTGGGGCGGCCGTCAGGGCTGGGCGGGCGCGCTTGCGGCCGGCGCGGCTGCTGCCTTGCCTTCCTTTCTGGCCTTGCCCTTGCCGCGCTGTTCGCCGCCGTGGTGCAGCCAGCTGCGGAACGTCGTGTCGGCCAGTGCCTTCTGCTCGGCCGGGAAGCTCTCGTACAGCGGCGCGAACGCGTCCGCGAGCTTCTTCGCGCCGTCCGCGTTCGCCTGCGCGAGTTCCGCGTACTGCTTCATGTCGTCGACCGCGGACACGTTGTGGCTTTCCATCCGTTCGCGATAGAGGCGGCCCATCGTGTCGCCGTTCGCGCGCATCGTGTCGGCGAACGTCTTCCATTGCGGCTCCTGCGCCGACGTGATCTTCAGCTGGTCGTGCAGGTACTTGATGCGCTGCTCGATGCGCGCTTCATGGCGCGCCGCGCGCTGTTCGGCGCTTGGCGCCGACGCGGCCGGAGCCATGGCGGCGGCCGGCGCCGGTTGCGATTGCGGCTGCGTTTGCGCGAATGCGCCGGCTGTCACGGCGAGCATGGCGAGGGTGAGCGAGATTTTCTTCATGATTGGCTCTCCGGGGTGGTGGCGTGCGAGCGGGCGCGGCGGCGACTGCCGCAAGCGCATCTCGCGTCGCCGTTATTAGTAGCACGTCGGATGCGACGCGGCAGCGAAAGCGACACTTGCTTACATCCGATACGAATCGAAATTGAAAGGGGCATGACGGGCGGGCGAATGCCGAGAGCGTTCGGCCGGCGCACCGCGCATCGCCCGGGAAAGAGGGGCGGCGCGAATGCGTCGCGCGTGACGGCGTGCGAGGCCGTTTGGGCGCACCGGCGTTCGGCGCTATCATCGCGTCACGTTCCATTTCGCCGGCGCGCTGCACGTCGGCCCAGCCTCATGCGTCCACCTCGCCTCGACCAACTCGACGACCTCGACCGGCAACTCGTCGCACTGCTGCAAGCCGATGCGCGCGCAAGCGTCGCCGATCTCGCGCGGCAGCTCGACGTTGCGCGTACGACGGTCGTCGCGCGGATCGCACGGCTCGAGCGCACGAACGTGATCGCCGGGTACAGCGTGCGGCTCGGGCAGGACGTGCTCGATGCGAGCATCTACGCGTACGTCGGCATCATCCTCACGCCGAAGTTCGGCAAGGACGTGCTGCGCAAGCTCGACCGGATGCCCGAAGTGCAGCTGCTCTGTGCGGTGAGCGGTGAATACGACTACGTGGCGTGGCTGCGTGCCGATTCGCCGGAACGGCTCAACGACCTGCTCGACCAGATCGGCACGCTCGAAGGCGTCGAACGCACGACGACGTCTATCATCCTGTCGCGCAAGATCGATCGCGGCACGATCGGCGGGTGACGCGACGCCGGTGACGTCGCGGGTGATGCCATGATGTCGTGATGCCGCGTCGCGGTTCGATTCGTCGCGCCGGTTTTCCTTTCTCACTTTCCGTTTCCGTTTCCGTTTACGTTTCCGTTCGCCGAAGTGCGGGGCGTTGCCTCGCGCAGCGTCGCGCGTGCGTCGTTGCGTCGGTGCCTGTCTTGGCGAATGACGCGGCGCAGGCGGCGTCGTGGGTGATGCCGCGACGCCGCGGAGCAGTTTGATTCATCGCGCCGCCTTTTTTTCTTACCTTCCATTGACGTTCGCCGAAGCGTGTCGCGTTGCTTCGTGCGCAGTCGCGCATGCGGCGTTGCACCGGCCGCCGGCCGCCTGTCGCGTGGTCAGCGCCCGAGCCGTTCGCGCTCGCGCGTGAGCCGCTTTTCCCGCTCCTTTCTATCCGTCCCGACGCCTCTGTAGCGGCCGCGTTGCAACGCGTCATATACGCGATTTTTAGATGCTTTGGTCAAAGTGACCAATAGTGTCGTCATTTCGTCGATTTAATCGGTCGTTTCGCATCATTCTTCGTCTTGGAACTGATTTTGAGCGTCCCTAAACTGTGTTCATGGCTCGACGCCGTACACCAACACCAAACCCATCATCAGGAGATAAGCGCATGAAAATCGCCATCGTCGGCGCAGGTCTGATCGGCCACACCATTGCTCACATGCTGCGTGAAACGGGCGACTACGAAGTCGTCGCGTTCGACCGCGATGCGGATGCGCTCGCCAAGCTGTCGCGCGAAGGCATCGCGACGCAACGTGTCGATTCGGCCGACGCCAATGCGATCCGCGAAGCCGTGAAGGGCTTCGATGCGCTCGTCAACGCGCTGCCGTACTACCTCGCGGTCAACGTCGCCGCGGCGGCCAAGGCGGCCGGCGTCCATTACTTCGACCTGACCGAAGACGTGCGCGCGACCCACGCGATCCGCGAGCTGGCCGACGGTTCGGACCGCGCGTTCATGCCGCAATGCGGCCTCGCGCCGGGCTTCATCGGCATCGCCGCACACGAGCTCGTGAACGGCTTCAGCGAAGTGCGCGACGTGAAGATGCGCGTCGGTGCGCTGCCCGAATATCCGACCAACGCGCTGAAGTACAACCTGACGTGGAGCGTCGACGGCCTGATCAACGAATACTGCCAGCCGTGCGAAGCGATCCGCGACGGCCGCAAACAGTGGGTGCAGCCGCTGGAAGGCCTCGAGCACTTCTCGCTGGACGGCACCGAATACGAGGCATTCAACACGTCGGGTGGCCTGGGCACGCTGTGCGAAACGCTGTCGGGCAAGGTCGAGACGCTCGACTACAAGTCGGTCCGCTATCCGGGCCACCGCGAACTCGTGCAGTTCCTGCTCGAGGACCTGCGCCTGTCGAGCGACCGCGACACGCTGAAGTCGATCATGCGCCGCGCGGTGCCGTCGACGAAGCAGGACGTCGTGCTCGTGTTCGTCACGGTGACGGGCGTGAAGGACGGCCAGCTGGTGCAGGACGTGTTCACCCGCAAGATCTTCGCGAAGGACGTGTGCGGGATGCACATGAGCGCGATCCAGATCACGACGGCCGGCGCGATGTGCGCGGTGCTGGATCTGTTCCGCGAAAAGAAGCTGCCGCAGAGCGGTTTCATCCCGCAGGAGAAGGTGTCGCTGAAGGCGTTCCTCGCGAACCGCTTCGGCAAGCTGTACGAAGGCGGCACGATGGAGCGCGTGCACGAAGTCGCCTGACGGATCCGCGGCACGAGGGCCGTGCGACGCCGGGAGCGCAACAGCGCTTCCGGCGTTGTTTTTTTCAGGCGAGACGAGCGAGCGGGAGGAGGGCGGCGGTGCCGCTCAAGCCGGCAACGGCGGCACGATCGTCGCCTGCGGTGCGGGCGGCGCGGGCGGAGCGATGCGGTACAGCAGCGCATCGACGTCCGCGTCGGACGGCGCGGTGTTGTCGAACATCACGATGCCGTCGCATTCGTGGCCGGTCGGCACGAAACGGCGTTGCCGGTATTCGTCCCAGTGCGCGAGCTTGTACGCATCGTTCGGATTGCCGCGCGCGACGATCCGCTGGTGCGCGACGTCTTCCGCCGTATGGACCCACACGACCGTCAGCGCGACGTCCGGCCCGATGCCGAGCCATGCGCGATCGAGGATGCGCCGATCACGCACTTCGCGCGACAGCGGGCCGACCACGAGCACGCCGATGCCGAGCGCGAGGTTTTCGCGCGCCGTGTCGAGCAGGCCCTGGTATTCGGGATCGCGCAGGTGCTTCAGGTAGAGCGGGCTGTCGCGGTCGTTCGGATCGGCGGTGAGGGCGCCCATCGCGGCGGAACTGTAGCGGCCGTACAGCGTGTCCTTGTCGAGCAGACAGAAGGCCTCGCCGGTCGCGCGCATCAGCGGACCGATCAGCCGCTTCGCGAGCGTGGTCTTGCCGGTGCCGGCATGACCGCAGAAGAACACCAGGTGTGTCACGGATACCGGCTCCCCGAGCCCGAGCCCGAGCGCGCTGCGTCGCCGCGCTTGTCGCCGCGCGAGAACACTTCCGCTTCCAGCCACATCGCGTTGATGATGCCGAAGCCGAGCGCCACGCCGATGCCGAGTATCCACGCGAAATACCACATGGGTCTGTCTCCCTGACGGTTGGGCCGCACGGCCGTGCCGTGCGCGTGTCGAAGCGATGCCGTGCGCGTGCCGCGGCGCATGCAGCCCGATCATGACCAATATCGGCGCGCCGCGCAAGCCGGGCTGCCCGCGCGTCAAACCGGTAAACTGATGCGGAAACGGCAACATCACGGACAACATGCTGATCAACTGTGCTGCATACCAGGACGGCCGCAAGCTGGCCGACATCGACATCGACGCCATCAGCGACTACGTGTCGAAGCCCGAGTGTTTCGTGTGGGTCGCGCTGAAGGATCCGACGCCGGACGAGATCGCCCTGATGGGCGAGGAGTTCGGGCTGCACGAGCTTGCGCTCGAGGATGCCCGCAAGGGACATCAGCGGCCGAAGATCGAGGAGTACGGCGATTCGCTGTTCGCGGTGCTGCACACGGTCGAGCTCGAGGACGACGGCGAATTCAAGGTCGGCGAGCTGAACGTGTTCGTCGGCCCGAACTACGTGCTGTCGATCCGCAACCATACCGAGCAGGATTTCCGCGAGGTGCGCAAGCGCTGCGAGCGTGAACCGCACCTGCTGCAGGAAGGCTCGGCGTTCGTGTTCTATGCGCTGATGGACCAGGTCGTCGACCGCTACTTTCCGATCCTCGAGACGCTCGGCACCGAGCTCGAGGAACTCGAGGACCGCATCTTCACGAAGGCCACGCCCGCGTCGTCGCGCGCGATCATCGAGGATCTGTATTCGCTGAAACGGCGGCTCGTGATGCTGTATCAGCACACGGCGCCGCTGATCGAGCCGCTCGCCAAGCTGACGGGCGGCCGCATCCCGCAGGTGTGCAGCGGGATGGAGCATTACTTCCGCGACGTGTACGACCATCTGCAGCGGATCGTGAAGACGATCGAAGGGCGGCGCGAGATGGTCGTGACCGCGATCCAGGTCAATCTCGGGATGATCTCGCTCGCGGAGAACGAGGTGACCAAGCGGCTCGGTTCGTTCGCCGCGCTGTTCGCGATCCCGACGATGATCGCCGGCATCTACGGGATGAACTTCGCGAACATGCCCGAGCTGCACCTGAAGTACGGCTTCTACGGTTGCATCGGCGTGATGCTCGTGGCCGATCTCGCGCTGTGGTGGCGCTTCAAGCGGGCGGGATGGCTGTAGTCGGAGCCGCGCCGCGCGGTTAGCTCGGTGCGTGCTTGCCGACCACCACGCGCCACGGACGCACGCGCCACGATTTGACGAGGCCGTTCTGCACGTACGGATCGGCGCGCGCGAACGATTCGGCGGCCTCCGGCGAATCGCCCTCGAACACGAGCACGGCCTGGTCGGCCGGATCCTGCAGCGCGCCGGCGAGCACGAGTTCACCGCGTTCGGTCGCTGCCCGTGCGAGTGCGAGGTGCTGCGCGCGGTATTGCTCGCGCCGGGACAGGTAATCGTCGACGAGTTCGTAGATCAGCTGGTAGTGCATGGTCGCTCCTCGAATCGGCCGCTGCGGGATGGCGGGCGGCTGGCTTGGTATCTGGCTCAGTATAGGGCGCGGTTCGGCGTTTGTCGGCGGGGTTTGCGGGGGCTCGCCGGCGACTGCATCGCAGCACCGGCGGAAATCTGCGCGCGTGATATCCGGCATCGGTTTCCTGCCTTTAAATGCAACTAACGGTCTAGCGCTGGTTCGCCGTCACAGTGGACCCGGCCCATCGCGCCTGAACCGTCATCGCGGGTCTTGTCTTCAGAAAAAGAGGGTTGCACAAGCGTATTCCGGGGCCGGATTTCACATGAAGGCAAGGGCGGTGGTGCTTCCGGCAAAGGGCCGACTCCGGCGCGTCCGATGGCTTGGCGGGGTACCGAGCGGCGGTATTTCCATCGGCCGCAATGCGACCTATGCTGAACGAATCCGGAGCGAACTTTGTTCGGCCGATTCGCCAAGACGAGGTGTGCCATGGTATCAGCCACCCTGCAGGATTGCCTGCGCCAAAAGTCATCGCGGTACGAAATCCTGTACCACCCGTATAGCCATACCAGCATGGAGACGGCCGCCGCCGCGCATATTCCCGGCGATCGCCTTGCGAAAACCGTGCTGCTCGAGGACGACGAAGGCTACGTCGCCGCCGTGCTGCCGACGTCGCACGCGGTGCGGCTGTCGGACCTCTGGGTCAAGACCGGCCGTCATCTCGTGCTCGCCAGGGAAATCGAACTGCGCGAGCTGTTCAAGGACTGCGACATGGGCGCGTTGCCGCCGGTGTGCATGGCGTACGGAATGAAGACATTCCTCGAGGAACAGCTCGCGCAGCAGCCGGAAGTGTATTTCGAGGCCGGCGACCACGAGGCGCTGATCCACATGATGCAGGACGAATTCCTGTCGCTGATGGAGACGGCCGAGCGCGCGCATTTCTCGCACAAGATGCAGGGGATGTGGGTTTCCTGACTGCGTTGGGCGCGGGAGGTTTAGCCGTGGATGGAGACGGCGTCCGGCGGACGCCGTCGGGGGCAAGTGCGGGCTGTCGATTTCGCCGCGGCTGGTGCGGGTCTGGAAAGCGTGGCTGTCAGGGGCTGCCGGGCTGGTTTGGGGTGAAGACCGGCCGGGAGATCAGGGATGTTCGCGGCTAAATTTGTAATTTGACATAATCATAATTATCAACCAGAGAGATGTAGGAGCAAAGTTGTAATGTCGTAGCTGGGCAAAGTTGAAATGTCGTAGTTGGCGGCTGATTGGTTCATCCTGAGCGGCTTCTGCTGGTCAACCAGGAGTCTCTCGTGGCCAACAACACCAAGACGATCACCATGAGCATGCGCGAGCTGGATCGACTCAAAGTTGTCGAAGCGGTCGTTGAAGGACGGCTGATGCCGTGGCGAGCCGCGGAGCGGCTTGGCGTCAGTCGGCGGCAGATTGAGCGTTTGGTATCGCGCTATCGCGCGGCCGGCGTGGCTGGATTGGTGTCAGGCAAGCGTGGACGCCCGAGCAACCATCAGTTGCCGGCTGGAAAGGCGCAGCGGGCGCTGGCATTGATTCGCGAGCGCTACGCCGATTTTGGCCCGACGCTGGCGTGCGAGAAGCTCTGGGAATGCCACGGGCTGCAGTTGTCGCATCCAGCGCGAATCGATCGATGCGCGCGCAAGCGCCAGCAGCGCATCCGGTTGCGTCCACAGCATGTCCGTAACGCGTTCCAGCGCGTGATCGCGGGCAGCCGCATCAATCGGCTCCGCGCCCGCTTTTGCGCAGCGTTCGGAGCGACGGATGGCGCACCGAGCGCGCACGATGGCAGTACCGGCCCTCTTCCGCGCTGCGCGCGAATGCGGATCGGGCGCGTTTTCGTACCCGGGAGTTTGTGTAAACAATAAGGCTATTGTGATAAGAAAAGTTATCCGGATAGCATGGGCAAAAAGCGGAAGTCTCCGGCGCGTGACCTCGGTTTTACGCTACCCGAAACGCCGCAGCCCCTCGGTAGCTATACGGCGGTCAGCGAAGCCGGCAACCTGCTGTGCGTATCCGGGCACCTGTTGCTCGTCGACGGCAAGCTCGCTTATACGAATCGCGTGGACGAACGGCCGAGCGTCGATGACGGGCGGCAAGCGGCGCAACTCGCGGCGTTGAACGTGCTCGCGCGGATCGACAAGCATCCGGGCGGGTTCGATCGCCTGCCTCACATCGTCCGTATCGAGGGTTAGGTCGCGTCGGCCGACGGCTTCTACGGTCAGCCGGCCGTGACCGACGGCGCATCGGACCTGTTCGCCGCGGGGCTCGGCGACAAGGCCGGACACGCGCGCTTGCCCTGTTCCCAGCGCCAGCCGCCGGCTGAAGCGACCGTGATCCTGGTCTTGATCGCCGAGATCCGCCCGGCGTAACCGGACAGCCGGCGCCTCGGGTAGCCGCCGTTACGACGACCGGCTCCCCTGCCCGCACCTGTATTTCGGCTTCAGACCATTCTCGAAATAGCAGCGATGGATCGCTTGGCCGCCTTGTCCGACAATGCTCACCACGATCCGGATACATTGAAATATAAAATATCGTATGCGATTTGATCGAATCCGCTTGACGAGGCGGCATGCGTCGACCAAACTGCATCGCATGCGATCTAATCGCATCTGAGAAAAACCTTCCAATCTGACGGAGTGAACGATGAGCAAGATCGAAAAAGTGCTGTACACGGGCAAGACGCACACCACTTCCGGCGGCCGCGACGGCGCGGCACGCAGTTCCGACGGTCGCCTCGACATCCAGCTGTCGTCGCCGGGCAGCGCCGGCACCGGCACGAATCCGGAGCAACTGTTCGCGGCCGGCTGGTCGGCCTGCTTCATCGGCGCGATGCAGCTTGCGGCGCGCGCGGCGAAGGTCACGCTGCCCACCGATCTCGCGGTCGACGCCGAAGTGGACCTGGGCACGGGCGGCAACGCGTACTTCCTGCAGGCGCGCCTGAACGTCAGCGTGCCGGGCCTCGATCGCGACGTCGTGCAGCACATCGTCGACACCGCGCATCAAACCTGCCCGTATTCGAAGGCGACGCGCGGCAACATCGACGTCGAGATCCGCATCGTCTGAACGCCGCATCGGGCGGCCCGGCGCCGCCTTACCTATGTTCTGCTTTTTCCTGTCGAGGTGAATGATGAAAACCCAACTGATCGCTGCCGTACTCGTTGCCGTGTCCGCTACCGTTGCCGCGCCGGCCTTTGCCAGTGAAGCCGCCATCACGCGTGCACAAGTGCGTGCGGAACTCGTTGAGCTGCAGCAAGCCGGTTACGCGCCGGGCCGTGCGAACGATCCGCACTATCCGGATGATCTGCAGGTCGCGCTGACGCGGATCCGCACGAACGGCGCCGTCACGGCCGATACGTCGACGTCCGGTTATGGCAGCGACGCTGCAGCGGCTACGCAGTCGGGCAGCCGCGCCGTGATGCGCGCTGCCGAGCGCTCGATCTACTTCGGGCATTGAACGCAACCGCGATCGGCGCCGATTGCCGGCGTACGGTACGCAACCCTGAACGCTTTCCTTTCCCTCGAGTTGAATGATGAAGACCCAACTGATTGCAGCGCTGCTCGTCGCCGTGTCGGCTTCCATGACCGCGCCGGCCTTCGCCGGCGAAAGCACCGTGACGCGTGCACAAGTGCGTGCGGAACTGGCCGCGCTCGGGCAAGCCGGCTACCTGCCGAATCGCCCGAACGACCCGAACTATCCGGACAATCTGCAGGCCGCGCTGAAGCGGGTTCGCGACAACGGCGCGGCAGTGGCCGATACCGAAGCATCCGGTTACGGCAGCAATGCCGACGGCGCAACGCAATCCGGTAGCCGCGCTGCGATGGAAACGGCCGAGCGCTCGATCTATTTCGGCCATTGAGCGCGGCACCGAAGACGGCGATCCTGTCCGTCAAAAAAAGCGCATGCGATATAATCGTATGCGCTTTTTTTGCCCAGCCACTCGTATCGGCAATCGCGTCTATGCTGTGCAACGGACAGTCTTCAACCAGGGAGCGGGCGATGCGGGATGCGACGACGGCGCACGAAACAGGCGGAACGCATCCGCTCGATAACGCGATCTGGCATGCGCTCGCCGGCGAGCAGCAGCGCTTCGCGCTCGGCGGCGAACGCGCGCGGCGGTTTCCGCCGGCGCTCGCGCCGTTTGCCGGCGTGGCCGATCGCAGCGCGGCCGCTTTCGACGCATTACGTGAACTGATCGACGCGCATGGACCGGCGTCGCTGGTCACGCCGGACGAGATCCCGACGCCGCCCGGCTTTGTCGTGGTCTGGCGCGCGATGCTGCATCAGATGACGTGGCACGGAACGCTCGACGATGCGCAGGTGCGCGCGTTCGAGCACGTTGGGCTCGCGCAAGCAGACGTGCCCGACATGCTCGAACTGATTGCAACGACGGAACCGGGCCCGTTCGGCCTGCGCACGGTGGAATTCGGCGGTTTTATCGGGGTACGCAGGCAAGGCCGGCTCGTCGCGATGGCCGGTCAGCGGCTACGGGCCGGCGGCCATACGGAGATCAGCGCGGTTTGCGTGGATCCGGAATTTCGGGGCCAGGGGCTTGCGGCAGGACTCATCCGCTCGCTGGTCGCGACGATCTGCGCGCGGCGGGAAACGCCGTTCCTGCACGTGCTCACGTCGAATCACGGCGCGGTCGACCGCTATCGCGCGCTCGGTTTCGTGTTGCGTCGCGACATGCATCTGCTGGTGCTGGGGCGCGATGATACCGGCGCGGGCCGGCCGCACGGCGCGCCGTAACGGCCCGGTCGACGCCATGCGCAGGTGCTGACGACCGGAAAAGACCGGAAAAGGCGGGAAGGCAAGAAAGGCCGACAAACGGAAACAGGACGGAAATCGCGGACCCGGCCGGCGACGACCGCGTCGCCGGCTCGATATCGACGTGGCGTCAGTCCGGCTGCTACTCGTCGATCGAATCGATCAGGTTGCCGCGCAGCGTGACGATCGCCTTCTGCATCTTCGCGAATTCGTCCGGTTTGAGCCCGGTGGCTTCGACCAGGTTCATGTCGAGCCCCTTCTCGCGCACGCGACGGCCGCTTTTCGTCAGGCTCACGAGCACCTGACGCTCGTCCGACGGATCGCGGTGCCGCTCCAGATAGCCCATCGCCTCGAGCTTCTTCAGGATCGGCGTCAGCGTGTTCGATTCGAGGAACAGCTTTTCGCCGAGCTGCCCGACCGTCTGATTGCCCTCCTCCCACAGCGCAATGATCGTGATGTATTGCGTGTACGTGAGGCCGAGTTCCTCGAGAATCGGCTTGTAGGCTTTGCCGAACGCGAGGTTCGTCGAGTAGATCGCAAAACACAGAAATTCGGACAGCTTCGGCGTGGCCGGCGCTTGTGCTTCGGTCGGTTTCATCAGCGTTCCTCCATCGACCCGGGATTGGCCGCAGATGAATGCATTATATATCGCATGCGATCTTATCGGGAGCATGATTATCGTTTCCGATCAACAGCATGCCGTGTACGCGACCGTCGCCCGCGCTCAGTCGCGGCGATCGTCGTTCCGGCCGCGGCGCCCGCCATTCCGTTGCCGGCCGACCGGCAGCAGCGAACACTGCACCGGGTGTGCGATTTCGGTCGCGAGGCCGCCCGCCGCGAACAGCAGGATCATCAGCCAGCGTTTCATGCGTCCTCCACGACGGAAAGGCTCGCGCCGTCGGCGACCGACGCATCGAGCGCGTACGGATCGACGCCGTCCAGGCAGCCGAGATTGACGCGCCAGCACGCGGGATCCTTGCGGGTCTGATGAAACGGATAGACGCCGCACCGGCTGCAGAAATAGTGACGGGCCGTGTGCGTGTTGAAACGGTAGGTCGTCAGCACGCCCTCGCCTGCGACGATCTTCAGATCGGCGGCGGCGAACATCGGGCTCATCAGCGCGCCGCGACGGCGGCACAGGCTGCAGTTGCAGCGAGCGGCCGGCGCGAGCGCGGTCCGGACTTCGAACCTGACGGCTCCGCAATGGCAGGATCCGGTGAACCATGCAGCAGACATGTCGTGCTCCTCGAGAAGTCATGTCTGCTTTATAGCGGGCGCGGCCCATTGCCATGTATCGCACTGTATCCGCGCCGGGCGTGGATACGGAGCGTTGCAATTCTGCGGCCGGCGATACGCGCGGCGCCCGGCCGGAATCAGTCCAGCACGTGCTGCAACCGCGCGATGGCCGCCCGGGTCTCGCGCTCGAGCGTCGCGAACAGTTCGGCCGCCGGCAGCGGCCGGACGAGCGGCGCCGCCTGCCCGGCCCATTGCGCGCCGTAGCCGAACTCCCCTTTCGCCTTCGCGGCCGCATGCAGCGCCTTGCCCGCGTCGTATGCGATCGGATAGGCCGGCGTGACGGGCGCGTGCGGATCGTCGCCAAGCGCGGTCAGCCGGTTCGCGATGCCGCGCGCGACCCGGCCCGAGATCGCGCTCGTGAACGTCGTGCGGCGCGCCGCGTCGCCGAGGATCGCGCGGCGGTAGCCGTCGTCGATCGACGTCTCCGGACATGCGACGAACGCGGTGCCGAGCTGCGCGGCCTGCGCGCCGAGCGCGAGCGCCGCGGCGATGCCGTCGCCGTCCATGATGCCGCCGGCCGCGATCACGGGGAGCGGGCATTCGCGCACGAGCAGGCGCGTCAGCGCGAACGTGCCGAGCCGGTCGTCGTGCGCCGTCGAATCGAATACGCCGCGGTGACCGCCGGCCTCGATGCCCTGCGCGACGATCGCGTCGATGCCGGCCGCGGCGATCTGCCGGGCTTCGTCCGGATGCGTCGCGGCCGCGAACAGCGTGATGCCCGCGCGCTTCAACATCGCGATCGCCTCGTCGGACGGCAACCCGAAATGGAAACTCACGACGGCCGGCTTTTCGTCGATCAGCATCGCAAGCATCGCATCGTCTTCGACGAAGCTCGTGTAGATCTCCGACAACGACGCGGGCGGCGTCGCGCCCTGCTCGCGGAATGCCGGTGCGAGCCAGTCGAGCCACGCGCGTTCGACGGCTGCGTCCGCGCGGGCCGGCTGGTGACAGAACAGGTTGATGTTGAACGGCCGGTCGGTGAGCGCGCGCGTGTCGCGAATCATCTTGCGTGCGCCTTCGGCATTCGTCGCGCCGACGCCGAGCGAGCCGAGGCCGCCCGCGTTCGACACGGCAGCCGCGAGCGCGGGCGTGCTGACGCCGGCCATCGGTGCCTGGATGATCGGAGTGCGGATGCCGAGCGTGCGCAACAGCGTCCGGTTGTCGGTCGGTCGATTCATGTCGTTGCCTCCTGCAACGTCCGGGAACGGAATGCTGCGGCCTGGGTAGCCGAAGCGACTGGGTCGGGGCCGGCGCGCGACGCGTTTGCCGCGCATCGCGCGAAGCCCGTCACGCGGTCACCGTGGCGAACCCGCCGGCCGGGCGATGCCGCCGGTCGGTGCAGGACGCGATGCATTCATGCAGCATCGCGTCCGAACGCCGTGACCGATGCATTGCCGCCCATGCTACGCCACACCGCCGCGTGACGACGTGCCCGGCGAGCGCCGACGCCAGCGCGCCGCGGAAGGCGTTCGACTGCCGCCGGAGCACGGCCGAGACGGCGGCTCGCGCCCGCGCGACTGCCGTCGTCCGGCGTGGCGGCGAACACCTGCGTCGCATCGATTCGGTCCATGGCGTGCGAGTGGCCGCGAGTGATCGTGTCATTGGGGCGCGAAGCGCAGCGAGCAGTCTACCGCAGGCACACGCCGGTGCTCGTCGGCGCCGCCGCGTCGCTTCGTGAAATACTTCGGCCATGCGTCCACGCGAAACCCTGCGATGACTGAAAAGCCTGCCGAGCTGCCGCCGCTCCGTTGCGTCGTCGCGCGTCGCATGCTGGCGTGCGTTGCCGCATGGCTGATTGCCGGGCCGGTGAGCGCGGGTGCTGCCGCCGATCAGGCGCGCGCGCCGGCTGCACGCGCGCCGCAACGGATCCTGTTCGTCGGCGACAGCCTCACGCATGGCCGTTACGCGCCCGTGCGTTCGTACGGCGCGATGCGGCCCGGCAGCGGCGCGATCGGCGACGCTGCACGGGTCGTCGACGAAAACTTCGGGCAGACCGGCGCCCGCGCGGAGTTCGAACCGGGCCCGTGGGGCGGGATTCCGGGCATCTTAGCGCGCTTCGCCGTCGAAGCCGGGCTCGACTACGACGTTCATCTGGAGGCGATGTCGGCGACGAGTCTCGCGAAACATGCGCGCGTCGCGTCGGATGTGATCAACCGGCCCGTGTGGGATGCGGTCGTGCTGCAGGAACTGAGCGCGAAGCCGCTGCCGTTCGCGCTCACGCACAGCCGCGCCAGCGATCCGGCCGGTTTCTGTACCAGCGTCGCGACGCTCGCGCGCGGCATTCGCGCGGCGGCGCCGCACGCGCGCGTCTACCTGTATGAGACGTGGGCGAGCGCCGATCGCGCAAAAGCGCTCGCCGGCGAGCCGGGCAGCGACGGCTTCCGCGCGCGCTACCTCGATCGCATCGCCGACATCGTCGCCGCGTATCGCGATGCATTCGAGCGCGCACGCCGGGCCGACCCGTCGATCGTCGCCGTCGCGCCGGTCGGCCGCGCGTGGCAGCGGGCGTGGACGACCGGCGTCGCCGATCCCGATCCGTATGCGCCGTCCGGCGCGCCGCTGCTGTGGTACGGGAGGCATGCGCACGGCGATCCGCCGATGTCGCGGCCCGATTATCTGCATCCGGGCGTGCTCGGCGCCTATCTCAGCGCGCTCGTGCTGTTCCAGCAGATCGCGGGCGTCGATGTGCGCACGTTCGGCCCGCACGAGCAGGCCGCCGCGCAACTCGGCATCGCGCCGCAGACGGCCGAGCGATTGCAGGCCGTTGCGTCGGATACGGTCCGGCACGAGCAGGCCGGGGCCGACAGTGCCGGTGTCGATGCCGGTGTCGGTATCGATGCCGGCACGCCGCCGCAGGTGGCTATTCCAGTCCTTGTGCATCGCAATGACGGTCGCCTGATTCGTCACGTCGACAGACGGACGCCGGCTGATTAAAAGTGTGCCGCGGCCCCCGCTCCATCGTGCGATGCCGGCCGGCCCTGCCGATATCAACCGGCGATACCTGACGTTCGCGATCGCCGACCCCGCAAGTCGGCCCCATGGTTTTCCCTGCCCTGACGCGCCCGCTCTGGCCGGCGCGCTTTCCGACGCCCGTCCGGCGGGCGTTCCGCAGCCTTTCTGGTCGGGAAAGGATGCTTGAAGCATCCGCAATTATCGCGCCGCACGAATTCGCCGACCATGTCTCGGACGATCGGCACCGCCCGCGCCTTCGGACGTTTCGATGATGTTGCGGGCCTCGCCGTCGCGTCGCGCGACCGTGCCCGTGACGGCGGCCGCGAACGGCCGGGCATCGCGCCACGGCAAATCGATAATCTGGAGACACGATGAACAGCCAATCCCTCGATCTTGGCGGCACGGCGGGCCGCCCCGCGTCCGCCCTACCGGCTTCGGCCCGCGCCGAAGCGGAGCCGCCCACCGTCGCCGCCCGCGGCACCACGCTCGGCGAATTCATGGACGACCTGCCGGTCGGTGCGCTGCACCGGTTCGTCGTCTGGGTGATCGGCATCGGGCTGTTCTTCGACATGTACGAGATATTCCTCGTCAGTACGATCGGCTCCGCGCTGCAGAACGAATACGGGCTGAGCCGGCAAAGCGCCGATTTCAAGCTGCTGCTCGCGTCGGCGTTCATCGGGATGTTCGTCGGCGCGATGTGTCTAGGCAGCCTCGCCGACCGGATCGGCCGGCGCAAGGCATTCCTGATGACGCTCGTCTGGTACAGCGCGTTTTCGCTGATCGGCGCGTTCTCCGTGAACGCCGACATGCTGGTCGCGTGCCGGTTCCTGACGGGCATCGGCGTCGGCGCGATCTATCCGGTCGCCGACAGCTTCCTGTCCGAAATCCTGCCGAAGGAAAAGCGCGGACGGCTCGCCGCGTGGGCGTACACGACTTCGTACGTCGCGGTGCCGCTGGTCGGCTTCCTCGCGCTGTGGCTCAATCCGCTGCATCTGGCGGGCGTGGCCGGCTGGCGCATCATTCTCGCGATCGGCAGCCTTGGCGCCGTGTACGTGCTGCTGGTCCAGCACCGTCTTCCGGAAAGCCCGCGCTGGCTGCTCGCGCAGGGCCGCACGGCGGACGCGCATGCCGCCGCGCGGCGCTTCGCGGACAGCGCCGGCGTGCGCGTGCCCGCGCAGTTCGCCGCATCGGTCGAGCCGCAGCGGCCGCTGAGCGTCGGCGAGCGCATCGCGCTGCTGCGCCGCCGGCCGTACGGCGCGCGCTATCTGATGCTCGCGGTGTTCCACCTGTTCCAGGGGTTCGGCTATTACGGGTTCGGCACGCTCGCCGGCACGGTCGTCAAGAGCCGCGGCTTCGACGTGACGGACAGCACGCTGTTCATCGCACTGTCGTTCATCGGTTATCCGATCGGCTCGCTGCTGTCGATTCCGCTGCTGAACTGGATCGAGCGCCGCACGCTCGTGATCGCGTCGATCCTGTCGATCGCCGCATTCGGGCTGTGCTTCGCGTATTCGGGCAACACGGTGCTGATCGTCTGCTTCGGGTTCCTGACGACCTGCGCATCGAACGTGTTCAGCAACGCGTATCACGTGTATCAGGCGGAGATCTTCCCGGCGCGCGTGCGCTCGACCGCGATCGGCAGCACGTACGCGCTGTCGCGCATCGTCAGCGGCGCGCTGCCGTTCATGCTGCTGCCGGTGCTGGCCGAACACGGCGCGGGCGCGATGTTCGGCGTGATCTCGGTCGCGCTCGGCATCGTCGCGGTCACGCTGCGCGTGCTCGGGCCGCTGACCACACGGCGCAGCCAGGACGACATCAATCCGGTATGACGCTTCTACCGGCACGGCGCATGCGAATGCGTGCGCCGTGCCCTTCGCGTGCTGAACGCATTCAGCACGTTCGGCACGTTCAGCGCGCCGACATGAAATCGAACAGCTTCGCGATGTCGGTGGTCAGCACCGTGCCGGCCTTCACGCCGACCCACAGCGTGCGTGTCGCCCATGCGTCGTCGAGCTTCACGACCCCGAGCCGCGACGCGCGCTCGCCGGTCACCGTATCGCGCGGCAGCACGCCGATTCCGAGCCCCGCCTCGATCATCCGGCTCACGCCGTCGAAATTCGATACCTGGATGCGCAGCTTCAACGAGCGCTCGGCCGCGAACGCGGCGTCGGTCATCCGCGCGAGCAGCGAACTGCCGTCGCTCAGGCCGACGTAGTCTTCGTCGAGCGTATCGGCGAAGCGGATGCTGTCGTGCGCGGCGAAGCGATGGTTGCGCGGCACGAGCAGCACGAGTTCGTCGCGCCGGTACAGCCGGCGTTCGATGCCGGGCGCCGGCACGTTGTCCGCGAACACGCCGAGATCGGCCTTGCCGGACGCGAGCGCATCGACGATCTCGTGGCTCAGCCGTTCCTCGAGACTGATCTTGATGCCCGGGTTGTCGGTGAGAAACGCGGCGAGATCGGCCGGCAGGAACTGCACGATCGCCGACGTGTTGGTCCACACGTGAATGTGGCCGCGCACGCCGGCAACGTAATCGCTCATTTCGTGCGCCATCCGGTTGACCTGCTCGATCACCTTCGCCGCATGGTCGAGCAGCGCGCGGCCCGCGGGCGTCAGCTCGACGCCGCGCGCATGGCGCACGAACAGCGCGCTGCCGGTCACGCTCTCGAGTTCGGCGATCCGCTTGCTGAGCGCCGACAGCGTCAGCTGGCCGTGTTCGGCCGCCTTGGTCAGGCTGCCGTGCTCGGCCACGAGCGCGAACACGCGCAGCGACTGCAGATCGAAATGAAGCGGGTTCACCATGATGAAGGTCCTGGGGATGGGCATGCGGCGCGCGCGGACCGCGCCGGAGCGGCCTGATGCCGATCATACGCCCGGCCGCGCGCGGCGCGAAATCGCGCAGCGCGATGCACGACGGCGCAAAACGGCGGGCTCAGTGCGGCGCGAGTGCGTGCAATGCGGCGAGCATCGCGCTGTCGGGTGTCGCGAGATCGTCGAGCACCGTGAAGTGCCGCATGCCGGGCAACCATGCGCGCGCGATCCGTTCGCCGGCCGCGGCGCATGCGTCCGCGTAGTCGTGCGCGTGCCGCACGAGCTCCGGCAGCTCGGCCGCGCCGACTGCGACGACGGTCGGCGCGCCGGGCCCGATGTGACGCAGCGGGCTGTACGCGGCGATCTCGTGCGCGGTGAGCTGCAACTTGTCGCCGAGCACGCATAGCGAGATCGGTTCGAGATCGACGAGCGGGCTGATCGCGAGCGCCGACACGACGGCCGGATGTGCGCGGTGCACGGCCGTCAGGTGGCCGCCCGCGGAATGACCGCTCAGGTGGATCGCGCGGCCTGCGGTGCCGAGGCCGTCCGGATCGGCGGCGAGATAGTCGAGCAATGCGCCGATCTCGCCGACGATGTCGGTCATCGAGGCGGCCGGTGCGAGCGTGTATCCGGCGAGCACGACGTCGAAGCCGCGCGCGAGCGGTCCGGCCGCTGCGTACGCGAAATCCTCCTTCGCGCAGTGCTGCCAGTAGCCACCGTGAATGAACACGAACACCGGCGCGTCGGGGCGGCCGCACCGCAGCCAGTCGAAGCGCTGCGCGGGACGCGCGCCGTAACGCAGGTCGCGCTGCCCGCGCGTCGCTTCGTAGAGTGCCGCACTGCGCGCCTGGCAGGACGCGAGCACCGCCGGGAAATCGGGAATGGCCTTCGTGTTCAGGTAGGCGGCATCGAGCGCCGCGCGGTCCATGCCGCGATAGAGGATCGTCATGCGGAAAGTGTCCGGGTCGAATGGCGGATAGGCGGGACGTCGACGGCAGCCCCGCTGCGAAGGCGGCGGACGAACCGGCGCCGTTGCGCCATTGTCCGCAGCGTGCGCGGGCCGTGCTATCCGGAATCGGCGGGTGCGGCGTGGGTCTGTCCGCTTTCGGCGAAGGACTGTCGTGCTTGTGCGCGCACCGCGCTTGCGCTGGTGCCGGCGCAGGCGCGAACGGACGGGCCGGCGCGACGCAGCCTGACGAAGCGGCACGGCGGCCGCCGCGCGGCACATCCGCTGCCGCTCAGATCGACTCGGAGATCTCGATCAGGTTCAGGTCGGGATCGCGCACGTACACCGACCGGATCTTCTGCGTCGCGCCGGTTCGCTCGACCGGCCCGTCGACGATCGGCCAGTCGACGCGCTGCAGATGCGCGATCACGTCGTCGAGCGGCACGGCCGCGATGAAGCACAGATCGAGCGCGCCGGGCACCGGCACGTGCGCCTTCGGCTCGAATTCCGCGCCGCGCACGTGCAGGTTGATCTTCTGGTTGCCGAAGCGGAACGCGAGCCGGCCCGCGCCGAAGGTTTCGAGCTGCATCTGCAGCACTTGCGTATAGAAGTGCTTCGTCCGCTCCGGATCGACGCAGGTCAGCACGAGATGATCGAGGTGGTCGATCAGCGCCATGTGGATCGCTCCTGTCCTGTTCCATTCACGAGAAAGCCCGCTGCGCCGGCATGTCGCCGGCTTCGCCGCGCGGCGGCGGATGCAGGTCCGAGCGGCGCCCGGCCTTCAGGATCTGGCTCGGCACGTCGTGCCCGATCAGCGCGGGCAGCCGTGCGGCCGCGGCGAGCACGGCCGCGAGGTCGATGCCCGTATCGTAGCCGTCGAGTGCGAGCATGTGCACGAGCTCCTCCGTGCACGCATTGCCGGTCGCGCCCGGCGCATACGGGCAGCCGCCGAGGCCGCCGAGCGATGCGTCGAAGCGGTCGATGCCGGCATCGAGCGCGGCGAGCGTGTTCGCGAGCGCCATCCCGCGCGTGTTGTGAAAATGCAGCGTGAGCTGCAGCGCGCCGAAGCGTTCGCGCGCGCGTGCGGCGAGGTCGCGCACCTGCGACGGATACGCCATCCCGGTCGTGTCGCACAGCGTGAAGCCGTGCACGCCGAGATCCGCGAAGCGCTGCATCCACGCGAGCACGGTTTCGGCGCGCACGTCGCCTTCCATCGGGCAGCCCATCGCGGTCGACAGCGACACGTTGACCGCGACGCCGGTGCCGCGCACCGCGTCGATCACGTCGCGCAGCTGCGTGAACGACTGTTCGCGCGTCATCCGCAGGTTCGCGCGATTGTGGCTCTCGCTCATCGACATCACGAGGTTCACTTCGTCGACGCCGCACGACAGCGCGCGCTCGGCACCGCGCACGTTCGGCACGAGCACCGTATAGACGACGCCCGGCGCGCGCACGATGCCGTGCATCACGGCCTCCGCGTCGCGCAGCGCCGGAATCGCCTTCGGCGACGTGAACGACGTGACCTCGATCTTCGCGTAGCCGCATGCGCTCAATGCGTCGACGAGCGCGATCTTGTCGTCGGTATCGACGAACGCCGCTTCGTTCTGGAAACCGTCGCGCGTCGCGACTTCGTGGATGTAGAGCCGTCCGGGCTGCTGGTTCATGTCGTTGCCCCGTGCGGTTCAGATCACGCCGCGCGCGTGCCAGTCGGCGCGTGTCGCGGCATCGATGCCGATCGATTCGAGCACCGCGCCGGTATCGGCGCCGAGTGCCGGTGCCGGACGCTCGATAGCTCCCGGCGTCGCGCCGAGCTTCGGCACGATGCCCGGCACGAGCACCGGCGTACCGTCGGGCAGCGCGGCGTCGACGATCATGTCGCGCGCACGGTAGTGCGGGTCGGCCGCGATGTCCGCGACGTCGTAGATGCGCCCGGACGGAATGCGCGCGTCGTTCAGCGCGGCCAGCACGTCGTCGAGGTCGTGCCGCGCGCTCCATTCGCCGATCGCCGCGTCGATGCGCGCGACCTGCGCGACACGCCCGTCGTTGTGCGCGAGCGCCGGGTCGTTGCCGAGATCGGGGCGGCCGATCAACTCCATCAGGCGGCGAAAGATGCTGTCGCCGTTGCCGGCGATCAGCGCGTACCGGCCGTCGCGACAGCGGTACGCATTGGTCGGCGCGATGCCGGGCAGGCTGCTGCCGGCCGCCTCGCGCACCGCGCCGAACGCCGAGTATTCGGGCAGCAGGCTTTCCATCATGTTGAACACCGATTCGTACAGCGCGACGTCGACGACCTGCCCATTGCCGCCCTGCTGCTCGCGATGCCGCAGCGCGAGCAGGATGCCGATCACGCCGTGCAGCGCGGACAGCGAATCGCCGAGCGAAACGCCGACGCGCACCGGCGTGCGGCCCGGTTCGCCGGTCAGGTGCCGCAGGCCGCCCATTGCCTCCGCGATCACGCCGAAGCCGGGCCGGTCGCGATACGGGCCGGTCTGGCCGAATCCCGACACGCGCAACATCACGAGGCCCGGATTGATGTCGGACAGCACGTCCCAGCCGAGCCCCCAGCCCTCGAGCGTGCCGGGCCGGAAATTCTCGATCAGCACATCGGTTTCGGCGACGAGGCGGCGCACGACGTCCTGCCCTTCGGGCGTGCGCAGGTCGAGTGACAGCGAGCGCTTGTTGCGCGACTGCGCGGCCCACCACACCGACGTGCCGTCGTGCAGCAGCCGCCATTTGCGCAGCGGGTCGCCGACGCCGGGCGGCTCGACCTTGATCACGTCCGCGCCGAATTCGGCGAGCATCCGGCCCGCGAACGGCCCGGCGATCAGTTGGCCGAGTTCCAGTACGCGGATGCCGTCCAGGGGTCTCGTCATGGCTGTCTCCGATGAAAAATGCGTGTTGTCGATGACGGCGATCATGACGGCGTTCGGCGCGCGCGAAAATCGATCGATGCTCAACCAGCCTTTCCCGGACGGAAAGGCAGGCGCGCGGCGGCGTTCATCCGGACGGCGCAGGTCGCGTGGGCAAGCGACGATGCGACAACTGCGCTCTGCCGCGCCGCCCGTCGGCACGTCGCTGCATTCGCGCGCGGCGAACCGCGGCAGATCGTGACGGCGGCCGAGGGTGGCGGTCGGAAAGACTCGAGCGGGGAGCGACACGCCGGCGTGCAGCGCGTGCAGCGCGTGCAGCCATGACGGCGTGACGGCGTGACGACGCACTGCGGTCAGCACGCCGCAGCGGAATCGGGCAAGACGGGGAAGCAGTGTTCGGGCGCCATGCGCCCGGCAGGAACCGGTGTGCGGGTTCGCGACGTGCGCCGCCGGCGCGGGGCTGGCGATCGGCCACGCGCCGGCAGGAATCAGCGGCGAGCGGTCACCGCGCCGGCTGGATTCAGTAAGCGGACATCTCGACGCAAGGATCGATCTTGGACGGCGAGCAGATGACCGAATACTTGGCGCTTTCGCGCATCAGCGCTTCGCCTTCGTGCAAGGCGATCTTGATCTCGGGGTGACGCTCGTACGCGAGGAATGCGGAGCACGCGACCGCCGACATCACGATCAGGGAAAACACAAACTTTTCAAGGGATTGGAAACGTTCGGGCATGATTCGACCTTTCTTCTACCCGACGATTATATCTCAAATTAAGGGTTTTCCCTATATCCCGTCCGGCATACCGAAGATAGCGTCGACCGCCGGTGTGCGATGTTCGCGCCCCGTTTCGTCGTCGCCCGGCGCCCCCCGCCCGAGCGCCGATCGAACGAGAACCGAACGCGTGTGTTCAACGGAAGGCCCGTGACGATGCGCAGGCATCGTGCTGTCGCGCGTGCGGCAGAAAGGACGACGCAGCCCGTCGCAGGCGCGTCACTGCGGCGCCGACGCGCCGCTGGCCGCATTGCCCGGCCACGCGTTGCCGATCTTGTCGATCAGCGATTTGGCCGCGCCGGTCGCGATCGCGGCGTCGACGCCCGACGTCTGCCACGAGCCGTCGGCCGCCTGCACGAAGGTGAGATTCGCGCGCGACGGCGCGTAGTCGGTATTGCGCCACGTGACCACGACGTCGCACGTGTACGTGCGTTCGCCGGCCTTCCTGCAGTCGCCGTCGGGTTTCGCCGAGATCACGTCGGCCGACACGGGCAGCGGCTGGCCGAACAGCGCGTTCAGGCCGCCGTGATTTTCCGCCTCGAGCGCGCGGCGCACCGCGGCGTCGACGTCGCTCGATCCGGGACCGTCGTGGATCAGGTTGCAGGCGGCGAGCAGCGTGGCGGCACAGCCGAGCGTCAGCAGCGTTTGAAGCTTCATGGAATTCCGTGAATCGGTGAACGTCGGGCGGCATCCGGCGATGCCAGTGAACGCATCGCCGAGCCGGTACGCCGCGTAGTCTGCAACGTCCACGCGCCGTTCGCGGTATCCATTTGTAACGAATTGCACGGCCGACTCGCGCCGGGATCACGGCATCACGCCCGTGCAGTCGTCGCCCGCGACGTCTACGGCCGCTCGTGCTTCACGCGGCTGACGAGCTGCGTCGGGCTCACGAACTGCAGCGCGATCACGACCCATATGAGCGTGATGGCCATGTAGATCATCGCCATCGCATCGATCGACTGCGGCGCGCGCACGCCGGTCGAGAACACCGCGTAATACAGCGCGACGACCAGCGTCTGCGTGCTCGGGCCCGCGGTGAAGAAGGTCAGCTCGAACATCCCGATCGTGCGCACGAGCACGAGCAGTCCCGCCGCGAGCATGCCGGGCACCAGCAGCGGCAGCAGCACGTAGCGGAAATAGCGCCACGTGTTCGCGCCGAAGATGCGCGCGGCGGCCTCGAGATTGGGGTCGATCTGCTCGATGAACGGCGTCATCACGAGGATCACGAACGGCAGCGCCGGCACCAGGTTCGCGAGGATCACGCCCGACAGCGTGCCCGCGAGCCCGACCTTGTACATCACGGTCGCCATCGGAATCCCGTACGTGACGGGCGGCACCATCAGCGGCAGCAGGAACACCAGCAGCGCGAAGCGCTTGCCGCGGAACTGCACGCGCGCGAGCGCATACGCGGCCGGCACGCCGAGCGCGACCGACAGCAGCACGACCGCGCCGACCACCTCGACCGTCACCCACAGCACGCTCGCGAGCTGGAAGTCTTCCCACGCCTTCGCGTACCAGCGCAGCGTGAAGCCCTGCGGCAGCGGCGTGCCGAACCAGCGCGTCGCGACCGAATTCACCGCGACGGTCGCGATCAGCAGCATCACGTTCAGCAGGAAGAACGCCATCAGCCCCCACACGAGTGCCTTCCACGCACGGCCGGCGAGATTGCCGCGCATCTTCTGCGGCTTCATCGCGTTGACGGGCTGCGCGCCGGGCGGGCTGTGCTTCGGCGGCCACGCCGGCGCCGCATGATTGTCGGTCGCCATCAGCCCTTGCCCCCCGTGACCGGACCGGTATAGAAGAAGCGGCGCGCGCCGAGCATCGACGCGACCACCAGCAGCTGCACGAAGCCCATCACGATCGCGATCGCCGACGCGAGCGAATAGTCGTAGCTCTCGAATGCGGCTTCGGCGGCCGCGATCGAGATCACGCGCGTCGGGCCGGCCGGCGCGCCGAGCAGCACCGCTGACGGGAACACCGAGAATGCCTGCACGAACGACAGGCACGCGGCCATCGTCAGCCCCGGCACCAGCAGCGGCAGGTAGATCTGCCGGAACTGCTGCCACGGATTCGCGCCGAGCGTGGCCGCGGCGCGCGCGAGCGTCGGGTCGATGCCGCTGATGTACGACAGCATCAGCAGGAACGCGAACGGAAAGCCCGACACGATCAGCGACAGCAGCACGCCCCAGTAGTTGTGCGTGAGGCGCACTTCGTCCGTGTACAGGTGCAGCCCCCGCAGCGCCTGCGGAAACCAGCCGTTCGGGCCGAAATACGTGAGCATCCCGTCGGCGACGAGTACCGTGCCGAGCGTGACCGGAATCACCAGCAGCGTCGTGACGAACTTCTGGTACGGCGAATTGCGGCGCAGCGCGAACGCGACGGGCACCGAGATCCCGACGTTGATCAGCGTCGCCGGCACCGCGAGCTTCAGCGTGACGAGCACGGTCGGCCACATCGCGGTGTCGGTGAAGAACTGCACGTAGTTCGCGAGCGCGCCGCCGCCGTTCATCGGCTGGAACGACAGCACGAGGCCGTACGCGAATGGATAGATGAACAGCGCGACGATGAACGCGAGCGCGGGCGTGACGAGCCACGCCTTCGCGTCGCGCGGCGCGCCGCCGGTCGCGAGCGTGCTCATGCGGCCTCCGGGCCGGACGCCGCCGCGCACGCCGGGTTGTGCAGGCCGCTCATTGTCCGTCTCCCGCATAGACGAGCGTGCGCGCCGGCGCCACGCGCAGCCGCAGCGCCTCGCCTTCCGCGAATTCGCCGGCCACGCGGGCCCAGATCGCGCCGAACGGCGTGATCGCGCGGATCAGCGAGTCGCGACCGCCGTATTCGACCGTCTCGACGGTCGCGTCGAACCCGTTGTCGGCGCCCGGCTCCGCGCGCTCGAAGTCGTCCGGGCGCAGCGCGACCAGCACGTCCTTGCTGTCGAAGCCGGCCATCGGCACGCCGGTGATGCGCACGCCGGCCGCGCCGACGTTCACGTAGTCGCCGGCCATCCCTTCGAGCGTGAACGGCAGCACGTTGCGATAGCCCATGAAGCGCGCGACGTGCAGGTTGTGCGGGCGCGTGTACACGTCCTTCGGCGACGCGACCTGCTGCACGACACCCTCCTTCATCACGACGATCCGGTCGGCCATCGACAGCGCCTCGTCCTGGTCGTGCGTCACGTAGATCGTCGCGCGTTCGAGCTGCGTGTGGATGCGGCGGATCTCCGCGCGCATCTCGATGCGCAGCTTCGTGTCGAGGTTCGACAGCGGCTCGTCCATCAGCACCAGCGGCGGCTCGATGACGATCGCGCGCGCGATCGCGACGCGCTGCTGCTGGCCGCCGGACAACTGCCCGGGCAGCTTGCCCTCGTGACCGACGAGCTGCACGAGTTCGAGCGCCTGCTGCGCGCGCCGCCGCGTTTCCTGCTTCGGCACGCCGCGCATCTTCAGCCCGAAGCCGACGTTGTCGAGCACCGACATGTGCGGAAACAGCGCGTAGTTCTGGAACACCATCCCGAAGCCGCGGCGCTCGGGCGGCAGCACGTCGATGCGCGTGTCGTCGAGCCAGATGCCGCCGCTCGTGAGCGGCTGCAGCCCGGCGATGCAGTTCAGCGCGGTCGACTTGCCGCAGCCGGACGGGCCGAGCAGCGCGATGAACTCGCCGCGCCGGATGTCGAGATCGAGACCGTTCAGCGCGGCGACCTGTGCGCCCTCCGCATTGGTGAAGCTGCGGCACACGCCATCGAGCCGCAACCGTTCGAAACTGTGCTTCATTACGCGAACTCCATCGGCGCGGGCGCGCGAGCGCCCGCGGGTTCATGCGTCATTTCGATTTCTGCGAGCCGATCTCGCGGTCCCACTTCTGGAACGCGGCGACCATCGCCTGCGCGTTGAGCGGCTGCACGTGCGGACGATCCGCGAGCAGCTTCGCGTATTCCGGGCGGCCGAATTTCCTGATCACATCCTGGCTGTGCGCGGGCGCCATCTCGAGCGTCACGCCCTTCACCGCCGGGCCCGGATAGAAATAGCCGTCGTCGTAGGTCATCGCCTGCTGCGCCGGTTCGAGCAGGAAATTCATCAGCTTGAACAGCACGTCGAGCTTCTCCTTCGGCACGCCCTTCGGGACCACCATGTAGTGCGCGTCGTTGACCCACGTCATGTTGTCGAACGCCTGGATCCGGAAATCGGCCGGCACGATGCCGAGCGCGCGCGGGTTCAGGTCCCAGCCGGTGACGGTCACGGTCATGTCGCGCGTGCCTTCGCCGAGCTCCTTCATCACCGCCGACGTGCCGCCCGGGTAGTACGGCACGCATTCGTTCAGCTGCTTCAGGAACGCCCAGGTCTTGTCCCAGCCGTTGATCGGGTCCTGCGGATTCTTGTCGCCGAGCACGTACGGCAACCCCATCAGGAACGTGCGGCCGGGGCCGGAATTCGCCGGGCGTGCGTAGATCAGCTTGTTCGGATGCGCCTTGCACCACGCGAGCAGCTGTTCGGGCGTCTTCGGCGGATCGCTGACCTTCGCCGGGTTGTATTCGAGCAGCGGGCCGGCCGGCATGTAGGTCACCTCGAGGCCGAACCCCTGCGCGAGATCCTGCATCTTGCGCGGACCGGGCGCGTACTTGTCGAGCACGCCGGGGAACGCGCCCGCGTTGTCGGGCAGCAGCTTCAGCCACAGGTTCTGCTCGATGCCGGCTGCCAGCGCGTCGGTGCCGGTCAGCACGAGGTCGATGTCGGAGCGCCCTGCCGCCTGCATCGCCTTGATCTTGCCCGGCAACTGCGGTGCGGGCGCATTCGTGAACGTGACGTTCGCGACGAGATTCGGGTTCTTTTCCTTGAACGCCTCGATGGCCTTCTGCGTGAGCTGCAGGTTGCCGGCGACGTCGACGACATTCAGCGACACCGGGGCCGCGACGGCCGCTGCGGCCGACAGCGTCAGGCCCAGCGCCAGGGCGATCCGGCGGACGCGGCGCGCGATCGTGGTTGTATTCATGTCTCCTCGCTTCGGTCGGTGGGTGGGACCTTTCTTTCGGGAAATCATGACGGCGTTATACGATGTCGGTCAACAAAAAACCGAGCGGCGCGGGGCGGGAATTTCCCTAACAAAAACCTTCCGGTCGTCGAGGATTTGCAGATTGAGCGATTCCGCGGCAACTTTCGACGGCGATGTGTTAGGACGTCGTATATCGCGGCGAGCCGGAATGGAATCGGTTCACACGCGCTGCGCCGGACGATGTGCCGACCCGACGCGGGGCCTGTCCGGCGCTCGAACGCTCGGCGCGAACCGGGCGCCATCGCGTCGACGACCGGTTGCTTCGCATCGCGCCATTGAACCGGTTGCACGCGCGTCGGCACCGCAGCCGCGATCGCCTGGCTGCAGCACATAGTCTGACGGCGTCGCGCGGCGTCGCGCGCTCCGGTCCGCATCGCGGCCGTCGTCTGCAGCGATCGCGGGGATCGGCTACAGTGGGCGCTTTCGGCGCGCCCCGCAGGCCCGCCGACGCGACCGTCTCGTCCCTGCCGCCGTGTCGGCGGCTGTCAGCGTCGCGCGACGGGCCCGCGGAGCGCGGATCCTTCACGTTGACGAGCGAACCTCCATGCCCGATCTGTCTGCCTTCCCGATCACGAAAAAATGGCCGGCCCAGCATCCCGACCGTCTCCAGCTCTACTCGCTGCCGACGCCGAACGGCGTCAAGGTATCGATCATGCTCGAGGAAACCGGCCTGCCGTACGAGCCGCACCTCGTGCGCTTCGACACGAACGACCAGCTGTCGCCCGAATTCCTGTCGCTGAATCCGAACAACAAGATCCCGGCGATCATCGACCCGAACGGCCCCGACGGCCGGCCGCTGCCGCTGTTCGAATCGGGCGCGATCCTGATCTATCTCGCGGACAAGACGGGCCAGCTGATCCCGAAGGATCTCGCGGGCCGCTACGAGACGATCCAGTGGGTGATGTTCCAGATGGGCGGCATCGGGCCGATGTTCGGCCAGGTCGGGTTCTTCCACAAATTCGCGGGCCGCGACTACGAGGACAAGCGTCCGCGCGACCGCTACGTCGCCGAATCGAAGCGGCTGCTCGGCGTGCTCGACGCGCATCTCGCGAACCGCCAGTGGGTGATGGGCGATACGTACACGATCGCCGACATCGCGATCTTCCCGTGGGTGCGCAACCTGGTCGGCTTCTACGAAGCCGGCGATCTCGTCGGTTTCAGCGAGTTCCGGCATGTCGCGCGGGCGCTCGACGCGTTCGTCGCGCGCCCGGCCGTCGCGCGCGGGCTCAACATCCCGGCACGCGATTGAGCCGCGCAGCGGGCGCACGGTGTGCGGCCCGCTGTCCCTGCTGCCCGCCGCATCGCGCGGCGGGCGGGTTTCCGGCGTCGTTTCAGCGTTCCGGGAATCCCCCGTGCGTTAACGTGCGAGCGACGCCAGCGATTGCCGCGCCGGGGTCCGGCCGGCGCATGCGCGATCAGCCGGCGCTCGCATACAGCGTCGAATCCGCGAACCCTTGCGCATCGAGCACGCGCCCGATCAGGATCAGCGCGGTGCGCTCGATCTGCGTACCCTGCACCTTGCCGACGATATCGGCAAGCGTGCCGGTCACGCGTTCCTCGTCGGGCCAGCTCGCCCGATAGATCACCGCGACCGGGCACTCGGGCCCGTAATGCGGCAGCACTTCGTCGACGATCCGCGCGAGATGCCGCACGCCGAGATGGATCGCGAGCGTCGCGCGATGCGCGGCGAGCGAGCCGAGCGCTTCGCCTTGCGGCATCGTCGTCTTGCCGGCGAAGCGCGTGAGGATCACCGTCTGCGCGATGCCCGGCAGCGTCAGCTCGACACCGAGCGTCGCCGCGCACGCGGCCGTGGCCGTCACGCCCGGCACGATTTCGTATGGGATCGCGAGCGCCTTCAGCCGGCGGATCTGTTCGCCGATCGCGCCATACAGCGACGGGTCGCCCGAATGCACGCGCGCGACGTCCTGCCCTTTCGCGTGCGCGCCGGCGAGCAGCGCGACGATCGCGTCGAGGTCGAGCTCGGCCGTATTGACGACCTGCTCCGCGCGATGGCCGTCGAGCACGGCCGGCGGCACGAGCGAACCCGCATACAGGATCACCGGGCAGCTGCGTACGAGACGCTGGCCCTTCACCGTGATCAGCTCCGGGTCGCCGGGGCCCGCGCCGATGAAATACACCGTCATCGAAAATTCTCCGTCAATTCATTAGGCGGTCGTTCGCGCCGCGTCACGCGCGCGCGGCCGGATCGAGCGCATCGAGCAGCGCGGCGGCCGAGTCGAACGCGCGATCGGCGTCGGGCAGCGGCGGCCGGCGCAGCATCACGACCGGCACGCTGCGCTCGCGTGCGACGTCGAGCTTCGCCTCGGTCGCGGCGCCGCCGCTGTTCTTGCTGACGACGACGTCGATACCGGCGAGCGCGAACAGCGCGCGTTCGCCGTCGAGCGTGAACGGCCCGCGCGCGGCAAGGACCTGCGCGCGCGCGTTGCCCGGATGCGGGTCGAGACAGCGCACGAGCCAGAACTGATGCGGCGGGATCGCGTCGAGATGCGCGAGCGGTTCGCGGCCGAGCGTGAACAGCGGCCGCCGGAACGGCGCGAGCGCGGCCTCGATGCCGGCCCAGTCGTCGACCATTCGCCAGTCGTCGCCGGGCTGAGGCGTCCACGGCGCGCGGCGCAGCGCCCACAGCGGCACGCCCGCGTCGTGCGCGGCGGCCGCGGCATTCGCGCTGATCTGCGCGGCATACGGATGCGTCGCGTCGATCACGAGGCCGATGCCGGCGCCACGCAGATACGCGGCGAGCCCCGCTGCTCCGCCGAATCCGCCGACGCGTACGTCGCAGCGCAAGTCGTCGGGCACCTTGCCGAGGCCCGCGAGGCTGTACACATGGTGCGGGCCGAGCGCACGCGCGATCTTCAGCGCGTCGCCGGTGCCGCCGAGCAACAGGATGCGCGCGCTCATCGTGCGCACCCGACGAAGCGGCCCTGCCGGTCGATCGCGAACATTTCGACCGCGACCGATGCCGGCACGATGTCGCGTGCGACCCGCAGCGCGTGCGCGCAGACGATGTCGCCGAGCGGCACGTTTTCCGCGAGCGCGAGCTTCAGCGCTTCCTGGCTGGTGTTCGCCGCGCGCATCGCGGCCTGCAGCGCATCGTTCGCGCCGGCCTCTGCCGCCCACTGCGCGAGCAGCTGCAGATCGATGCTCGAATGCCGGCTGTGCAGGTCGAGATGGCCGGCCGCGAGCTTGCTCAGCTTGCCGAAGCCGCCGCACATCGACACGCGTTCGATCGGCGCCCGGCGCAGATGCTTGAGCACCGCACCGGCGAAATCGCCCATTTCGATCAGCGCCATGTCGGGCAGGCCGTAGTGCGCGCGCATCGCATCCTCGCTCGCGTTGCCGGTGCACGCGGCGATGTGCGCGATGCCGTTCGCGCGCGCGACGTCGATGCCCTGGTGGATCGATGCGATATACGCGGAGCACGAGAACGGCCGCACGATGCCCGTCGTGCCGAGGATCGACAATCCGCCGACGATGCCGAGGCGCGGGTTCATCGTCTTCAGCGCGAGCGCCTCGCCGCCGTCGACGCCGATCGTTACTTCAAAGCCGCCTGCATAGCCGCATTCGGCCGCGAGCGCGTCGAGGTGCGCGGTCATCATCTGGCGCGGCACCGGATTGATCGCCGGTTCGCCGATCGCCAGCGTGAGCCCCGCGCGCGTGACCGTGCCGACCCCCGGCCCCGCATGAAAGCGCACGCCCGGCGCGGCGGCCAGCGCGACGCGCGCGAAGATCAGCGCGCCGTGCGTGACGTCCGGATCGTCGCCGGCATCCTTGATCGTGCCGGCCTCGGCGCCGTCGGCCGTGGCCCGGCAGAACTCGAGCCGCATCATCACGTGCTGCCCCTTCGGCAACACGATTTCGACCGCATCGTCCGCGTGCCCCGTCAGCAGCAGGCGCGCGGCCGCGAGCGACGTCGCGGTCGCGCAGCTACCGGTCGTGTAGCCGAAGCGCAGCGGCGCCGGCTGTTCGGGGGTTTCGTCGCGCATCACGCGGGTTCCGCGAGGTCCGTGCCGGTGGAATCGGGCTTGCGCACGTCGTACAGCGTGACGGGCAACGGCTGCCGCCACGTGTCGAAGCGGCCGAGCGGCTCGGCATGCGCGAGCGACACGCGCGTGAGCGTGCCGCCGTGCGCGTCGCGCCACGCGGCGAGTGCGAGCTCGCCCTGCAGCGTGACCGCATTCGCGACGAGCCGGCCGCCGGGTTTCAACGCCGACCAGCATGCGCCGAGCACGCCGGCCGCGGTCGCACCGCCGCCGATGAAGATCGCGTCGGGTGCAGCAAGGCCCGACAGTGCATCGGGTGCGCGCCCGGCGACGAGTTGCAGGCCCGGCACGCCGAGCGCGTCGCGGTTGTGCTCGATGAAGCGCTGGCGTTCCGCATGCGACTCGATCGCGATCGCCTGGCACGACGGATGCGCGCGCATCCATTCGATGCCGATCGAACCGCTGCCCGCGCCGACGTCCCACAGCAGTTCGCCGGGTGCGGGCGCGAGGCGCCCGAGCGTCAGCGCGCGCATGTCGCGCTTGGTGAGCTGGCCGTCGTGGCGGTATGCGTCGTCGGGCAGGCCGGGCGTCAGCGCGCGGCGCGGCGCATCGGGGCCGGCCTCGCAGTCGAGCGCGACGAGGTTCAGCGCGGCGGTTTCGTCGATGTTCCAGTCCTGCGCGAGACCGTCGATGCGCCGCTCGAGCGGGCCGCCGAGATGTTCGAACACGCTGATGCGGGTCGGGCCGAAGCCGCGTGCGGCGAGTTCGGCGGCGACCGTCGCCGGCGTGCGGCCGTCGGCGCTCAGCACGAACAGGCGCCGGCCCGGCAGCAGGTGGCGCGCGAGCGTCGCGAGCGGACGGCCGACGAGCGACACCGTGCCGACGTCCTGCAGCGCCCAGCCGAGCCGCGCGGCCGCCAGCGACAGCGACGACGGCGCGGGCAGCACGCGCCATTCGTCCGGAGAAAGCGCACGCGCGAGCGTCGCGCCGACGCCGAACAGCATCGGGTCGCCGCTCGCCAGCACGCACACGGGCGCGCCGCGGCGCGCGAGCAGGCCCGACAGCTCGAACGGCGACGGCCACGCTTCGCGCTCGGCGCGCAGCCGCGCGGGCAGCATGTCGAGATGCCGCTTCGCGCCGACGACCCGCGTCGCATCGAGCAGCGCACGCCGCGCGCTACGACCGAGCCCCGCGTAACCGTCGTCGCCGATGCCCACTACCGTCAGCCACGCCGTCATGCACCCTTCCCCATCGTCCGGTTCCATCGAGTCGCCGCGCGGCGGCCGTGAGGGCGCCGATGCGGCGGTCCGCATTGCGAAAGTCGGCATGGTACCGTGTTCCACCGCGCGTTTCATCTGCGGGGTTGCCGCCGCCGGGCCGTGTTCCGCTGCAAGCGCGGTGCCCGTCCTGCGGTCGCGAAGCGCCGGTGAAATCGGGTATCCTACGGCCGTTCGTTCGCCGGTGCCCTTCGGGGCCGAAGAGGGAACACAGGGCGCATCGCGCCGCTGTGGCTGCCCCCGCAACTGTAGACAGCGAGCCGATCTCCCCCTCACGCCACTGGTTTCACCGGGAAGGCCGGGAGCAGGCGTCGACCTGTCAGCCAGGAGACCTGCCGGCCTGAAAGTGCGTGCGTGCCAGTCGGCGTCGGGCGGGGTGTACCGATGCGTTGGCCGCGGCGCGACACTGTCCCGGTATCCCGTTGAGATCCGCCCCCGATTCGAATCCTGCCTCGCCTGTCGTGCGCCCGTCGGCTTGCCCGGGGCTCGTGCGCGTCGTCGCGGCCGCCGACGGCGGACTGTGCCGGATCAAGCTGCCCGGCGGCAGCGTCGACGCACGGCAGGCGCGCGCGATCGCCGAAGCGGCCCGCGCGTACGGTTCCGGTGCGATCGACGCGACCAACCGCGCGAATCTCCAGCTGCGCGGCATCCGCGACGGCGCGGCCGATGCGCTGGCCGACGCGTTGCTCGATGCGGGGCTCGGCCCGCGCCCGAGCGCCGATGGCGCTGCCGCCGTCACGAACGACAGCCGCGCCGCGCTCGCCGCGAGCGACGACGTCCGCAACCTGATGCTCAGCCCGCTCGCCGGGCGCGATCCCCACGCGCTGCTCGACAGCCGCGCACTCGCCACGCCGTTGCTCGACATGCTCGCGCGCGAGCCGCGCCGCGGTGAACTGTCGCCGAAATTCGCGATCCAGCTCGACGGCGGCGAATCCGTCGCGGCGCTCGATCATCCGCACGACATCTGGCTCGCCGCCTGGCGCCGCGGCGACGGCGCGCTGCGCATGGCCGCGGGCCTGGCCGGCTGCCCGCCCGTCGCGCCGGACGACCGCCCCGCTTCGCTGGACGTCGCGCCCGACCAGGCCGTCGCGCTCGTGCGCGCGTTGCTGCTCGCGTTCCTCGATCTGGCGCCGGCCGACGTCACGCGGATGCGTGCGCTGCTCGCGAGCGGCGCCGAACCGGCATTGCGCGCGCGCGCGCAGCATTACGCGCCCTTCCCGCTCGAAGCCGATCGCGCACTGGCCGGCTGGCGCCGGCCGCATGCCGACGCCGCGCTGCGCTTCGGCGCGCGAGCGTCGCGCGACGCGAACCGCTGCAGCGTCGGCGCGCAGTTCGTGCTCGGGCGGCTCGACGCGACGCAGCTGGAACGGCTCGCGGCCCTGGCCGAAGCCGATGGCGACGGCACGCTGACGATGACGCCGTGGCAAGGCGTGTTCGTGCACGGCGTGCGCCACGAACGCGCGGCTGCCGTGCTCGACGCGCTGGCGGCGCTCGGTCTCGTGTGCACGCCGTCCGATCCGCTCGCGGCGCTGGTCGCGTGCGCCGGCAGCGCGGGCTGCGCGAAGTCGCACGCCGATACGAAACGCGATGCGCTCGCGCTCGCCGCGCGCGTCGGCCATCCGCTCGACGTGCACGTGACCGGTTGCGAGCGCCACTGCGCGCTGCCGCATCCGGCGACGCACACGCTCGTCGCGGTCGCGCCCGCGCACTACGATCTTTACCGGCGCGACGCCGGCGCGGGCCTCGGCGCCCCGCTCGCGCGCCATCTGACGATTGACCAGGCCGCGGCCCGACTGACGGGCGCGCGGCACAGCCAGGACACCACCGATGCTTGACTACATTCGCGACGGGCAGGAAATCTACCGCCAGTCGTTCGCGACGATCCGCGCCGAGGCCGACCTGTCGCGGGTTCCGCCCGATCTCGAGAAACTCGCGGTGCGCGTGATCCATGCGTGCGGGATGGTCGATGTCGTGTACGACCTGCGCTTCTCGGCCGGCGCCGGCACGGCGGGCCGCACCGCGCTCGCGGCCGGCGCGCCGATCCTGTGCGACGCGAAGATGGTCGCCGAAGGCATCACGCGCGCGCGGCTGCCGGCCGGCAATCGCGTGATCTGCACGCTCGGCGAACCGGAAGTCCCCGATCTCGCGCGGCAACTCGGCAACACGCGTTCGGCCGCCGCGCTCGAACTGTGGCGCCCGCACCTGGCCGGCAGCGTCGTCGTGATCGGCAACGCGCCGACCGCGCTGTTCCACCTGCTCGACATGATCGACGCCGGCGCGCCGCGCCCCGCGCTGATCCTCGGCTTTCCGGTCGGCTTCATCGGTGCCGCGGAGTCGAAGGCGATGCTCGACGCCGACAGCCGCGGCGTGCCGTACGTCGCGCTGCTCGGCCGCCGCGGCGGCAGCGCGATGGCCGCCGCCGCCGTCAACGCACTCGCGACGGAGGCCGAATGAAAACCGTGCGCGGACGTCTGTTCGGGGTCGGCGTCGGCCCCGGCGATCCTGAACTGATGACGATCAAGGCGCTGCGGGTGCTGCAGGCGGCGCCGGTCGTCGCGTATTTCGTCGCGAAGGGCAAGAAAGGCAATGCGTACGGGATCGTCGAGGCGCACCTGGTCGATACGCAGACGCAACTGCCGCTCGTCTATCCGGTGACGACCGAGGCGCTGGCGCCGCCGCTCTGCTACGAGACGGTGATCGCCGACTTCTACGACACGGCCGCCGAGATCGTCGCGTCGCATCTCGATGCGGGGCGCGACGTCGCGGTGATCTGCGAAGGCGATCCGTTCTTCTACGGGTCGTACATGTATCTGCACGACCGCCTCGCGCCGCGCTACGACACCGAAGTGATCCCCGGCGTGTGTGCGATGCTCGGCAGCACGGCCGTGCTCGGCCAGCCACTCGTCTATCGGAACCAGAGCCTGTCGGTGCTGTCGGGCGTGCTGCCCGAGCACGAATTGCGCGCGCGGCTCGCGCAGGCCGACGCGGCCGTCGTGATGAAGCTCGGCCGCAACTTCGACAAGGTGCGGCGCGTGCTCGACGAGCTCGGGCTCGCGAAGCGCGCGCTGTACGTCGAACGCGCGACGATGGCGACGCAGCGCATCGTGCCGCTCGACGAAGTCGATCCGATGGCGTCGCCGTATTTCTCGCTGCTCGTCGTGCCGGGGGAAAAATGGCAAGGATGACGACTCCGCCCGCGATCGTGATTCTCGGCGCGGGCGCGCTCGACACCGCACGCCGCATCCAGGCGCGCTATCCGGGTGCCGTCGTGCACGGGCTCGCATCACGCGTGGACGCCGACGTGCCGTTCGACGAACTCGGCACGCACCTGCGCGAACTCTATGCGCGCGGGCTGCCGATCGTCGCGCTGTGCGCGGCCGGCATCGTGATCCGTTGCGTCGCGCCCGCACTCGCCGACAAGGGTGTCGAGCCGCCAGTGCTCGCAGTCGCGGAAGACGGCTCGGCCGTCGTGCCGCTGCTCGGCGGACTGACCGGCGTGAACGTGATCGCGCGCGAAATCGCCGACTGCCTCGGGGTCGCGCCGGCGATCACGACGAGCGGCGAGCTGCGGTTCGGCGCATGCGTGCTCAATCCGCCCGACGGCTACGCGCTCGCCGATCTGCAGCAAGGCAAGCGCTTCGTGTCCGACCTGCTCGCGGGTGCGGCCACGCGTGTGGACGGCACGGCGCCATGGCTCGACGACGTCGCGCTGCCGCGCGACGAGGCGGCCGCGCATGCGATCCGCGTGACGCCCGAAGCATGGCGCGGCGCGCGCGACGAGCTCGTGATTCATCCGCGCAGCGTCGTCGTCGGCATCGATGCGAGCAGCGTGTCGGCCGACGCTGCGGCATCGCTTGCCGAACGCATCGACGCATTGCTCGATGCAAACGGGCTCGCACGGCTGGCGCTCGCCGCGCTCGTCGCGCCGGCCGCGTTGCTCGGCGATCCACACGTTGAAGCGGCCGCACGGACGCTCGGCGTGCCGCTGCGGTTCGCCGATTTCGACGCCGATGACGAACGCGTTCGCGCCGGCGCATCCGATGCCGCCGCGCTGCTTGGAAGCACGTTGCGCGTCGCGCACACACTGCGCGCGACCTCCAACGGCCTTGCTTGCGCGGTCGCGGCACAGCCGGTCGATCCGGCAACGATCGGCCGCGCGCGCGGCCGCCTGACGGTGCTCGGCCTCGGCCCGGGCGATGCGGCGTGGCTCACGCCCGCCGCGCGCAGCGCGCTCGCGGACGCGACCGACATCCTCGGCTACACGACCTACGTGACGATGGCCGGCCCGTTCCGCGCAGACCAGCGCGTGCATGGCACCGACAATCGCGAGGAGATGCAGCGCGCGCGCCATGCGTTCGAGCTGGCGGCCGCGGGCCGGCGCGTCGCGGTCGTGTCGTCGGGCGACCCCGGCGTGTTCGCGATGGCCGCGGCCGTGCTGGAGGCGCTCGACGACGCGCGCGATCCGCACTGGGCGGCAGTCGAGCTGCGGATCGAGCCCGGCGTGTCGGCGTCGCTCGCGACGGCCGCGCAGGCCGGCGCGCCGCTCGGCCACGATTTCTGCGCGATCTCGCTGTCGGACAACCTGAAGCCGTGGGACGTGATCGAGACGCGCTTGCGGCATGCGGCGCAGGCCGATCTGGTGATGGCGTTCTACAACCCGATCTCGCGTGCGCGGCCGTGGCAGCTCGATCGGGCACTCGACGCCGTGCGCGCGCACCGCGCGGCCGATACGGTCGTCGTGCTCGGCCGCGACATCGGCCGCCCCGGCGCGACGCTCGCGACGACGACGCTCGGCGCACTGCGCAGCGATCAGGTCGACATGCGTACGATGGTGATCGTCGGTTCGTCGACGACGCGGCGTTTCGCGATCGGTGGCGGGCGTGAGTGGGTTTATACGCCGCGGTGGTATCGCTGAGCGGCGCCGCTGCACAGGGCACGCCGCGCGCAGACTGCGTCGCTCGATGACCGGTTTCCCGGCCCGCGATGCCGGTTCGCTGCAACCGGTCCATTCGGGTGCGCGTGGTGTTCGCCGGTATCCGTCGCGTGCGGGCGCCCGATCACGTCGGCCGGTTGCCGCCCGTCGGAAAAAGCGCCCGCCCCGCGTTTCGATATGCGATCGAATCGGCAAGATCGTTACGTATCGGTAATCGAATAACGAAAAGAACACCTAAGCGTTCACGATTCGACGCGAATCCTCCAAGATGGGCACGCCGCCGGGCGGGCATGGGCTGTATCCGCCCGCGGCGATACGCGGGCCAGCGTATCCCTCTTCCACTTGGAGAACACAATGAACAACAACGTGTTGCCGCGATTCATCCCGCGCGCGCTCGCCGCGAGCTGCCTGCTCGCCATGGCGAGCGTGTCCCACGGCGCCGGCGTTTATGCGCCGTTCGTCGACGTGACGCTCTACCCGACGCCGCTGGTCGACCGGATCGGCGTCCAGCAAGGCATCCAGCAGTTCACGCTCGCATTCGTGGTCGCCGGCAGCGGCTGCGCGCCGTCCTGGGGCGGCGTGCAGCCGATCGGCAACGGCGCGCGCGGCGATCTGCTCGCGTCGCTGTCGACGTCGATCGCGAGCTATCGCGCGAAAGGCGGTGAGATCGCCGTGTCGTTCGGCGGTGCAAACGGCACGCCGCTGATGCAGGCGTGCTCGACCGTCACCGCGCTGAAGACGGCCTACCAGACGGTGATCGACACGTACGGCCTCACGCATGTCGACTTCGACATCGAAGGCGCGTCGCAACAGGACAGCGCCGCCGTCACGCGGAATTTCCAGGCGGTCGCGCAACTGCAGTCCGATTACGCGGCGAAAGGCAAGCCGCTGCACGTGACGCTGACGCTGCCGACGATGCCGACAGGGCTCACGCAGGACGGCGTGAACGTCGTCACCGCGGCGATCGCGAACAAGGTCGCGTTCGACGTGGTGAACCTGATGACGATGGACTACGGCCCCACGAACATCGACATGGGCGCGGCCGCGATCGGCGCCGCGCAGGCGCTTTACGCGCAGCTCGACACGGCGTTCAAGTCAGCCGGCCAGCCGAAGACCGGCGCGCAACTGTGGCAGCTGGTCGGCGTCACGCCGATGATCGGGATGAACGACGTGCAGGGCGAAACCTTCACGCTCGCGAATGCGCACAGCGTGCTGAACGCGGCGGTCAACAACGGTTACGGTTTCTTCGGCAACTGGTCGGTCGGCCGCGATCAGCCGTGCCCGAACAACGGCGCGTATGTGGCGCCGACCTGCTCGGGCATCGCGCAGCAGCCGTACGCGTTTGCGTCGATCTTCCGCAAGCTCGGCGGCAAGTGGGGTGCGGGCGTCACGCAGGACCCGAACTACGGCGGCGACTCCGGTGGCGGCACGCCTCAGCCCGGCGCGCCCTGGTCGGCCGGCCAGGTCTATACGGCCGGTGCGACGGTCACCTATCAGGGCACGACGTACCAGGCGCAATGGTGGACGCAGGGCGACGTGCCCGGTCAGGCCGCGGCCTGGAAGCCCGTCGGTGGCGGCACACCCGTCTGGTCGGCAACGACCGCGTACCAGGGCGGCACGTGCGTCATCTATCAAAGCGCGAAATATTGCGCGAAATGGTGGACGCAAGGCGACAACCCGAGCGCCGGCGGCGTGTGGGTCAAGTCCTGACGTCGTGAAGTCGCGACGCACCGGCGCATGATGGCCCGCGGCCATTCGCGGATGCTGCCCGGCATCCCGGCGAACGGCCGCCGAAGCGAGTGCCGCGCTTCACAGCCCCTGCTACCCCCGCCCCTGCTCCGCCAGCAGCCGCGCTCTCGCATCAACCAGCAGCGCCGCATGCGCGTCGCGATGCTGGCGGATCCGCTCGGTCGGCCCGACGACCGACAGCCCGTACCAGTCGCCGTCGAGCGTCAGCGCGACCGCGATCGCCGACAGCTCGGGTGCGCTTTCGCCGAAGTTCTCCGCCCAGCCGAGTTCGCGAAACCGCGCGGTCTGCGCGACGAGCGCCGGCAGGTCCGGCACGCTCGCATCGGTGAAGCGCTCGAACGACAACTGCGCGCCGAGCGCCTGCTGCGCGTCGTGCGCGAGTTCCGCGAAGATCGCCTTGCCGATCGAGTTCGCATGCAGCGGCCGCAACTCGCCCGGCTGGCGCGTATAGCGGATCGCCTGCTCGGACTCGACGACGTCGAGATACGTGACCGACGCGCCCTGGATCTTGCCGAGCACGGCCGTCTCGCGGCTCGCATCGCGCAGCGCGACCAGATGCGGATGCACGAGGTCGACCACCGGATCGGTCGCGTCGATCGCGGCGGCGACGGTCTGCAGACGCCGCGTCGGGTAGTAGCCGCCGCGCTTGCGCACCTCGTACAGATAGCCGCGGCTCACGAGCGTGCGCGCCATCGCCAGGCAGCTCGACGCCGGCACATTGAGCAGGCGCGCGAGTTCGGTCAGCGGCAGCGGCCGCCGTTCGGCGGCGAACAGCTCGAACAGGTCGAGCGTGCGGGCAACGAGTTTGACGTCCATGACGAGCGCTTGATTCGGAACGGGAAGCCGCGCGCCGGGCGAACCGCCGGGTCGTTACGGTCAGTACGACTTCGGCAGCCCGAGCACCTTCTCCGCGATGTAGCACAGGATCAGTTGCGGGCTCACGGGCGCGAGCCTCGGAATCATACACTCGCGCAGGTAGCGCTCGACATGGTATTCCTTCGCATAGCCCATCCCGCCGTGCGTCGCGATCGCCGTCTGGCACGCTTGAAATGCGGCTTCCGCGCCGAGGTACTTCGCGGCGTTCGCCTCCGCGCCGCACGACTGCCCCGCGTCGTAGCGCGTCGCGGCCTTCATCACCATCAACCACGCCGCCTCGAGCTGCATCCACGCGTGCGCGAGCGGATGCTGGATCGACTGGTTCTGCCCGATCGGCCGACCGAACACGACGCGCTCGCACGCATACTGCGTCGCACGCCGCAGCGCCGCCTGTCCGAGGCCGATCGCCTCGGCGGCGATCAGGATCCGCTCCGGGTTCAGCCCGTGCAGCAGGTAGCGGAAGCCGTCGCCTTCGTTGCCGATCAGGTCGTCGCTCGGCACGCGCAGGTTGTCGATGAACAGCATGTTCGAATCGACGGCCTTGCGGCCCATCTTCTCGATCTCGCGCACCTCGACGCGCGAACGGTCGAGATCGGTGTAGAACAGGCTCAGACCGTCGGTCGGCTTCGCGACCTGGTCGAGCGGCGTCGTGCGCGCGATGATCAGCATCTTGTTCGCGACCTGCGCGGTCGAGATCCAGATCTTGCGGCCGCTCAGCACGTAATGATCGCCGTCGCGGCGTGCCTGCGTGGTCAGGTGCGTCGTGTCGAGGCCCGCGTCGGGCTCGGTCACCGCGAAGCAGGCCTTGTCGCGCCCGGCGATCAGCGGCGGCAGGAAGCGCGCCTTCTGCGCGTCGTTGCCGAACACCTGCACCGGATTCAGCCCGAAGATGTTCATGTGCACGGCCGACGCGCCGGACAGGCCCGCGCCCGACGCGCTGATCGTGCGCATCATCAGCGCGGCCTCGGTCATCCCGAGCCCGGCGCCGCCGTGGGCCGGGTCCATCGCGATGCCGAGCCAGCCGGCCTCGGCGAGCGCCGCGTGAAAATCGGACGGAAACCCGCCCGCGCGATCGCGTTCGAGCCAGTAGTCGTCGCCGAAGCGCTCGCAGATTTTCTCGATCGCGCGTTCGATCGTGCGCTGGTCGTCGGTCAGGTCGAACTGCATGGATTGCTCTCCAGGAAAACGTGAACGGCCGCGCCGTTCTCAGGACAACGCCGGGCCGCTGCGGAGTTGCCGCGCCAACGCAGGCGCCGTTGGCGGGCGGCTGCATCGGCGGCAACACGCGAAGCGACCGATCCGGGCGCCGTCACAACGGAAACACGCCCGCAGCGACCGCGGCGAACACCATCAGCACGGTCGCGGCGAACAGGAACGGAATCGTGAATTTCTGGTGCTCGGCGAGCTCGACGCCGGTCAGGCCGACGATCAGGAACGTCGCGGGCGTGAGCGGACTGACCGGGAAACCGGTCGTCATCTGCCCGAGCAGCGCGGCCTGCGCCATCTGGATCGGCGGCACGCCGAGCAGCTTCGCGCTTTCCGCGAGCACCGGCAGCACGCCGAAGTAGAACGAGTCGGGATCGAACAGCAGGCTGAGCGGCATCGACAGCAGGCCGAGCACGAACGGCATGTGGCGCGCATGCTCGACCGGCACGTGCGCGACGACGACCTCGGCCATCGCCTTGAGCATCCCGGTGCCGGACATGATCCCGGTGAACGCGCCGGCGGCGAGCAGCACGCTCGCCATCATCAGCGCGGCCTTCGCATGCGCGTCGATCCGTTCGCGCTGCGCGCGCACGTCGGGATAGTTGATCACGAGCGCGGCCACCGTGCCGAGCATGAACATCACCATCGGGTCGACGACGCCCGATACCAGCGTGCCGAGCACGACGAGCGTCAGCGCGACGTTGATCCGGAAGCGTCCGGGGCGGCGCAGCGCGCGCTCGGCGTCGCTCAGCTCGCGCGGCGCGATCGCGAGTGCGGCCGCGCCGGCGCGATCGAGCCCGAGCCGCTTCGCCTCGCGCACACCGAGCACGTACGCGGTGCCGAACACGAACACGAGCCCGACGATCTGCACCGGAATCATCGGCGTGAAGATCGCCGAGCCCGGAATGTGCAATGCCGCGGACGCGCGCAGCATCGGGCCGACCCACGGCAGGAAGTTGACGCCGGCGGCCATCGACGCGACGCATGCGAGGATCCGCCGGTCCATCCCGAGCCGCGTATAGAGCGGCATCATCGCGGGCAGCGTGACGAGAAACGTGACGGCGCCCGACCCGTCGAGATGGATCAGCAGCGCGAGCAGCGCCGAGCCCATCACGATGCGCGGCGGATGGCAGCCGATCACGCGCAGCACGCCCGCGATGATCGGATCGAGCATGCCCGCGTCAGTGAGGATTCCGAAAAATAGAATCGCAAAAACGAACATGCCGGCGATCGGCCCGATGTTCTGTACGCCGTGCACGATGAACTTGCCGGTCGAGAGGCCGAAGCCGGCCGCGAGCGATGCGACTACCGGCACGACGATCAGTGCGACGAGCGGCGACAGCCGCTTCGTGATGATCAGGCCGAACAGCGCGACGATCGCGATCGCGCCGATCCATGCGAGCATGATGTGTCTCCTGTTGCGCGGCCTCGCGCGGTGCGCGGGCCGGCATGTGTCCAAAGGGCGTACGTGGTACGTGGTACTCGGCGCCGGTGCACGGCGGCGCGCCGCGTTGCGGAGCGGTTCCGGCGTTGACCGTGGTCGTCGTTTTCGGCGCCGTCACGCGTGTCGCCGGCCGCGCCGCGTTGCGGGTCAGTTCCGGCGTGGCTCGCGGTCGTCGTTGTCCGCATCGTCGCGCGGATCGCCGGCAAACACCTGCGCCGCGTGTTCGTTCAGCGCGGGCGGCGGCCGCCGGTACGTGGCCGGCGTGCGGCCGAGCTTGATCGGCGATGCGATGCCGCGATGCCGGCCAAGTTCGACCTTCATCTGCCGATGCGCGACGTGCGGATGGTCGAGCGCCGCGTCGAGCCCGAGCACCGGCGCACACGGCACGCCGCGGCGCATCAGTTGCTCCGCGAGCGCCGCGCCGTCGTGGGCAGCCAGCGCCGCTTCGAGCAGCGCGCGCAGTGCCGCGCGGTTCGCGCTGCGCGCGCGGTTGTCGGCGAAGCGCGGATCGTCGAGCCAGTCGCGCGTGCCGAGCACGTCGCACAGTGCGGCGAACTGCCCGTTGTTGCCGACCGCGAGGAAAATGTCGACGCTCGCGGTCGGGAAGCTGTCGTACGGCGTGATGTTCGGATGCGCGTTGCCGGTGCGCACCGGCGCCCTCCCCGAATGAAAGAAGTTCGGCGTATGCGGATGCAGGATCGACAGCGCACAGTCGAACAGCGTCGACTCGACGAACTGCCCGCGCCCGCTCGCATCGCGTTCGCGCAGCGCCATCAGCACGCCGAGCGCCGCGTTCAGCCCGGTCACGAGATCGACGATCGGCACACCGACGCGCAGCGGCGCGCCGCCCGCTTCGCCGTTGACGCTCATCAGCCCGGCCAGCGCCTGCACGGCCGCATCGTAGCCCGGCAGCCCGCCGAGCGGCCCGTCCGCGCCGAAGCCCGACACGCGGCAATACACGAGGCGCGGAAAGCGCGCGTGCAGTGCATCGAAACCGAGCCCCCAGCTCCATCGTGCCGATCTTGAAGTTCTCGACGAGCGCGTCGGCGTGCTCGAGCAGGCCGAGCAGCCGCTCGCGGTCCTCCGGCTGCGTCAGGTCGAGCGCGATGCCGAGCTTGTTGCGGTTCACGCCGAGAAAATACGACGCGGTGTCGCCGTCGAAGGGCGGGCCCCACGTGCGCGTCTCGTCGCCGGACGGCGGTTCGACCTTGATCACCTCCGCGCCGTGGTCGGCGAGGATTTGCGTCGCGTACGGGCCGCCCAGCACCCGCGACAGATCGATGATGCGCAACCCCGCCAACGCGCCCTGCTGCTCGTGCTCCGCCATGCGTCTCGCTCCTGACTCCGGTTGTTCGGACCGCCGGTGTCGCCGGGGCGTCCATCGCGCCCCGGTTTCCCGGACTGGAATGATAATTCTTGTGCGTGAATTTATATTCACACTCGGGAATTTCGTTGTCAAGCCGGGTATGCCCAGGCGACCGGGCAACGCATGCCGCCGGGCGCGACGGGAATCGACACCGAACGCCGGCCGGTTGCGGCGCCGGGCCGCGGTTCGCTAAGCTGTCGGGAACGGCTCATCCGGGCTGAAGAAAGGCGAAATCCATGAAACGCATCCTGCTCGCAGCGCTCGTGCTGGTGTCGACGCTGGGCGCCGCCCGCGCGCAGACCCAGACCTTCCATTTCGGCGAAGGACAGGCGCAGCCGCGCGCTGCCGCGCCGAAGGCCCGGCCCGCGCCCGCGCGCCCGCACGTGACGCCGCCGCATCACCGGCGGGCTCTGCACAAACGGCGCGATGGACGATCCGGGAAGCCGGGTCACCCGGCGATCTACACGCACGTGTGACCGATGCTGCGTGACGCGATACCCATGTGTCAGGCCAGCGAACACCAGGCAGGAGCGGCGTAGCGGTTTGCGCGGTGTCGCAATGGTGATCAGGCGAGCCGCACGCCCCGCCCCCCGTCGCGCCGGGCACTGGGAACGGCACGATCGATCCGGCGTCGGGCGAGATGCCGCGGGACGCCGCCATCGGAAGCTGATCGAGAAAGCACGGCTCGAGGCCCTCGACGATAGCGGGCCCTCGCCGACAGCGGAGCCCTCGCCGACAGCGGAGCCCTCGCCGACGGCGCGCTTCGTTCTCGCTGAACCGGCCCGGCGCCGCTTACCCGCGCAGCAACGGCCCGGCCTTGCGCTCGAGCAGCGCAACGAGTTCGGGCTGCATGTACGTGTAGCGATCGGGAATATCGAGGCAGACGATCTTCTTGTGCTTCAACAGCGCGCCGAACCGGGCGGACAGCTTCGCGTTGTGCGCACGCTCCATCACGAACACGATCTCGGCCCATTCGAGCTGCGCCGCGCACAAACGCGTGTCCGCGTCGGGCGCGAGGCCTGCCGAGTCGGTTTCGACGCCCGGCCATGCCGCGAAGACAGCTTCGGCAGTCGGGCTGCGCAGCCGGTTGCGGCTGCAGATGAACAGCGCGCGCATCACGCCCGCGCGCTGCGGCCGGATCGTTGGCTCACGCGTTCAACCCTGCGGAATCGTGCCGGGCCGCACGTACGCCAGCATGTGCGGCACGTAGTCGGCCTTGCCGAGCTCGACGCCGTGATGGCGCAGGATCGCGTACGCGGCGATCGCGTGAAAGTAGAACTGCGGCAGCGCCCAGTCGCGCACGTACTGCTCGCCGGTCAAGTCGAACGCGATGCCGTTCGGCAATTCGAGCGCGATCGGCCGCGTGGCGCCGTGATCGAGCGCATCGGGCGCCAGTTCGCCGAGAAAGCCGATCGTGCCGGACAGAATGCCCTGCGCATCGCTCAGCGTGCCCGGCTGCGCATCCGCATGCCAGCCGGCTTCCCGCAGCGCCAGCAGCGCCTCCGGCAGCGGCTCGCCGCGCAGCCGGTGCACGGGTTCCATCGCCTGGAAGCACGAGAACCGTACCTGCGCGGCGAGCGGATACATGTCGGGCGCGAGCTTCAGCATCAGCAGCGCATCGGGCGCATCGGGCGCATCGGACGCATCGGACGCGGCCTGCCGGTGCGCGACGGCCTTGTCGAGCCACGCGGATTGCGCGCGCAGCATCTGGGTGAAGGTCGGAACGAGGAGTTGTGTCAGTGACATGCATGTCCTCCGATGGGTCGTTCGCGCGTCGCGATCGATGACGGCGCGAATGCGTATTCTGCCGCAGCGGACGATCCGGCGCGAAACCCGTGACGCATCGCCGCGCCGGCACGCGCGTGCGTCAGGGCTTGCCGTGGCGCGCGAGAAACCGGTCGAGCTGCGACGCGAACGCCTTGCCGTCGCGTGCGCTGAACGGCGCAGGGCCGCCCGTGTCGATGCCCGCGCTGCGCAGCTGGTCCATCATCGCGCGCGTCGACAGCCGTTCCTCGATGTTCTCGCGGCTGAACCAGTTGCCGCGCGGGTCGAGCGCATGCGCGCCCTTGTCGAGGACGGCGGCGGCGAGCGGGATGTCGGCGGTGATCACGAGATCGCCGGCTTCGGCGAGCTCGACGATCCGCGCATCGGCGACGTCGAAGCCGGCCGGCACCTGCACCGCCTTGATGAACGGCGACGGCGGCGTGCGCAGGAACTGGTTCGCGACCAGCGTCACGCAGATCTCGGCACGACGCGCGGCGCGAAACAGCATGTCCTTGATGACGGCGGGACACGCGTCGGCATCGACGAGTACTTGCATGGCAGGCGTTCCGGTAAGCAGAAACGGCGATCATAGCGCAGCGCCGCCGCGCGTTCCGTGCAATCGATCGTCCGATGAGTCGATCAGCCGGCCGCCCCCGCGCTCAGCGACGCTGCCGTCATCCATTGCGCGCCCCATGCATCGGCGAGCCGCTTTCCCTGCCCGATCCGCACGGCCGCGTCGTCGAAATCGACGAACACGACGTGATCGGCATCTGCCGGCTTCGGCGGCGTTTCGCGCGTGCGTCCGTCGGACAGCACCCACAGCCAGCGCTGCTTGTCCGGCGCCGACACCGGCGCGCGGCGTGCGTCGCGCGCCAGCAGTTGCGCGGCGGCCGCGATGCCGTCCGCGAGCGGCGTGCCGCCGCCGCCGTCGACCGGTTCGAGCCAGCGTGCGTTCCACCAGCGCGGCACGGCCGGGCCGAAGCGCCGCGCGGCGCCGTCGCCGCCGAAACAGATCAGCGCGGTTTCCATCCGCTCGCGCGCGGCCTGGTCGAAATACGCGACGATCAGGCCTTTCGCGAGTGCGAGCCGTTCGTGCGACAGCATCGATGCCGAACAGTCGAGCACGAAGCAATGGAGCGCGCGCGGCGCGCCGGCCTGTTTGCGAAAACGCAGATGGCCGGCGTGCAGCGGGCCGCCGCGCTTCGCGGCGAGCGTCGCGGGCCACGCAATGGCCGTGCCGGCGCGCACCGTACCCGGCACGCGCGCGGCAGCGCCTGGCTGCCATCGAGGACCGCGAACGGTGTTCGCGGCGGCGTCGGCTCGATGGCTCAGCGTTTTTTTAGCGGCAGCGGCACCACGCCTTTCACGTCGCGCAACCCGGCCGGTTCGGGCGGCAGGTAGCCCCAGTCGCCTTGCGATGCCGACGCGTCGTTGGTTGCCGTGCCGGCGCGATCGTCGGAATGGCCGCGCGTGTCCGGCGGCGAGCGACCGTCGCGGTCGCGGCCGCGTTCTCCGTCCGATTGCGACGTATTCGGCGCGCTCGACGCGCCCGACGACGGTGGCGTATGCGCGTGACGCCGATGACGCAGCACCGCGTCGGCCACGCATTCGACATGCGCGACCGTCACCGCGTCGGCCTGCTCCAGCGCCGCGAGCGCACGCGCGGCGCGCAACATCACGAGGTCGGCGCGCAGGCCGTCGACAGCGGCGTCGATGCACAGTGCGCTGACGCGCGCATGCACCGCATCGCCGAAATCCAGCGACGCCAGCCGTGCGCGCGCCGCATCGATCCGCTCGCGCAGTTCGCGCTGCGCGGCCGCATGGCGCGCACGGAACGCGTCCGGATCGAGATCGAACGCGAGCCGCGCCTTCACGATCCGTTCGCGCTGCGCGGCGTCGAAACAGTTCTCGAGTTCGACCATCAGCCCGAAGCGGTCGAGCAGTTGCGGGCGCAGTTCACCTTCTTCGGGATTCATCGTGCCGACCAGCACGAAGCGCGCGTCGTGCGCGTGCGACACGCCATCGCGCTCGACCACGTTCACGCCGCTCGCGGCGACGTCGAGCAGCGTGTCGACGAGGCCGTCCGCGAGCAGGTTCACCTCGTCGACGTACAGCACGCCGCGATGCGCGCGCGCGAGCAGCCCCGGCCGAAAGCGCACGCCGTTGTCGGCGAGCGCATGCGCGAGATCGAGCGTGCCCGTGACCTGTTCGTCGCTCGCCGACAGCGGCAGCGTGACGAATTCGCCTTCCGGCAGCAGCTCCGCGAGCGCGCGTGCGGCGGTCGATTTCGCGGTGCCGCGCGGCCCGCTGACGAGCACGCCGCCGAGCGACGGGTCGATCGCCGCGAGCAGCAGCGCCTGCTGCAGCGGCTGCTGCGCGACGAGCGCCGTGAACGGAAATGCCGCGCGGGCGCGACGGGTTGTCGGATCGGTCATCGTCGCTCCCCTTCCTGGAGTTGTTCGCTGTCGAGCCAGACCGCTTCGATCCGCTCGCGATAGTCGCCCGGCTGCTGCCACAGCCCGCGCTGCATCGCTTCGACGAAGCGTTCGCAGATGCCGTGCAGCGCGTGCGGATTGTGGCGTTCGAGGAACGCGCGCGTGTCGTCGTCGAACAGGTACGCGTCGGCGACGAGCGCGTACTGGTGATCGGACAGCACGCGCGCGGTCGCGTCATAGCCGTACAGGTAGTCGACGGTCGCGGCCAGTTCGGCCGCGCCCTTGTAACCGTGGCGCTTCACGCCGTCGAGCCATTTCGGGTTGACGACGCGCGAGCGGATCACGCGCGCGATTTCCTCGCGCAGCGTGCGCATCTTCGGCGCGGCCGGGTTCGCATGGTCGCCGTGATAGATGCTCGGCTGCCGCCCGGATAAGTGACGCACGGCCGCCGTCATTCCGCCCTGGAACTGGTAATAGTCGTTCGAGTCGAGGATGTCGTGTTCACGGCTGTCCTGGTTCTGCACGACGACGTCGATCGTCGCGAGCCGCGCGCCGAACACGTCGGGCGCCGCGTCGCCCGCGCTGTTCTGCGCATACGCATGGCCGCCCCATTGGCGGTACGCGTCGGCGAGATCGGCGTCGGTCTGCCAGCGGCGCCGGTCGATCAGGTCCTGCAGGCCCGCGCCGTAGCTGCCCGGCCGCGCGCCGAACACGCGCCAGCCGGCGCGGCGCCGCGCTTCGTCCGGTGCCACGCCCTGCGCGATCCAGGTCGCGCGTTCGCGCTCGATCCGCGCGCGGATCGGGTTCAGTTCCTCGGGCTCGTCGAGTGCGGCGACGGCCTGCACGGCCGCGTCGAACAGATGCATCAGGTTCGGGAACGCGTCGCGGAAGAAACCCGACACGCGCAGCGTCACGTCGATGCGCGGCCGGTCGAAGATGTCGATCGGCAGGATCTCGAAGTCTGTCACGCGATGGCTGCCGTGTGCCCATTTCGGCCGCACGCCGATGAGCGCGAACGCCTGCGCGATATCGTCGCCGCCGGTGCGCATCGTCGCCGTTCCCCAGACCGACAGGCCGATCGCGCGCGGATAGTCGCCGTGATCCTGCAGATGGCGCTCGATCAGCTGCTGCGCGGATTTCAGTCCCAGCGACCACGCGGCCTGCGTCGGCACCGCGCGCGTATCGACCGAATAGAAGTTGCGGCCCGTCGGCAGCACGTCGGGACGGCCGCGCGACGGCGAGCCGCTCGGCCCCGGCGGCACGAAGCGGCCGTCGAGCCCGCGCAGCAGCTGGCGCAGCTCCTCGCGGCCGCAGGCGTCGAGCGCGGGTATCAATGCCGTGCGCACGCGTTCGATGACCGCGAGCGTGTGCGGCCAGTCGCCTGGCGGCACCGCGCCGCCGGCGATCTCGTCGGAAGTGCCGCCGTCGGCCGCGCACAGCCCATCGAGCCACTGCTGCGCGAGCCGTTCGAGCCGTTCGCGCGTATCGCCCGCATGACGCCACGGCGATGCGTCGAGCGCCTGCAGCACGGCCGGCCGCGGGCCCGTCCACGGCACGGCCCAGTCGGCCGCGAGCGGATCGAAACCGTCGCCGAGCGCGAGATCGCGCGCGAGCGCGCCGATCAGCCCCGCGCGTTCGCCGTTGCCGTCGCCGACCGGAAAGCGCGCGAGCGCGAGCAGCGTGTCGCGCCGCTGGCGCTCGACCGGCGACGCGCCGAACACGTGCAGCCCGTCGCGAATCTGCGCTTCCTTCAATTCGCACAGCCATGCGTCGACGCGCGTGAGCAGCGCGTCCTCGTCGCCCGCATCGCGCGGCGGCGACACGCTCAGCTCGTCGTGCAGCCGATGCTCGGCGATCGTCGCGAGTATCGTCTTGCGCAGCAGCTTCGCGCGCCGCGCATCGACCATCAACGCTTCGTAGTACTCGTCGACCTGCCGCTCGAGGTCCTGCAACGGGCCGTAGTTTTCCGCGCGCGTGAGCGGCGGCATCAGGTGATCGACGATCACCGCCTGCGCGCGGCGCTTCGCCTGGCTGCCCTCGCCCGGATCGTTGACGATGAACGGATACAGATGCGGTAGCGGCCCGAGCGTCAGGTCGGGCCAGCACGCGTCGGACAGCGCGACGCTCTTGCCCGGCAGCCATTCGAGATTGCCGTGCTTGCCGAGGTGGATGACCGCATCGATCGCGAACGCATCGCGCAGCCAGAAATAGAACGCGAGATACGCGTGCGGCGGCACGAGCTCCGCATCGTGGTAGCTCGCATAGTCGTTGTCGTCGCGCGAGCGCGACGGCTGGATGCCGACGAACACGTTGCCGGCGCGCCAGCCGGCGATCGGGAAGCGCCCGTGCCGCAGCGTCGGATCCGCTTCGGGCGGGCCCCAGCGCGCGTTCAGCGCGTCGCGTACGGCGGCCGGCAGCCGCGCGAAATGCGCGACGTAGTCGGCCAGCGCGAAACTCTGGAACGCCGGGCGCAGCGCGCGCATGGCCGGATCGTTCGTCACGCCTTCGGTGAGCCGCGCAATCAGCGCATCGCCGTCGGCCGGCAGATCGGCCACCGCATAGCCGGCGTCGCGCAGCGCCGCGAGCACGCGCAACGCGGACGCCGGCGTATCGAGCCCGACGCCGTTGCCGATCCGCCCTTCGCTTTGCGGATAGTTCGCGAGGATCAGCGCGATGCGCTTGTCGGCATTGCCGAGCGTGCGCAGCCGGCACCAGCCGCGCGCGAGCGCCGCGACGAATGCGATCCGCTCGGCGTCCGGCTGATAGCGCACGACGTCGACTTCGGTGTGCGGACAGCGATACGCGAGCCCCTTGAAGCTCACCGCGCGCGTGACGATGCGCCCGTCGACTTCCGGCAGCGCGATATGCATCGCGATGTCGCGCGCATGCAGCCCCTGGTTGTCGGCCGCCCACGCGTCGCGATTGCCGCCGGACAGGATCACCTGCAGCACCGGCGCGTCGCCGGCGAGCACGTCCGGCTCGGCGCTGTCGATCGCGCCGGCCGCGAACGCCGTGGTGTTCAGCACGAGCGCGACGCGCTGCGTGTCGCACAGCTGCGCGATGATCTCGCGGCTCACCGCGTCCTTCAGCGACGTGACGGCGATCGGCAGCGGATTGAGCCCTTCGCGCACCAGCGCATCGGCGAGCGCGTCGAATACGGCCGTGTTCGCAGCCTGCCAGTGTGCGCGATAGAACAGGATCGCGACGACCGGCGCGCCGGGCGTCCAGCGTGCGCGCCAGTCGTCGACGCTCGCCGGGTCGCGCGCCGGGTGATACAGCGCGGCGGCCGGCAGCGGGCGCGGCGGCTCGGGTTCGTCGCCGAAGCCGAGCGTATGGAACGCGATGCTGCGCAGCAGCGCTTCGGCGTTGTGCATGCCGCCTTCGCGCAGGTAGCGCCACCACAGCCGGCACAGCGCGGGCGCGACCGTGCTCTTTGCGACGAGGTTCGGGTCTTCCTGCAGGTCGCCCGAGAACATCGCGAGCTGCTGCTTGCGTTTCGACGCGAGCGACACCGCCTGTTCGATCCCGTACGGCCAGTACGCTTCGCCGCCGAGATGATCGATCACGACCGTCTTGGCGTGACGCAGCACGTCGTCGACGTAGAAGTCGACGGACGCCGGCTGCCGCAGGAACGTGACGTTCGCGAGCCGCACGCTCGGGAAGCCGGCCGGCAGCTTCGGCACGACGCTCGCGAGCAGCGACAGCGTCGTGTCGGCCGAGCTCAGGATCACGATATCGGCCGGCTGCTGATCGATCCGGACGACGCCCTGCGTATCGTCGACGAAACCGCCCGGCGTGGTGCGCAGCAAATGCATCGCGTCATGCCTGCTGCAATTCGGCCGCGCAGGCCGCGTCGAACGCGCGCTGCAACGCGGCCGCGTCGAGATCCTCGCCGATCAGCACGAAGCGGCTCGCGCGCGTTTCGCCGTCCTGCCAGCGGCGGTCGAAATAGCTGTCGAAGCGACGGCCGACGCCCTGGATCACGAGCCGCATCGGCGCATCGGGCAGCGCGGCGAAGCCTTTCGCGCGGTAGATCGTATGGGTCTCGACGACCCGCTGGAGCGCCGCGATCGTCGCATCGCGCGAGCCCGCGTCGCCCGATACCACGACCGAATCGAAATCGTCGTGATGGTGGTCGTGATCGCCGTCGTCGGCCGAGCCGTGATGGTCGTGGCGCAGGTGGATCGTTTCCTCCGACGCCGCTTCGAGGCCGAGCAGCATCGCGAGATCCAGTTCGCCGCGCGTCGCGCGCACGATCTTCACGTGCGGCGGGATCTCGTCGCGGATCGCGGCTTCGATCTCGGCGAATTGCGCGTCGGCGACGAGGTCGGCCTTGTTCACGATCACGAGATCGGCGGACGACAGCTGATCGGCGAACAGCTCGTGCAGCGGCGATTCGTGGTCGAGGTTCGGGTCCGCGCGGCGCTGCGCGTCGACGGCCTGCGGATTCTCCGCGAACTGGCCGCCCGCGGCGGCCGGTCCGTCGACGACGGTCACGACCGCGTCGACCGTGAAGCTGTTGCGGATCGTCGGCCAGTTGAACGCCTGCACGAGCGGCTTCGGCAGCGCGAGGCCCGACGTCTCGATCAGCACGTGATCGAGGTCGGCGCGGCGCTCGACGAGCGCTTCCATCACCGGATAGAACTCCTCCTGCACGGTGCAGCACAGGCAGCCGTTCGCGAGTTCGTACAGCTGGCCCGACGCTTCGCGTTGCGCGCCATCGGCGCCCGCCGCGTCGTCGCAGCCGATGCCGCAGCCCTTCAGGATTTCGCCGTCGATGCCGAGTTCGCCGAATTCGTTGACGATCACCGCGATGCGGCGGCCTTGCGCGTGCTGCAGGATGTGACGCATCAGCGTGGTCTTGCCGCTGCCGAGAAAGCCCGTGACGATCGTGACGGGCAGCTTGCGTAGGGTCATGGTAAGTCCTGTGTCGAATGAGGGAGTCAGGCCGAGAGCGTCACGTCGATCTCGTCGTAGCGTTTGACGCGATAGATCGCGGCCGACACGATCCAGCACGCGAGGAACAGACCGATCACCACGTAGCCGAGCATCCCGAAATGCGATGCGACCATCGTCGAGAAATCCCAGACGGGGCCCTGCAGCGACAGTTTGTCCGCGAGCAGCGCCAGCACCTCGATGCCGCCGATCAGCGCGGCGACCAGCACCGACACGAACGTGATCGTCATGTTGTAGTAGATCTTGCGGATCGGCCGCACGTACGCCCAGCGGTACGCGCCCATCATCAGGATGCCGTCGGTCGTGTCGACGAGCGTCATCCCCGCGGTGAACAGCACCGGCAGCGCCATCACCGACCAGAACGACATGCCGCCCTGCACCTGCGTCGCCGAAATGCCGAACAGCGCGATCTCGGTCGCGGTATCGAAGCCGAAGCCGAACAGGAAGCCGACCGGATACAGGTGCCAGCTGCGCGACACGAGGCGGAACAGCGGCCGGAACAGGCGCGCGAGCACGCCGCGCTGGTTCATCAGCATGTCGAGATCGGCATCGACGATCGCGTCGCCGCGACGCGCCGCGCGAAACGTCCGGTACACGGAGATCAGGATCAGCAGGTTCGCGGCCGCGAGCACCAGCAGGAAGAACGCCGACACGCTCGTGCTGATCACGCCGCCCCAGGTCTTCATGCTCTCGAAGCGCGCGAGCGACGCCGCGGTCAGCGCGACCGCCACCGACATCACGATCACCACCGTCGAATGCCCGAGCGAGAAGAACAGGCCCGCGCCGAGCGGGCTGCGGCCTTCCTGCATCAGCTTGCGCGTGACGTTGTCGATCGCGGCGATATGGTCGGCGTCGACCGCGTGGCGCAGCCCGAACACGTACGCGAGCAGCGCGGTGCCCAACAGCACGGGCTGGTCGCGAAACGCGACGAAGGCCCAGATCCACGCGGCGATGTTGAAGGCGACGAGCAATGAGTAGATCGCGACGATTTTGCCGCGCAGCCCGGACGGGCTGTCGTTGAACAGGCGGAAGAACGAGTCGAGCATGATGCTCCTTTGCGAACGGTCGACATGATGAATGCCAACACGGCTGCCGCCGGCCCTGCCCGCGCCGCCTGCCGCTCGCCGCCCCGGCCCGTTGCGCATGCAGGCGACGGACGGATCGGCGGGGGAAGCGGAAAACGCTCGGGCGTCGGGCGTACTGCGGCCGTGGACGATGCGCCGCCTCCCCGCGGCGCTGAACCCCACGTTCTGGCCGGTATCCGGGCTGACGAACACGCCGCTTCGCCTTCCCGGATGCATGGCATCCAGTGGCGGTCGTCCGCATGCGGCAGGCATGCGGCGAAGCGGCGCTGCGTCGCGCTGGGCGCGACGCGTTCGCTTACCGTTGCGGGGGCAGCACAGGTTGGCTCGACTGCGGTGCAGGCAGGCTCCCTGTTTCCCGTTTAACTGCGCGCGCCGGAGCAGCACGCGCGAGCACCAAAACGCGTGCGAGTGTAGGTTGGCGGGGCGGGGAGCGTCAAGGCGGCCGGCAGCCGGCAAACGCGAATGATTGTCGTTTTCACCTGAACGAGATAAACTTTGCCCGACAACAACACGGCATTGACGCAACGGCAACGCGAGGCGGCTCATTCAGTGATCCTTGAATATTCATGTCAAAACGGCAGATATCCGGATGGCGTTTTCCTTTGCTGGCCCTTTCGCTGTGCTCGATTGCGGGCGTTGCGCCGTCCCCCCTCGCGGCGGCCGAGTTCGACGACGAACTGTCCGCGATCGACGTGCGCAGCCGCCGCCACCCGTACGATCCTCGTCCCGACAGCGTGAGCACGGCGACCCGCACCGCCAGCGACCCGCGTGACGTACCGCAAACCGTCGACAGCGTCTCGGTCGACGAAGCGCTGTCCTACGGCGGCCGCACGCTTGCCGATGCGCTGGCCGGCGTGCCGGGCATGTCGAACACGTCCGATACACGCTTCGATTCGTTCCGCATTCGCGGTTTTTCCGGCGCAGGCGACCTGCTGCTCGACGGGATGCGCGACGATGCGCAATACGTGCGCAGCCTCGGCAACATCGAGCGCATCGAAGTGCTGAAGGGGCCGGCCGCAGCGCTGTACGGGCGCGGCAGCGGCGGCGGCGTCATCAACCGGATCACCAAGCAACCGTTGCCGGAGAACTTCGGAAATGTCTCGGCCGCAACAGGCAGTGACGGACGTCTCGGCGCATCGGTCGATCTCAACCGGATGCTGTCCGGCGCATGGAGCATGCGGCTCAACGCCGGGCGTGAACATGCACGCAGCTTCCGCGACCACGTCGACGGCACACGCCAGTACGTCGCGCCTTCGATCAAATGGCAGGACGCGCGGCGAAGCTGGCTGCTGCAGTTCGAATACGACGCCTACAAGCGCGTGCCCGATCGCGGTCTGCCCGCGTCGGTCGCCGAGGTCGACGCGGCCGGCAGGCCGGTCGCGTTCTCGCTGCCGGCCGCGTCGCGGACGACGTTTTTCGGCGCAGCGGGCCAGGACACCATCCGCGACGCGAACATGAACTGGCGCTCGGTCTTCACCCACGCGCTCGGCGGCGACTGGCAGGTCCGGCACGCGCTGAGCGTGCTGGATCTGCACAGCACGTTCGACAATACCTACGTCACGCAGAGCTACGTCGCGAAACCGCGCGACTACCGACACGTGCCGCGTGCGCGCTACGTGCAGGACATGACGCATCTCAATGTGCAGACCGGCATCGAATTGAGCGGCAGGCTCGCGACAGGGCCGGCATTGCACGACCTGCTGCTCGGCATCGAATACGGTTGGCAACGGCGCGCGCCGAAGCTCCTGCAGGCGGGCGCGGCACCGGTCCCGATCACTGGACCGGACAGCGCCGTACCTGCCGGCTCGGCCCTCCGGCCGTTCGCGATGAACCGCCATCGTGTCAGCGACTATGCGGTCTTCGCGCAGGACCGGGTCGAGCTCGGACGATCGTGGAAGCTCCTCGGCGGCCTGCGCTGGGAACGCTTCGACGTCGATTCCAGCAACGTTCTGGACAACCTGCGCTCGCGGCGCACGACGACGGCGTGGGGCCCGCGGCTCGGCGTCGTGTGGTCGCCGGTCGCTGCGCACAGCATGTATGCGTCGTACAGCAAGAACTTTGCGCCGGTCGGCGGCGACCTGATCGGAATCACGCCGAACGCACGCGGCAATGCCAACGATCTCGGCCCGCAATACACGCGCCAATACGAAGTCGGCGTGAAAAGCGACTGGCGCGGCGGCGCACTGAGTACGACTCTCGCGCTGTTCCAGCTCGACCTGTACAACCGCCGCGTCGCCGATCCGATCCGGCCGGGATTTTTTGACCTGACCGGCCTCGAGCGCAATCGCGGACTGGAACTGGGCGTCGCGGGCCGGCTCGCGGGCGACTGGTTCGTGCGCGGCGGCATCGGATGGCAGCACGCGCGGGTGGTCGATGCCGAGCCGAAGTACGCGGGCAAGCGGCCGGCAGGCGTGTCGTCGTCGAACGGCAGCCTGTTCGTCAGCCACGCGCCGCTGCTCGGCTTTTTCGCGGAACTCGGGCTGATTTACGAAGGTGCGCGCCATGCCGAGCGGGACAATCTGCTCAAGCTGCCCGGCTACGTCCGCTGGGACGGCAAGGCCGGATACCGGACACGCGACCTCGAAGTGACGCTGGCGGCCGTCAACCTGACCGATCGCGACTATTACTCGAACGCGACGAGCACTGCGCAGATCATGCCAGGTTCGCCGCGGACGTTCACGCTGACGGCGGCGTACAGGTTCTGATCCCGGCGGCCCACGCGCCGGCCCCGCGCAGCCGGCGCGCCGGGCGGCTTGCATCGTGCAAGCCTGTGCTATCGTATGCGCCGCGTTCGGTGCTCGCATGCGCATTCCCGCGCATGCAGTTAAACGGGAAACAGGAGGCGGGAATCCGCCGGGCCTGTGCTGTCCCCGCAACGGTACGCCGCCCGCGCGCCGCGGTTCCCCCGCACGCGCCCAGGCCGCCCGCGATGCCACTGCCCGCCAGGGCGGGAAGGCTGCGGCCTGGCAAGCGGCCAGCCCGGATACCGGCCGACGCAAGGGGCGAGCCAAAGGCTCGCCGAACGCCCTGTCCGCGGGGGACGGATCGGGTGCGCATTCCGCCCGCGCGTGCGCGGGTTTCGCCCGATCCGCCATGCCCTGCCTGTCCGCCGGCCGCCGATGTGCCGCTCGCTGTCCCCTTTCCACCGCTACCGCACGGTGCGCGCCGTGCCGCGCCCGGTGAGCCGCGCCTGGCTCGTCGGCGCCGGCCCCGGCGACGCCGATCTGCTCACGCTGAAAGCCGTGCGCGCGATCGCCGCGGCCGACGTGCTGCTGGTCGACGATCTCGTGAACCCGGACGTGCTGCGCCACGCGCGCGCCGACGCGCGCATCGAGCATGTCGGCAAGCGCGGCGGCCATGCGTCGACGCCGCAGGAAGCGATTGTCGCGGCGATGCTCGCGCACCTGCGCGCGGGCCGCAGCGTCGCGCGGCTCAAGGGCGGCGACCCGTTCGTGTTCGGCCGCGGCGGCGAGGAACTGCTCGCGCTCGGCGCGGCCGGTTTCCCGGTCGAAGTCGTGAACGGCATCACGGCCGGGATCGCCGCGCCGGCCGCGCTCGGCATTCCGGTCACGCATCGCGGCGACGCGCAGGGCGTGATCTTCGTCACGGGCCACGGCGCGGGCGCCGACGAACCGGACTGGCGCGCGCTCGCCGCGACGCGGATGACGATCGTGATCTACATGGGCATTCGCCGGCTCGATGCGATCGCGGCCGCGCTGCGCGACGGCGGCCTTGCCGGCGACACGCCGTGCGCGGCGATCGAGAACGCGACGCGCGACGTGCAGCGGCACGTGCTCGCGACGCTCGATACGATCGTCGAACGCGTGAGCGCGACCGGCATCGGCTCGCCCGCGATCGTCGTGATCGGGCGCGTCGCGGCGCTCGCCGACGATCCGGCGGTGCGTGCCGCGCTCGGCACGCGTGCATGATGCGCGTCGCGCTCGGCGTCGGTTTCCGCGCGAACGTGAGCGCCGCGCAGCTCGACGCCGCGATTCGCGCGGCGCTCGCACAGTACCCGGACGCGGAGCCGGCCGTCGTCGCGACGCTCGCCGACAAGGCGCGTGCGCGGCCGCTGCGCACGCTGTGCGCGCGGCGCGGCTGGCCGCTCGTCGCATTCGACGCGGCGCAGCTCGCGCAGTGCACGGCGCCCGCGTCGAGCGGCCCGTCGGCTGCCGCGCTCGCGCGCTTCGGCGTGGCCGGCGTGGCCGAGCCGTGCGCGCAGCTTGCAGCGCCTGCCGGGCGGCTGCTCGGCCCCAAATCCATCGTGGGCGGCGTGACGGTCGCGCTCGCCGGCCCGCTCTGAACTTTTGTTTCGCTTTCGACAGGACGACTCCCGATGAAGACCGATGCCGAATCCCATCAGCGGATGACCGAACGCCGCCGCGCCGGCCATGAAAAGAAACAGGCCGCCGCCACGCAGGAAAAGGGCCTGCTGATCGTCAACACCGGCAACGGCAAGGGCAAGAGCACGGCCGCGTTCGGGATGGCCGTGCGCGTGCTCGGCCACGGGATGCGGCTCGGCGTCGTGCAGTTCATCAAGGGCGCGCTGCATACGTCCGAGCGCGATTTCCTCGGCGCGGTCGCGCAATGCGACTTCGTGACGATGGGCGACGGCTATACGTGGAACACGCAGAACCGCGACGCCGACATCGCGACCGCGCGCAAGGGCTGGGACGAGGCGCGCCGGATGATCGACAGCGGCGACTACCGGATGGTGATCCTCGACGAGCTGAATACCGTGCTGAAGTACGAATACCTGCCGCTCGACGAAGTGCTCGCGACGCTCGTCGCGCGACCGGCTTCGGTGCACGTCGTCGTCACCGGCCGGCATGCGCCGGATGCGCTGATCGACGCGGCCGATCTCGTCACCGAGATGCGGCTCGTCAAGCATCCGTACAAGGAGCAAGGCGTGAAGGCGCAGCCCGGCGTGGAGTTCTGACCGATGCCGGCCTGCCCCGCGCTGTTCGTCAGCGCGCCCGCGTCCGGCCAGGGCAAGACGTCGGTGACGGCCGGCCTCGCGCGGCTGCACCGCCGGCTCGGCCGGCGCGTGCGCGTGTTCAAGACCGGGCCGGATTTTCTCGATCCGATGCTGCTCGAACGCGCGAGCGGCGCACCCGTGCATGCGCTCGACCTCGGGATGGTCGGCGAAGCCGGTTGCCGCGCGCTGCTCGCCGACGCCGCATGCGATGCGGACCTGATCCTGATCGAAGGCGTGATGGGGCTGTTCGACGGCACGCCGAGCAGTGCCGACCTCGCGGCCGCGTTCGGCGTGCCGGTCGTCGCGGTGATTTCCGCGAAGGCGATGGCGCAGACGTTCGCGGCGATCGCATTCGGACTCGCACGGTTCCGGCCGGGACTGCCGTTTCACGGCGTGCTGGCGAACCGTGTCGGCTCGCCGCGGCATGCGGCGCTGCTGCGTCAGGCGCTGCCCGGCGACTTGCGCTGGCTCGGGCACGTGCCGGCCGATGCGGGCATCGCGCTGCCGGAACGGCACCTCGGCCTGCACCAGCCGGCCGACATCGCCGACCTCGATGCGCGGCTCGAGCGTGCGGCCGACGTGCTCGCACAGACGGCGCTTGCCGAATTGCCGCCCGCCGTCGCATTCGCCGAACCGGACGTTGCGACCCCGCTGCCGCGCGCGCTCGCCGGCAAGCGGATCGCGATCGCGCGCGATGCCGCGTTTTCGTTCATCTATCCGGCGAATCTGGCGCTGCTCGCCGCGCTCGGTGCGCAGCTGCAGTTCTTCTCGCCGCTGGCGGACGAGCCCGTACCCGGCGATTGCGACGCGCTGTTCCTGCCAGGCGGGTATCCGGAGCTGCATGCGGCGACGCTCGCGGCGAATGCCGTGACCGCGCGGTCGATCCGCGCGCACGCGTCAGCCGGCCGGCCGATCGTCGCGGAATGCGGCGGGATGGTGTATCTGTGCGAATCGCTGACCGACGTGGACGGCGTGACGACGCAGATGCTCGGGCTGCTGCCCGGCCATGCGACGATGCAGCGCCGGTTCGCGGCGCTCGGGATGCAGCAGCTGGAGACGCGCACCGGGGCGATGCGCGGGCATACGTTTCACTATTCGCGGCTCGATACGCCGCTGGCGCCGGTGGCGACCGCCGCGCGGCCCGATGGCGAGCCGGGCAGCGGCGAAGCCGTGTATCGCTCGGGCGCGATCGTCGCGACGTACATGCACATGTACTGGCCGTCGGATCCGGATGCGGCGGTGGCGCTGTTCGGCGGGGATGTGTTCTAGTGTGACCGGCATCGCCACGACGCCTGGCCTGAACGGCACCTCACACCGAAATCACGAAGTCGTTTCGGCATAGTCGCTGCACGCGCTGCTTGCGATTGCAGATGCCGTTCGATGTCGATGCGTTGCGGCAGGATGCGGACGACATCGGACGTGTCGTCCGTTTCGCGATGGAACACGGCGGTACGTATTGAAGTCGGCCGCCCGCTCGTCGTCGCTTCTGCGCGCCCGCCTTGCCGTCACACCAGGAACGCTTCGGCCAGCTTCACCCAATACGACGCGCCGGTCGGCAGCGCCGCGTCGTTGAAGTCGTAGCCGGGGTTGTGCACCATGCAGCCGCCCTCCCCGTCGCCATTGCCGATGATCAGGTAGCAGCCCGGCCGCTTCTCGAGCAGGAACGCGAAATCCTCGCTGCCCGTGAGCGGCACCATCCCGTCGATCAGGTTCGCTTCGCCGACCCACTCGCGCGCGACGCCGCGGGCGAACGCGGTCATCTCCTCGTCGTTGACGAGCACCGGGTAGCGGCGCTGGTAGTCGATCGTGGCGCTCGCGCCGAACACGGCCGCCTGCGCATGAACGACTTCCTTGATGCGCGTTTCGAGCAGGTCGCGCACGTGCGGCTTCAGCGCGCGCACGGACAGGCGCATCTGCGCGCGGTCGGGGATCACGTTCGGCGCGTCGCCCGCGTGGATCGCGCCGACCGTGACGATCGCCATATCGAGCGGCGACACGTTGCGCGACACGATCGTCTGCAGTGCGATGACGATCTGCGCGCATACGACGACCGGGTCGATCGCCTTGTGCGGCACCGCGCCGTGGCCGCCGCGCCCCTGCACGTCGATGATCACGGTATCCGACGACGCCATGAACGGCCCCGGCAGGAAGCCGAATTTGCCGGTCGGGAAACCGGGCATGTTGTGCATCGCGAAGATCGCGTCGCACGGGAATTGCTCGAACAGCCCGTCGTCGAGCATTTTCTTCGCGCCGCCGAGCCCTTCCTCGGCCGGCTGGAAAATCAGGTTCAGCGTGCCGGAAAAGCGGCGCTCGCGCGCGAGGTGCTTCGCGGCGGCAAGCAGCATCGCGGTGTGACCGTCGTGGCCGCACGCGTGCATCTTGCCGGGGATCGTGCTCTGGTACGGGAGACCGGTCGACTCGTGGATCGGCAGCGCGTCCATGTCGGCGCGCAGGCCCAGGCGCTGCGCGCCGTCGCCGACCTTCAACTGCGCGACGACGCCCGTGCCGCCAAGCCCGCGATGCACCGTGTAGCCCCACGCCTGCAGTTGCTCGGCGACGAGGTCGCTCGTCGCGAATTCCTCGAAGCCCAGTTCGGGATGGGCATGAATACGGTGCCGGATCTGAATTATTTCGTCGGCGAGGCTTGCGGGGATCACGCTGTGCGGCACGGTGTCGTCTCCTGAGTGGTGTGGGATGTGCAGGCAAGGATAGTCCGATGGACGGCAACCGGACAGACGTAAAGTCGTCGCGGCAGCAACCTGGAGTTGCCGGGCGATCATGGCGACACACGGCGAATCGGCGGATCGTTCAGACCGGCCGTCCGGACGACTGCCGCACCGGCTCGGCGCACGCGACACTGTGCGTTCAGTCGCCATTTCTTGACGGAGGGATCGATTGATTGCCGTTCGAGATTCAGGAATAGTTCCATTTCATCAACGGCTTGAGCACGTTTGTTCATTTTTTGACGCTTGTACATTTTTTGTGTACGCTAATAAAAAAGTGAACACCCGGATCGCTCCGATGCCCGACAACGCCCCTCTTCCGATAGCGGAACAGCACGTGCTGGACGAAGCGTGCGCCGCGTTCGAACGCGCGACCCGGCGCTTCGACGCACGGCCCGTACGCGTGCCGGCCGCATACCGCGCGCACGCCGACGCGACGATCCGCTTCCGCATTGCCGGGCAGACCTTCGAGATGCCGGCGGCCGTGAGCGTCGGCGTCGAATCCGTGCAGGATGCGCGCGCCGCGCTGCGGCGCCGCGGCAGCCCGCCTGCGCCCGGCGAGCGGCCGCTGATGCTCGTCGCGCCGTACGTGTCGGCCGACCTCGCGGCCCGGCTGACCGATGAAGGCATCCCGTTCGTCGATACCGCCGGCAACGCGTCCCTGTTCCAGCCGGAGGCCACCGTGATGATCTCGGGCCGCCCGAAACCGGCGCGCATCCCGCGCCGGCAGGCATCGCGCGCCACGACGCCGAAAGGGCTCGCCGTGATGTTCGCGCTCGCGACGCAGCCGGGCCTCGTCGCGCAGCCGTACCGCGCGATCGCCGCCGCGTCGGGCGTCGCGCTCGGCACCGTCAATCTCGCGATGGACGACCTGATCGCACGCGGCCTCGTCGCGCAGCGGCGCAACGGCGAACGGCTGCTGCCCGACTGGCCGCGCTTCGTACAGGAATGGGTCGCGTTGTACCCGAGCCGCCTGCGCGCAAAACTACCGTCCCGGCGGTTTGCCGCGCTCGCGCCCGACTGGTGGCGCGGTTTCGATTTCGCCGCGTTCGAGGCGCGGCTCGGCGGCGAACCGGCGGCCGATCTGCTGACGCACGACCTGAAACCGGCCACGATCACCGTCTACACGCACGGCGCCGCGTCGAACCGCCTGCTGCTGCAGGCGCGTCTGCGCCCGGACGAACGCGGCGACGTCGAGCTGCTCGACGCGTTCTGGCCGCCGTCGCCGGCGCTCGACTGGCGCGAGCAGGACGTGCCGCTCGTGCCGCCGCTGTTGATCTACGCGGATCTCGTCTCGTCCGGAGACAGCCGCAATCTTGCCGCCGCCGAACAGATCCATGACCGATACCTCGCCCACCCGCCCGCTTGAAATCGACGCGCACCGGCCGCTCGAGCCGGCGGCGGTCGCGCTGCTGCAGGCGGTCGGCACCGCATGCGCGCAACTCGACGCGGCATTCGTCGTCGCCGGCGCGACCGCGCGCGACATCCTGATGTGGCATGTCCACGGCATCCGGCCGGTGCGTGCGACGCGGGACGTCGACGTCGCGGTGTGCGCGGTCAGCTGGCCGTTTCATGACCGGCTCGTCGATGCGCTCGTCGCGACCGGACAATTCGCGCGTGCACCGAAGCATCGGCAGAAGCTGCTGTTCGACAGCGGCACGCAGGGCTTTCGCACCGAACTCGACCTGGTGCCGTTCGGGCCGCTCGAAACGCCGCCCGGCGAAATCGCATGGCCGCCGGGCGGCGACTTCGTGCTGAACGTACTGGGATTTCAGGAGGCGGTCGATACGGCGCTCGCCGTATCGATTGGTGCCGGCATCGCGGTGCCGGTGGCGAGCGTGCCGGCGCTCGTACTGCTGAAGCTGCTTGCGTGGAAGGACCGGCGCGCGCGCCAGAACAGCGACGCGTACGACCTGCTGTTCCTGCTCACGCATTTTCACGATGCGGGCAATCGCGAGCGCATCTGGGACGTCGCGCCCGACCTGCTCGAACGGCATGGTTTCCAGCCGGAGCTGGCGGCAGCGGCGCTGCTCGCGCGCGACGCAAAGCGGATCGCGTCGCCGCACACGCACGATGCGATCCGCGCGCTGCTGTCCGACGACACGACTTACGCGACGCTCGGGCAGGATCTGCAGGCCCGCGCGTTCGCGCTGTTGCCCGGTGAATTCAACGACGACGCGGACCGGTATCTCGATGCGTTTCGCGACGGCTTTCTCGAGAGTCAGCCCGGTCGTCCGGCGTGACGTCATGCGAGCCGTGCCGTCGCAGCCTCATGCTGGAGCTGCCCAGTCTTCGAACGACAATCCCGCGACGCGGCCGAATTCGCGACTATTGTTGGTGACGAGCACGGCGCCGGCCGCGATCGCGTGGCCCGCGATCGATGCATCATTTGCACCGATCGGCGTGCCACGTGCGGCCAGGTCCACGCGAATCGCGGTCGTTGCATCGATCGCCGCGGTATCCCACGACAGCACGCCGTCCAGCCGCGCGACAAAGTTCGACACGAGTTCGGCATGCTTCGGCGATGCCTTTCTGCCGACCGCACCGAACCGCATTTCCGCATAGGTGATCGCCGATACGACGATCCGGTGCTGCGCATTGACGCAGGACTGCAGTCGGGAAAGCACTACGGGCGGCCGCTCGCGCATGATGAACGAACACATGTTCGTATCGAGCATGTAGAGTGTGGTCACCGGCCGGGCTCCGCCGGTGCTTCGTCATCGGCGCCGGTCAGATCGAAACGACCGGATTCGACGACGGACGGGCGCTCCACGAGGAAGTCGGCATCCGCCAGCGGTTCATTGGCGAACGACAACCATGTCGGCCGCACCGGCCGCAGCAGCAGCGTGTCGCCCTCGCGGCGGATCTCGAGTTCGGTCACACCCTCGAATTCCATGTCCTTCGGGATGCGGATTGCCTGATTACGAGCGTTCTTGAAGATGGAAACGGTGCGCATGGGCCACTCCACGGGAGTACGATGCGCCCATTCTAGACATATGCTGGCATACGTCAATGTAGGGGTGTGCGGAATGTGACCCGCGCGTGCGGCTGTCCCGGGCGTGCTTGCCATGTCGTCGCGACCTGTGTGGTTGAGGGAGGCGATCCATTCTTCCTCATGCCGCGCATACGTTCCATATCCCGAACGGCCGATGCCCGCCCCCTTTCCGGCCGCGCGAAGCCCCGCTCGTCCGCCGCCGACGCTTCACGCCCCTGCCCGTCACGGCAACCGGAACGTGTCGAAGAACGTGTCGCGCTCCATCACGGTGAGCGCCGCGCGCTTGTGCGGGAAATCGAATTCCTTCAGCGTGTAGAACCCGAGCCGGTGCATGTACGCGATATGCCGCACGTGGTCGACGCGCGGCTCGCCGACGAGCCGCTGCGTGCGCGGTTCGTCGACGAACATGTAGTGCAGCACCCCGCTCCACCATGCATGCAGCTTGCCCGCGCTCTGGAAGCGCGAGTCGCCGATCAGCAGGTGCAGCCCGCGATCGTAGTCGTGCGCGTCGTAGAACGGCGCGAGCCGGTCCTCCTTCGCCCAGTAGAACTCGAAATAGCCGAACGGCGTGTCGTCGAAATAGCCGATCATCGGATGCATGTGCGGATCGGCGAGCCGCTCTGCCAGATACGCGGCGTGTTCGGCGAGCGTGCCGCGCTGATCCCAGAACTGCGCGACGCGATCGAGGTTCATCCAGTCGCTGAACAGCTGCGCATGCGTGTCGACGTCGACGGTGCGCAGGCTGAACGTCATCCCGACCTGCGGCATGTAGCGCGCATAGATTTCGCCGGCCGGCGACGGCGGCCGCACCGGATGCCGGTGGCCGTTCGTGATCGTGTAGCGCAGCGGCATCCCGCCCGACGCGCTCGCCTTCAGCCACGGCTGCGGGTTCTGCCAGAACGTCGCGCGCGATGCGCTCACGCGCAGCCGGTCGCCCGCGACCTGCGCGCCGTCGATCACGCCTTCGCGGACCGCGCGCGCGACGTACGCCGCGACGGCCGCCGGATCGGCGCCGCCGAGCGGCACCGACACCGTCGCCGCGTCGTGCCGCGTGTCCGTGTTGAACAGCGCGACGAACTCCGCGAGCAGCGTCGCCGGCGGATCGTCGGGCCGCCATGCGTCGAGCGCGCGCTCGGCGACAGGCGTCGGCTGCGCGTGGGCGTGCGCATGCGCACCGCCGTCGAGCGCCGCGGCCACGTCGCCTTCCCCTCCATCGGCTGCGGGCGCCGGTTGCGTCAGCGTGTGTTCCATCACAGTGCTCCCGCATCGTGGCGGTCGGCGAGGATGTGCAGCCCCCGCTCGAGCGCCGGAAACAGGCTGCGCTGGAAGTTGTTCCAGCGCAGTTCGAGAATCGTGTCGTCCGGCGCGATCGGCGTGTCGAGCACGTCGCAGATCACCTCGCCGGAATCGATGCCGTTGTCGACGTAGTGGAACGATGCACCCGTCATCGTCACGGGATCGACGCGCGACGTCGTGCCGCTCGCCCAGTCGACCCGTTCGCCGCGCGCGCCGTGCAGCGCATCGAGCGTCGCCCACGCGCCGCGCCGCTGGTACGGCGAATCGTCGGCGGTGATGCCGGGGTGGATGTTCGCGATGCGGCGATGAAAGCGCGCGCCCGGACGCACGAGCTCGTCGAGGATCACGAGCAGCCCGTCGAGCACGACCACGTCGGCGTCGAGTTCGAGCAGGCGCTCGAGCAGGCGACGCTCGAACGCCTGCTTGCCCGTCGCGCGCTCGCGTGCATCGCGCGGCAGCCGCCGGTACGTCGATGCGATCGTGCAGAACAGCTCGTCGACCGGCCGGCCCTGCACGGTCAGCCCGTCGGGCAGGATCCACGGGCGGCCCGGCGTGCGCGCGAACCCGTAGTCGGCGAGCTTCGCGCGGTCGGCCGGCGAGCCTTCGTCGTCGTCGACGATCACGCCCTTGAGCGTGTAGCGTTCGCCGAGCGGCGCGTCGTTCAGCCGCTCGACGAGGAATTCGAGCGGCGCCTTCATGTAGCGCGTGCCGCCCTGGTAAGCGACCGGCTGGCCGGCGCGATCGGCCGCGCCGTTGCGCAGCGACTGGATGTAGACGAGATTTTTCTTCGGCATGGAGGCGTCGTGGAAAAAGCGGACGACGGCGCCGCGGCCCGCCTGCACCGGCCGCAAGGCCGGCCGGCGCGCCGCGGCGCGCGGCGTCACCAGTTGTATTTCGCGGTGGCGATCACCGTGCGGTCGGTACCGAAAATGCACACGCTCGTCGACTGGCAGCCGCTGATGTAGTGACGGTTGAACAGGTTCGTCCCGTTCACGGCAAAGCGCCAGTTGCGCGTGTCGTAGTGCACGCCCGCGTCGAACAGCGTGTAGCTCGACACGGTCAGCGAGTTGTCCGCCGCACCGGCCGACGCACTCTGGTAGCGCACGCCGCCGCCGAGGCCGAAGCCGGTGAGCGGTCCGGTGTGCCACGTCCAGTCGGCCCACAGCGACGCCATCTGGCGCGGCCTCGGAATGTCGACCGGCCAGTTGTTCAGCGATGCGTCGTTCGCCTTCACGTTCTTCACGTCCTGGTACACGTAGGACGCGATCAGCGACAGGTTCCGCGTGAGCTTGCCGGTCGCGTTCAGCTCGATCCCGCGCGAGCGCACTTCGCCGGTCTGGATCGACGTCGTGCCGGCCGGATCGAGGTTCGTCGGCGTCGGCGTGAGCACGTTGGTCTGGTTGATCTGGTAGATCGCCGCGCTCAGCATCATGTTCTTGCCGGGCGGCTGCCAGCGCAGGCCGGCCTCGATCTGCTTGCCGCGCGTCGGTTGCGGCAGGCCGCCGCCGTACAGGTTCACGCCGATCAGCGGATTGAACGACGTCGCATAGCTGATGTACGGCGACAGCCCGTAGTCGCCCTGGTACGTGAGGCCCACGCGGCCGGTAAACGCCGTGACGTCGGCCTTCGACTGCGTGCCGCCCTCGCGGTCGTCCATCCGCTGATTGACCCAGTCCTCGCGGCCGCCGAGCGTCAGCGTCCAGCGGTTCCACTTGACCTGGTCCTGCACGTACAGCCCGAACGTGTTCATCGTCGTGTACGTGTTGGTCCGGTACGTGGTGTTCGGCGGCGAGAACACGGACAGCGTGACCGGCGTGTAGACCGGGTTGTAGATGTTCAGCGTCGGCGCGGCGGCCAGCCATTCGCTGTCGGTCGCGGTCTGCCGGTTGTACTGGAAGCCGAGCAGCAGCGTGTGCTCGAGCGGTCCGGTGCCGAAGCGGCCCTGCAGGTTGTTGTCGATGTCGAAGCGGCTGTAGTTCGTCTGGAACACGCCGGCCCAGCGGTTGATGTCGGTCAGGCTGCCGTCCGCGAAGCCCGCGCCGAACACCGAGCCGTTGTCGAGCGACAGGTGCATCCAGCGCACGTTCTGCCGGAACGTCCACATCGAGTTCAGGTTGCGCTCGAACTGGTAGCCGAGCGACCACTGCTTCTTGCGGTAATAGTTGAAATTCGGATCGCCGCCGTAGACGTCCTTGCTCAGCTGTCCGTTCGGGTTCGGCAGCACCGTGCCCTCGGCCGGCAGGAAGTTCGACGAGATGTCGCCCCAGTCCTGCAGGTACGTGGCGGACAGCGTCAGCGACGTGTCGGCGTCCGGGCGCCAGCGGAACGACGGCGCGAGCGCGACGCGCTGGTCGTTGTTCGGGCCGGTCAGCGCGTTGCCGTCGCGTGCGACGCCGACGAACCGGTACGCATACTTGCCGTCCGCGTCGAGCTTGTCGCCGACGTCGAGCATGAACTGCTTGCGCGCATAGTTGCCGAATTGCACGCCGGCTTCGCGCACGCGCTCGCCGTCGGCCGTCTTGGTCTGCACGTCGATGATCGCGCCCGGGTCGCCGGCGCCGTACAGCACCGACGTCGGCCCGCGCAGCACGGTGATGCTGTCGATCATGTACGGATCGACGCGCCAGCTCGACAGGTTCAGCGTATTCGGCACCTGCAGGCCGTTCACGTAGGCGGTCGGCGTGAAGCCGCGCAGCGCCGCGTACCAGTCCGAGCGGTTGTCCGAGCCGTACGACGAGAAGCCCGGCACGTAGCGCAGCGCCGCGTTCACGTCGGTCGCGCCCGTCATCTCGATCTGCTGCGCGGTGACGACGTTGATCGTCTGCGGGATTTCATTGATCGACGTATCGGTCTTGGTGCCGGTGCGGCTGCGCTTCGCGACGAGGCCGACCGTGCCGTTGCCTTCAGCGCCCGCGTTGACGTTGATCGCCGGCAGCGTGCCGGCGGCCGGCCCGCTCTGCGCGCTCGTCGACGTGCCGGCCGCCGCATTCCCCGCCGCGTTGGCCGCCGCACCGTTCTGCGCACTGCTTGCCGCCGCCGCGGCGCCTGCGTTCACGGCCGGCGCCGTCTGCGCAGAGGCGTGCCCTGCCGCCATCCCGAACGCCACGCTTGCCGCGGCTGCGATCGCACGCACACGCGTGCCTGTTGCCCACTCCATCTTTCTCTGCTCCACTTTTTTCGATGCGGTCTCCGACCGCGCCTTTGTCAAAGAGCGAAAGCCATGCGGCCCGCGCTCGCCCCGTTCTGATGTCGTTGTTCGTGCACTGCCCGGTCCGCGCCGTCGTCGTCATGCGCGGCCAAGATCCCTTCTTCGAGCGACGCGCAGATCTCGTCCGCGCGGCGCGCCAGCACCGACAGCAGCGTGTCGGACAGCCCGTGGCTGTCTTCGCAGCAGCCTTGCAGGTAGATGCGCGGCGCGAAGTGCTCGGGCGTCGCGAGCCGATAGTCGCGCGTGACCTCGCCGCGCGCGAATGCCTCGCCGAGATGCGGCGCGAGCCCTTCGAGCAGCGCCGAATGCGTGTCGCGCCGGTAGCCGGTCGCGAGCACGAGCGCATCGAAGCGTTCGACGCGCGTCGCGCCGTTCATCCGGTCGCGCAGCGTCAGCTCGATGCGGCCGTCGCCGGTGCGCACCGCGGCCTCGATCGCGCTGTTCGCGAGCAGCGCATGGCGCGGCGCGCCGTCGATGCGCTGCAGGTACAGCATTTCGTAGATCTGCTCGATCAGCGGCCGGTCGACCACCGCGTAGTTGGTGTCGCGATAGCGCTCGAGCAGCGCGCGGCGCGCATCGTGCGGCTGCGCGTAGACGACGTCGGTGAACTCCGGGCTGAAGATCTCGTTGACGAACGGGCTGTCGTCGGCCGGTTTCAGCGCGCCCGCGCGCATCACGAGGCTCGCGTCGACGTGCGGGAAGCGGCGCGCGAGATCGATGAACACCTCGGCCGCGCTCTGCCCCGCGCCGATCACCGCGACGCGGCGGCGCGCGCCGTCCGGCGACGCGACCAGCCGGTCGATGTCGGTCAGGTACGACGACGAATGGATCACGCGGTCGCGGCCGAGCGCGGCGAACGCGTCCGGCACCGCCGGCGTGCCGCCGACGCCGACCGACAGCGCGCGCGTCACGCGCTGGCGCTCGCGGCCGGCCGCGTCGCGCGACAGCACGCGCAGCGCGTCGATGCGTGCGCCGTCGCCGCGTACCGGCTCGATCGCGGTGACGGTCTCGCTGTAATGCACGTGCTCGTCGAATGCTTGCGCGACCCAGCTCAGGTAGTCGTGGAATTCGACACGGGTCGGATAGAAGTTCTTCAGGTTCACGAATTCGTTCAGGCGGCCGCGTTCGAACAGGTAATTGATGAACGTGTAGCGGCTCTTCGGATCGCGCATCGTCACGAGATCCTTCAGAAACGAGATCTGCATCCGGCAATCGTCGAGCAGCATCCCGCGGTGCCAGCCGAACTCCGGCTGGCGTTCGACGAAGCAATGCGCAACCGGCCGTGCGCCGGCGCGCTCCGCGAGGCGCACGGCCAGCGCCAGGTTCGACGGCCCGAAGCCGACGCCGATCAGGTCGAATACGGTTTCTCTCTGCATGTCTCTCAGCTCCCTTGTCGGTGAAACCGGCCCGTCATACATGACGGCCGGAGAAGAACGTCTCGCGCTGCGTGCACATCCACAGCGGCTGCGTATCGGCGAGCGTCAGCCGACGCTGCCGCGCAAAGCCGTGCCGCGCGAGGGTATCGACGACCCGCGTGCGGCCGGCCGGGACCGCGCAGCCGACCGCGTCGGTGCGCGGATCGTCGAGAAACAGGTAATGCACGACGGACGGCAGCCAGCCGGCCACGCAGTGCGGGCCGCGCCAGCGCGACGCGCCGACCAGCATCCGCAGCCCGCGGTCGTAGTCGCGCGCGCCGACGTGCGGCGCAAGCGGGTCTTCCTTCAGCCAGTACGCCTCGACATACGCGAACGGTTCGCCGTCGAAGCAGCCGACGAGCGGCGTGACGTGCGGATCGGCATCGGGCGCCGTACCGTGGGCACCGGGCTGCGCAGCCGGCCAGCCGTCGCGCACGCGCGGCTCGTCGAACCAGTGCGCGACGCGCGCGGCGTCTTCGCCGGGCTGCCAGCCGCGCAGCGTGAAGCGCACGCCGAGCGCCGGCAGGTCGCGCGCATACACGTCGCCGCGCGGCGCGGGCGGCCGGCGCGGATGACGCCGGCCGTCGGTCAGCATCGGCAGCGTCGCGCAAGGCAGCGTCGTGCCGACGCGCCACAGATCGGCCTGCTGTGCCCAGCCTTCGCGCATGCACAGGCCGCCGTCGGCGAGCACGCCGCTCGCGCGCAGCGCGTCGAGCGCGACCGCCGGCCACGCGGCCGGATCGAGCCGGATCGCCGCATGGCGCGCGGCATCCGAAAACGCGGCCGTGAGCGCAGCCAGCAGTGCGCGACGCTGGTCGGCCGGCGCCGCGCGATGGTTGTATGCGACGAGGCGCAGCGCGCCGTCGTCGCCGAGTTGCGCGCGCAGCAGCTGCGCGCCAATGCCGTCGCCCTGCGCGACGCGGATTTCGGTGCCGTCGCGCACGGCGAACAGGCCGTCGGCGAACGCGAGGCGGTACGTGTCGAGCATCGTGAAGCCGTCCGGACGCACTTCAGCGAGCATCGCGCACCTCCTGCTCCGTTTCGGCCGAGGCATCGATACGCATGGCGAGCGCCGCGAGCGTCGGCGCCGCGAACACGTCGGCCACCGTCAGCGCGTGGCCGGCACGGGCGGCCGCGTCGACGAAGCGCACCACGTCGAACGAACTCGCGCCGGCGTCGAACAGATCGGCATCGGCCGCGGGCGCGGCCGTCGCGAACGTGTCCGACCACAATGCGGCCAGCGCGGCCGCCGTGTTCGGTGCGCGCGACGGCTCGGCCACGTGCGCCGCTCTGACCGCCGGGGCGATGGTTGCGGGTGGTGCGACGAACGATGCATCGGGCGCACCGAGCGCCGCTTCCGGCGCGCCGGCGAAACGCGCGACTTCGTCGTGATAGACGTCGACGAGCGCATCGACGAAATCGCCGTCGAGCAGTTCGTCCGCATACGAGAACGCGGCGCTCACGCGGCCGTCCGGATGTTCGACCACGTCGAGCTCGAGCGTGAACACCACGCGATGGCGCACGTCGTCGAACGCTTCCAGCGACAGGCCGGCCCAGTCGCGCGCGGCGGCGCCGGTCGGGCGCAGGTAGTTGAACATCACCTGGAACAGCGGATTGGCCCGCGCCGCACGCGGTGCGCGCAGCGCCGCGACGACGTCGGCGAACGGCACGTCGGCATGCGCATATGCGGCGAGCGCCGTGTCGCGCACCTGGGCGAGCACGTCCGCGCGGCGGGCCGCCGTGTCGAGCCGCGTGCGCACCACCACCGAGTTGATGAAGAGCCCGAGCGCGTCGCGCGCCGCATCGCCCGTCAGCTCGCGCGTCGATGCGAGCACGCCGACCGGCTGGTCGGCCGCCCCCGTCACGCGAAACAGCGCGGTGTTGAGCGCCGCGTGCAGCAGCATCGGCAACGTCGCGTGCGCGGCCGACGCGGTGTCGCGCGCCGCGCGGATCAGCGCGGCGTCGAACTCGAACGCAATGCGTGCCGCGCGCCATTGCGGGACGGCCGGCGCGTCCGCGCGCTGCGGCAGCACGGCTGACGGCAGGTCGGCCAGCGCATCGCGCCAGTATGCGATGCGGGCCGGGTGGCACGGCGCCGGCAGCACGAGCGACGTGCGTTGCGCCGGCACCGATGCCGATACCGATGCCGCGTCGCCACGCACCTGCGCGACATAGCGCGCGCGCACCGCGTCGAGCCACAGCTCGATCGACTCGCCGTCCGACACGATGTGATGGATCGTCACCGACAGCACGTGATCGTCCGCGCCGAGCTTCAGCACGCGTGCGCGCCACAGCGGCGCATCGGCCGCGAGATCGAACGGCGCGAGCGCATCGGCGTCGGTCAGTGCCGCGGCGCGGGCAAGCGCATCGGGCTGCGCGGACAGGTCGACGACCGGCAGCGCGACGGCCGTCGCATCGTCGATCCGCTGGCCGGGCAGCGTGCCGTCGCGCATCGCGAGCCGCGTGCGCAGCGCCGGATGCGCGGCCGCGGCCGCCGAGAACGCCGCACGCAGCGCATCGACGTCGAGCGGGCCACGCACGCGCAGCGCGACCGGAATGTTGTACGCGGCGTTGTCCGGCTGCGCGCGCCACAGGAACCACAGCCCGAGCTGCGCGGGCGACAGCGGCCATACGCCATGCGCATCGGGCCTGACCATCGCGACGCCCGGCGCCGCCGCACCGGCGTGCGCCGCACGCGGCGCGTCGGCCACCTGGCATGCGTACTGCGCGAGCACCGGCGCCTCGAACAGCGCGCGCACCGGCACGTCGCGGCCGAGCCTTTCGGCGACGCGCGTCGCCACGCGCACCGCGGCCAGCGAGTGGCCGCCGAGCTCGAAGAAGTGATCGCCGCGGCCGACGCGTTCGACGTTCAGCACGTCGCGCCAGATCGCCGCGAGCGCGGCTTCGTCGCCGTCGTACGGCGCTTCGTACGCACGTTCGGCACGCACCGGCGCCGGCAGCCGCGCACGATCGACCTTGCTGTTCGCGTTGCGCGGCAGCGCATCGAGCACGATCAGCTGCGCGGGCACCATGTAGTCGGGCAGCGTGCGGCGCAGATGCGCGTCGAGCGTCGCGGCTTCGACGGGCTGCGCGGCGGCCCGCGCATCGGCGGTCAGTTCGACGTAGGCGACGAGCTGCGCCTGCGCACCCTGCCCGTGCACGACCGCGCACGCTTCGCGCACCGCATCGTGCGCGGCCAGCTGCGCCTCGATCTCGCCGAGTTCGATGCGCAGCCCGCGCAGCTTCACCTGATGATCGACGCGGCCGATGAAGTCGAACACGCCATCCGCGCGACGCCGCACGAGGTCGCCGGTGCGATACAGGCGCGCGCCCGGCGCGCCGTACGGATCGGGCACGAAGCGCTCGGCCGTCAGCGCGGGACGATCGAGGTAGCCGCGCGCGACGCCGATCCCCTCGCCGCCCAGATACAGTTCGCCGATCACGCCGACCGGCAGCGGATGCAGCCGCGCGTCGAGCACGTGCGCGGTGCGCGCGCCGACCAGCGTGCCGATCGGCAGATACGCGGCGTCGCCGAGCTTCGCGAGATCGTCGCCGGGGCGGAACATCCACAGCGTCGGCGTGATCACGGTTTCGGTCGGGCCGTAGCCGTTGACGATGCGCACGTTCGGCATCGCGCGCCGCAGCATCGCGAACGCTTCGCGCGACGTCGCCTCGCCGCCGACCGTCAGCGAACGCAGCGTCGGCGGCGCGCCGTGCGCGAGCGCCCATTCGGCGAGCTGCGCGGCGCAGCCGGGCGGCACGTAGGTCATCGTCACGCCGTCGCGGATCATCATCGCGCAGGTCTGCGCGGGCGGCCACAGCACGTCGGCGGTCACCGACACGGCGGCGCCCGACAGGTATTGCGAAAACCAGCCTTCGTGCGCGCCGTCGAAGTTGACCGACTGGAACAGCAGGAACACGTCGTTCTCGGTCGCGCCGTAACGCTGCGCGATCGCCATGCAATGCCGCGCGAACGCCGCGTGATCGACGATCACGCCTTTCGGCTTGCCGGTCGACCCCGACGTATAGATCGCATACGCGGCATGGCCGGGCAGCACGTCCGGCAGCGCGACGGCGGCGGCTTGGTCGAGCGCGTCGACCTGGTCCGCGCGCCAGATGCGCAGCCCGGGCAGATCGGGCAGCGCGCCGGCGCTCGCGCCGTCGGTCAGCACGTGCGCGATGCCCGCGTCGGCGACGATCTGCGCGAGCCGTTCGCGCGGATGGGCCGGATCGAGCGGCACGAACGCGGCGCCCGACTTCAGCACCGCGATCAGCGCGACCAGCAGGTCGACCGAGCGCTGCAGCGCGACGCCGACGCGCATTTCCGGCCGCACGCCGGCCGCGACGAGGTTGCGCGCGATGCGGGCCGCGCGCGCGTCGACTTCGCCGCGCGTCAGCGCACGATCGATGTCGGCGACGCCACGCGCGTCGGGCCGCGCGTGCGCATGCGCGGCGATGCGTGCGTGCACCGGGACGAACGGCTCCGCTTCGGCGGCGCCCGCGGCCGCGTTCCATGCGAACAGTTGCGCGCGTTCGTCGGCCGGCAGCCAGTCGAGATCGCCGATCGGCAATGCCGGGCGCGCGAGCGCGTCGCCGAGCAGCGTGACGAAACGCGCGGCAAGCCGCGCGATCGCGTCGGCATCGAACAGGTCGAGCGCGTAGATGAACGCGGCGTCGAACGTTCCGTCGGGCGTCGCCTCGACGGCGAGCGTCAGGTCGAATTTCGCGGACGGCGTGCCGGACGGCAGCAACGTCGCAGACGCCGCGCCGAGCGCCGGCAGCGCGCGGCGTTCGCCATACGCGGCCATCACCTGGAACAGCGGATGGTGGCTCGCGCTGCGCGGCACGCCGAGCGCGTCGACCACCTGCTCGAACGGCACGTCCTGGTGCATTTGCGCATCGACGAGCGCGCGCTGCGTGCGCGCGACGAGCGACGCGAAGTCGCCGTGCGCGGGCACGTCGACGTCGATCGCGAGCGTGTTCACGAAGAACCCGATCAGCCCGGCGGTTTCCGCACGCTCGCGATTGGCTGCCGGCACGCCGACGCAAATCCGTGCGTCTCCTGTCGCGCGCGCGAGCAGCGCGTCGAGCGCCGCGAGCAGCACCGCGAACGGCGTCGCGCCGGAGGCGGCCGCCAACGCGCGCAGTTGCGCACCGGTGCGCGCGTCGAGCGAGAACCCGTGACGCGCACCGCGCGCGCTGCGGCGCGCCGGCCGCGCGGCCGCGCCGGGCAGCGTCAGCACGCCGCGCTGCGGGTCGAGCCGCTCGCGCCAGAATGCGAGCTGCCGATCGCGCTCGCCCGCATCGAGCCAGCGGCGCTGCCACAGCGCGTAGTCCGCATACTGGATCGGCAGCGGCGCGAGCGACACCGGCTCGCCCGATGCGTACGCGCGATAGAACGCCGCGAGCTCGAACAGCATCACGTCCGACGACCAGCCGTCCGACACGATATGGTGAACCGTCAGCGCGAGCCAGTGGTGCGTCGCGTCGAAGCGGATCAGATGCGCGCGCACGAGCGGCGCCGTGCCGAGATCGAACGCGTCGGCTTCGTCGGCCGCCGCGACGCTTTCGGCGCGGGCGATGCGCTCGCCGCCGGGCAGCGTCTGGAGATCGGTCTCGCGCCACGGACAGCGCAGCGGCGGATGGATCGTCTGCGCGACACCGTCCTCCGCTTCGTCGAACGTCGTGCGCAGCGCTTCATGGCGCGCGATCAGCGCATCGCACGCGAGCCGCAGCGCGTGCGCGTCGAGCGGACCCGTCAGCGCGAGCCGCTCGGTGATGTGATACGCGTCCGGCGCGTCGATCAGGCGCGCATGCAGCCACAACCGCGTCTGCGCGAACGACGCCGGCACGCGGTCGTGGCGCGCCGTGCGCGGCGGGATCGGCAGCACGCGGAAATCGATGCCGGCCGCGCCGAGCTTGTCGATGAACACCGCACGCTGCGCGTCGGGCAGTTGCGCGAAACGCGTCGCGAGCGCGAGCCAGTCGGGTTGAACCTTCGTCATCCGTCGTCCTTATTGGGTTTCCAGTTCGCCGAGCAGCGCGTCGATTGCGCTCGCCGCATCGATATCGCCGCGGACCGCGCACGCCGCCTCGATCGCCTGCGCGCACCGCGCGAGCGTGCGGGTGTCGAACAGCGTGCGCAGCGGCAGCGCGAGGCCCCAGTGCAGGTTCGCCTGCGCATGGGCCTGCGTCGCGAGCAGCGAGTGGCCGCCGAGCTGGAAGAAGTCGTCGTCGCGGCCGATCGCGTCCACGCGCAGCACGCGCTGCCAGATCGCTGCCAGTGCGCGCTCCGTGTCGGTCGCCAGTTCGGCGACTGCCGCAGCTTCGCGCACCGGTGCGGGCAACGCATGGCGGTCGCACTTGCCGTTCGGCGTGACCGGCAGTGCGTCGAGCTCGATCAGCTGGGCCGGCACCATGTACGCCGGCAATTGCGCACGCAGCGCATCCAGCAGCGCCGCGCGATCGAGCGGACCCGCGTCGCCGCGCGCGACATAGCCGATCAGCTGTTCGTCGCGCACGATCACGACCGCGTCGTGCACGCCCGGCGCCGCACGCAGCAGCGCCTCGATCTCGCCCGGTTCGATGCGCTGCCCGCGCAGCTTCACCTGCGTATCGACGCGGCCGAGATAGTCGAATGCGCCATCGGCGCGACGCCGCGCGAGGTCGCCCGAGCGATACATGCGCGCGCCCGGCACGAACGGATCGGGCACGAAACGCTCGGCGGTCAGCGCCGGGCGGCCGAGATAGCCGCGCGCGAGGCCCGCGCCGGCGAGATACAGTTCGCCGGTCGCGCCGGCCGGCACCGGTTGCCAGGCCGCGTCGAGCACGTGCAGCTGCAGGTTCGCGATCGGATGGCCGATCGGCACCGCGACGGCGTTCGCGTCGTCGGGGCCGCAGGTCCAGTGCGACACGTCGATCGCCGCTTCGGTCGGCCCGTACAGGTTCACGAGCGTCGCGTCCGGCAACAGCCGCGCGACCTTCGCGACGAGTTCGGGTGACAGCGCCTCGCCACTCGCGACGATCAGGCGCACGCTGCCGCATTGCGCGGCGGCCGAGAAATCGTCGAGATATGCAGCGAACGCGGCCAGCATCGACGGCACGAAGTGCAGCACCGTCACGCCGTGCGCATGAATAGCTGCCGCGACGCGGGCCGGATCGCGGTGGTCGCCCGGCGCGGCGATCGCGAGCTTCGCGCCGATCGCGAGCGGCCACACGAATTCCCATACCGACACGTCGAAGCCGAACGGCGTCTTGTGCAGTACGACGTCGTCGCGCGTCAGCTGGTACGCGTGCTGCATCCACGCGATCCGGTTCGAGAGCGCGCCGTGCGAGTTGCCGGCGCCCTTCGGCTTGCCGGTCGAGCCCGACGTGTAGATCAGGTACGCGAGCTGCGCGTCGTCGACGATGTCGGCCGGCGCGTCGGCGGCGCCCGCGTCGTCGGCGAGCAGATCGGCGACCGTCAGCAGTTGCGTCGTCGCATCGGCGCCGAGCGCGGCCTCGACCTGTGCGCGCAGATGGGCCTGCGTGATCGCGACCGCGGGCCGCGCATCGCGCAGCAGATACGCGATGCGCTCGGCCGGATAGTCGGGATCGACCGGCAGGTACGCGGCGCCGGCCTTCAGCACGCCGACGAGCGCCGTCAGCATGTCGAACGAGCGCTCGACGCACAACGCGACCGGCGTGTCCGGCCGCACGCCGCGCCGGCGCAATGCAGCGGCGACGCGCGCCGTGTTCAGGTCGAGTTCGCGATAGGTCGCGCGCCGTACGTTGCCGTGCGCGTCCGCATACTCGAGTGCGATCGCGTCGGGCGTCGCCTGCGCTGCGGCGGCGAATTGCAGATGCAGCGGCTGCCGTTGTGCGGCGGGCCAGGCTCGCGCGGTGTCCTGCGTGCGCGCGAGCGCGTCGCGCGTCGCTTCGTCGGCGATCGACAGCGCGCCGAGTGGCGCGTGCGGCGTGCGGGCCAGCGCATCGAGCGCACACGCGAACGCGCGATGCCAGGTCTCGACCTGGCGCGCATCGACGCGCGCGGTGTCGTAGCCGTAGTCGATCGTCAGTTCGGTGCCGCTTTCGATCACGAGCGTCAGCGCGAAATCCGTCGCTTCGATGCTGCGCACGCCGGTGAGCGCCAGCGCGCGCGGATCGTCGTCGCGCGCCGTATTGTCGACCGGATAGTTCTCGAACACGACCAGCGTGTCGAACAGTGCACCGCCAGCGCCGCGTGCCCAGCGCTGGATGTCCGCGAGCGGCGTATGCGCATGTTCGGCCGCCGCCGCGTTCTCGCGCTGCAGCGCCTGCAGCCAGTCGGCCGCCCGCTGCTGCGGCGCGGGTGCCGTGATCACCGGCAGCGTGTTGATGAAGAGGCCGAGCACCGTGTCGACGTCCGCGAGCGCTTCGGGACGACCCGCGACGGTCGCACCGAACGCGACGGCCGGCTGATGCGTCATCCGCTGCAGCGCAAGCGCCCACGCGCCCTGCACCACCGTGTTGACGGTCAGCTTCAGCGCGCGCGCCGTCTGCGCGACGCGCGCCGTCGCATCGGCGCCGATCGTTGCGCGCCACGTGACCATCTCGGCGTCCGCACGATCGGCGACGCGCTCGGCGATCAGCGTCGGCGCGTCGAGACGCGCGAGCCGTTCGGTCCAGAAGCGTTCGTCCGCGTCGCGGTCGCGCGTGCCGAGCCATTCGATGAAGTCGCGATAGCGCAACGCCGGGCGGCTCGCGAACGGCGACACCGCATCGGGATCGCGATAGTCGCGCAGCACGTCGGCGAGCAGCCGCGCGGTGCTCCAGCCGTCGAGCAGCACGTGGTGGCGCGTCCATACGACGCGCCACGCGTCGTCCGTCACGCGGATCAGCGTGAGCCGCATCAACGGCGGCTGGCGCCAGTCGAAGCCGCGTGCGCGGTCGGCCGCGAGCCACGCGTCGAAATCGGCGTCGAGCGTGGCGCCGCGCGTACGCCAGTCGAGCTGCTCGACCGGCATCTGCGCATGGCGATGCACGCATTGCAGCGGCGCGGCCTCGTCGGGCATCACGCTGGTGCGCAGGATGTCGTGCCGTGCGACGGATGCGTCAAACGCAGCCACGAGCCGACCGATGTCGAGTGCCGTCGCGGTCGCGACGAGCTGGTTCACGTAGCTCGCGTGGCCCGGCGCGAACAGCGCATGGAACAGGATCCCCTGCTGCATCGGCGACAGCGGATACACGTCGTCGATCGCGCGCCAGTCGAGCGGAGCGCGCTCGATCGCGGCCTGCGTGAGGCCGGCGGCCTGCGCGAGCGGAAAATCGCCCGGCGTCGCACCGCCGCCGCGCTGCACGATACGGGCGGCACAGGCATCGGCAAGATCGCGCAGTGCGGCCGCGAAGCGTTGCGCGAACGCGTCGATCGTCGCGCGCGCGAACTGCGGCGCACCGTATACCCAGTGCACCTTCAGCGTACGCGCGCCGTCGCGGTCGGTATCGAGGTACGCATGGATCGCGAGCGTGTTGCCGAGCGGCCCTTGCGGATCACGTTCGATGCCGGTGCCGCCGAAGCGCGGCACGAGGGTCGCGTCGCGCGGTGCGTCGAACTGGCCGAGATAGTTGAACGTGACGCGCGGACGCGGTACCGCTGCCAGTGCCGCACGCGTCGCCGCGTCGCCGTAGTGCGCGAGCACGCCGAAGCCGAGCCCCTTGTGCGGCACCGCGCGCAGCGTGTCCTTGACCGCGCACAGCGTGTCGCGCGCGGTGGCTTCGACCGGCAGCGTGACCGGATAGTGGCTCGTCAGCCAGCCGATCGTGCGGCTCGCGTCCGCATCGTCGAACAGCGCCTCGCGGCCGTGCCCTTCGAGTTCGACGCGGCACGATGCGGCGGCGTCGTTACCGGCGAGCGCCAATGCAAGCGCCGCGGCGAGCAGTTCGATCGTCTGCGTGCGATACGCGGCATGCGCGTCGGTCAGCGCGGCGCGCGTCAGTGCCGCGTCGATCGTCTGCACGACGACGGCCGCGTCGGCATTCGTCGCGGTTGCGTCCGGATGATCGGGCGCGATGTCGTCGTCCTGCGCCATGCCGACCCAGTACGCGACTTCGGTGGCAAACGGCGCTGCCGGTTCGGTCGCGGCGCGCGCAAGGCGTGCGGCCCACGCATCGGCGCGCAGCCCCGGCTGCGACAGGCGCGCCGGCGTGCGCTCGCATGCAGCGCGATACGCGGCGTCCAGGTCGTCGAGCAGAATGCGCCACGATACGCCGTCGACGATCGCGTGGTGGATCGCCAGATACAGCTGCGTCGAGCCGTCCGGCAGCCGCGCCGCACACGCGCAGGCCAGCGGACCGCGACCGAGATCGAGGCGGCGCTGTATTGCGTCGAAGCGCGCGACTGCGTCGGCTTCGTCGCGTGCAGCGACTTCGACGAACGGCAGCGCGTCGTACGGCTTCGCCGCGTCGGCCGCATGCCACGTGCCGTCCGCGCCGCGCGCGAAGCGCTGGCGGAACGCGTCGTGATGGGTCAGCAACGTGTCGAACGCGCGCGCGAACGCGTCGGCGTCGAACGGGCCGCGCACGTCGAACGCGACCGACTGGTTCCAGTGGCCGGGATGCGGCACGCCGAGCGCGAAAAAGCGCAGCTGCGCGGGCGTCAGGATCGCTTCGGCAGCCGCTGCGGAACGAGCCGGCGCCGGCGTCGCGGACGTCGCGGCCGGCGTTGCGGCGGCGACGTCCTCCGCCTTCGCGATGCGCGCGAGTTCGGCGACCGTCGGACCGTCGAACAGCTGCTTCGGTGTAAAGCGCACGCCGCGCTTGCGGGCGCGCGCGATCACCTGCAGCACGAGGATCGAATCGCCGCCGAGTTCGAAGAAGTTGTCGTCGCGGCCGACGTGCGGCGCCTTCAGCACCGCTTGCCACACTTCCGCGAGTGCCGTTTCGACCGGTCCTTGCGGCGCATCGCCGGCAGCGACCGTCACCGGCGCGACGGCCAGCTCGCGCAGCGCCGCGCGATCGATCTTGCCGTTCGCGGTGACCGGCAGGCGCGCGAGCGCGACGAACTGCGCGGGCACCATGTAGTCGGGCAGCGCCGCGCCGAGCGCCGCACGCACCGCCGCTTCGTCGAACGCGGCGCCGTCGCGCATCACGACGAACGTCGCGAGCCGCACGCGGCCGTCGTGTTCGATCGCAAGCGTCTCGGCCTGCGCGACCGGCGCGGCCGCGCGTACCGCCGCGCTGACCTCGCCCGGTTCGACGCGATAGCCGCGAATCTTCACCTGGTCGTCGATGCGGCCGACGAATGCGAGACGGCCGTCCGCGCGCAGGCGCACGCGGTCGCCGGTGCGATACAGGCGCGCACCGGGCGTGAACGGATCGGGCACGAAGCGCTCGGCGGTCTGCGCGGGCCGGTTCAGGTAGCCGCGCGCGACGCCCGGGCCGCCGAGGTACAGCTCGCCCGTCGCACCGGCGGGCACGCACGCGCCGAACGCGTCGAGCACCAGCGCGCGCGCATTCGGCAGCGGCACGCCGAGCGGCACGCCGCTCGCAGGGTCGCGCGCGTCGGCGGCGATCGACGCGGTGTCGCATAGGATCGCGCCGACGGTCGCTTCGGTCGGCCCGTAATGGTTGATCACGCGGCACGTCGGCGCGAGCGCGGCGATGCGCGCGACGAGCGCCCAGGTGAGCGTCTCGCCGCCGGTCACGAGCGCGTGGCGCGGCAGCACGTCGGCCGGCACGCGCGCGTCGAGCAGCGCCTGCAGGTGGCTCGGCACGATCTTCAGTACACCGACATCGCGGCCGCGCATTGCTTCGGCGAACAGGTCCGGATCGAACGCGCATGCGGCCGGCAGCAGATGCAGCGTGCGGCCCGCGCACAGCGCGCCGAACAGCGTCGTGTGACCGAGGTCGGCCGCGACGGTCGATACCATCGCGAACGACGCGTCCGGTGCGAACGCGAGTTCGTCGAGCATGCCCTGCACGTAGTCGGCCAGCGCGCCGTGCGACACGATGACGCCCTTCGGCGTGCCGGTCGAGCCCGACGTGTAGATCAGATACGCGCCCTGTTCCGGATGCGGCGCGACGCGCACGCCGGCCGCAAGCGCAAGCGTCGCGTCCTGCGCGAGCGTGTCGACGTCGAGCGGCTGCGCGTCGCTGCCGGCCGGCCATGCGGCCACGTCCGCGACGAGTGCCCAGCGCGCACCGCAATCGGCCGCCGCGGCCGCCAGACGCGCGGGCGGCTGCGCCGGGTCGAGCAGCACGGCCAGCGCGCCCGCCTTCAGCGCGCCGAGCAGTCCGGTGACGAAGCGAACCGAACGTTCGATGCAGACGATCACGGGCGTTTCGGCCGCCGCGCCGCGCAACGCCAGCGCATGCGCGATCCGGTTCGACGCGTCGTCGAGTTCGGCGAACGTCAGCGACGCCGACGCATCGGTGAGCGCGACCCGATGCGGATAAGCGGCCGCCTGGCGCGCGAACGCGGCGACGATGCCGGCGTGCTCGATGGTCAGCGCGCGGCCGTCGCGCGGCTGGCGCGTGGCCGTCGACGCATCGCAGCACAGCGCGGCCGTCGTGCGGTGCGGCTCGCGTGCGGCCGATGCGACGAGTGCCGCATAGCTGTCGAGCCACGCGCGCGCGGTATCGTCGTCGATGCAGTCGGTCGCATAGGCGGCGACGAGTTCGATCGCGTTGGCGTCGTCGGTGAAGTCCAGCGCGAAGTCGAAGCGCGCGGCGAGATCGGGGCCCGGCGTCGCGACGGCGGTCGCCCCCGGCAGCACGCTGTCGTGCCGCGCATCGAACTGCTGCGCGAATTTCACGCGCAGCCATTCGTCGCCGCGCTTGACGGGCGGCTTCACCGCATCGACGACGCGCTCGAACGGCACGTCCTGATGCGCGACCGCGTCGAGCGCCGCGGTGCGCGCCGCATCGACCAGCGCGCGGAACGGCAGCATCGGCGCAACGCGCACGCGCAGCGCCACCGTGTTCAGGAACAGGCCGAGCAGCGCGCGCGTTTCCGGGCGCTGGCGGTGCGCGACCGGCACCGCGACGACGACGTCCGTTTCACCGGTCAGGCCCGACAGCCATGCGTCCAGCGCGGCCAGCAGCACCGTGAAGACCGTCGCCTGCGCATCGCGCGCGAGACGCCGCACGTCGGCCGCGACTGCATCGGGCAGGCGCACCGATACGCGCGCGCCGTGCAGCGTGCGCGTCGCACCCGGCTGACGGTCCACCGGCAGCGCGAGCGGGCCCGGCACGTCGCGCAGCGCGCCGCGCCAGTAGTCGAGTTGACGTTCGCCTTCGCCGCCGGCAAGCATGTCGCGCTGCCAGTCCGCGTAGTCCGCGTACTGGATCGGCAATGCCGGCAGCGACGGCTCGCGGCCTTGCGCGTATGCGCTGTACGCGGCCGACAGTTCGTCGAACGCGCAGCGCGAACTCCAGCCGTCGGTAATCGCGTGATGGGCAGTGAGCAACAGCCGGTGACGGTCGTCGGCGAGCACGACGAGCGTCGCGCGCAGCAGCGGCCCGCGCGACAGATCGAACGGCGCGGCCGCATCGCGTTCGGCAACGCGCGCGGCATGCGCATCGCGTGCGGCCGGCGGTTGATCGCGCAGGTCGACCGTCGCGATCGCCACCGGCAGATGCGCATGGATGCGCTGCATCACGATGCCGTCGTCGTTGTCGACGAGCGTCGTGCGCCACGCGTCGTGCCGCTCGATCACATGATCGAGCGCGCGTTGCAGTGCGGCACGGTCGAGCGTGCCATCGACCGTCCAGTGCGCGGCGATGTGATACGCGGCGCTCGCATCGCGCGTTTGCGCGAGAACCCAGAAGCGTTGCTGCGCGAGCGACGCCGCGCGATCGACGTGCTGCGCATTCGAGGCGGCGGCATCGGCCGGCGCCCGGCGTGCCGAAATCGCGGCCAGCGGCTCGCCCGTTTCGCGTTCCGCACGATCGACGTGCGCGGCCAGCTCGGCCAACGCCGGATCGGCGAACAGCACGTCGAGGCGCAGGTTCACGCGCAGCGCGGCGCGGATCGCGGCCTGCAGCTGCATCGCCGCGAGCGAATCGGCACCGAGCGCGAGGAAGCGGTCGTCGCGCGACGGCGACGTGTCGAGGCCGAGCAGCGTCTGCCAGAAACCGGCGATCTGCCGTTCGGTCGGCGTGCGCGGCGCGTCGCCCGCCGGTTGCCCGGCATCGCGCACGGCGGCGATGCGCTCGCGCAGCGCGGCACGGTCGATCTTGCCGTTCAGCGTATACGGCAGCGCGTCGCAGCGCACGAACCGGTGCGGCTGCCACGCGGCCGGCAACTGCGCGCCCACATGCGCCTTCAGCGCCGCATCGTCGGCTGCCGCGCGCAGCGCGACGCAGGCGATCAATCGCGTCTGGCCGTTGCCCGTTTCCGCGATCACGGCCGCATCGGCCACCGCCGGATGCGTGCGCAGGCATGCGGCGATCTCCGCGGGCTCGACGCGCACGCCGCGCACCTGGACCTGATCGTCGAGCCGGCCGAGATAGTCGAATGCGCCGTCGGCCCGCAACCGCGCGAGGTCGCCGGTTCGGTACACGCGCGCGCCCGGTTCGCCGTGCGCGTCGGGAATGAAGCGTTCGGCCGTCAGCGCCGGGCGGCCGTGATAGCCGCGCGCGACACATGCGCCGCCGAGCAGCAGCTCGCCGCCGTCGCGTGCGTCGCTCGACTCGCGTTGCGCGTCGCGATCGATGCGCGCGACACGCGGGCCGATCACGCGGCCGATCGGCAGCGACGCATACGCATCGCCCGCGGCCAACACCGGCGTCTCGCCCGGCTCGACCGGCCACAGCATCGGCGAGATCACGGCCTCGGTCGGCCCGTAACCGTTGATCAGGCGCACCGACGGGAACGTGCGGCGCACGAACTCGAACGCTTGCTGCGGCAGCGCTTCGCCGCCGAACGCGAGCACCCGCAACGCAGGCGGCACGCCGTCGCGCGCGGCAACTGCCGCGAATTCACGCAGATACGCCGGCGGAAACGCGGCGACGCTCACCGACTCGCGGACCATCAGCGCATGCGCGGCATCCGGCGCGAACGGCTGCGGCGGCGCAATCGTCACGCTCGCGCCCACGGCCAGCGGCGCGAGCCAGCATTCGTGCGCGGCGTCGAAATTGACCGACGCGAAATGCAGCAGACGATCGCCTCCGGCGATCGGCAGCGCGGCCGCGAGCGCATCGCAATGCGCGGCGAGCGGCCCGTGCTCGACGACCACTGCCTTCGGCGTGCCGGTCGAGCCCGACGTATAGATCATGTAGGCGGCCGCGCGCGGATGCGCGGGCGCATCTTCGTCGTCGATGAAGCCGGCGGCATGCTCGTCATCGTCCGCTGCCGACGTCGCCTCGAACGCATGCTCGAACGGCACGCCGAGCGCCGCGCGGCCGGCCGCATCGACGATTCCGTGCCGCAGCTGCGCGTCCTGGACGATCCAGTCCAGACGCGCGGCCGGATGACGCGGATCGAGCGGCACGAACACGCCGCCCGCCTTCAGGACGGCCAGCAGCGCGACGAACAGCTCGCACGAGCGTTCGACGCAGACGCCGACCCGCACCTCCGCGCCGACGCCGGCCGCGCGCAACCGGCGGGCAAGCTGCGACGCGCGTGCGTCGAGCGCGCCGCGCGACAGGCGCAGGTCGTTCTGGAAAGGCGCGGCGAGCGCGGGTGCGTCGGGCGCAACGCGCGCCAGTTCGCGGATTCGGTGGTGCAACGCAGTCGGGAAACTCGTCATGTGCGTGAAGTCCTTCGGTCCGGCCGCTTCGGCCAAGTCTCGGGGCCGCTTGGGCGGCTTCACTGGTGTGACGAACGGCGCGGGCGATTTTTTACCGTTTTGCGCGCAAAGTCCGAACGAACGCATTTTTTGAACGCATCGCTAAATATTTGCGCGGCCCGTTCGTCTATCAGGAGGGAAAGCCGCAACCGGGCCCGGCCCGCGCGCCGCTTTCGCGTCAGTTTTGCCGTTTCCGCATGATTTGCCTGCCCTTCATTTACCGACGTTGCCGATGACCGCCGCCCACGAGCCTTCTTCCCCGCCGTCCCTCGACGCTTCTGCCGGCCGCCCCGCGGCCCGCCTGATCCTCGCGCTGCTGCGCGAAAGCCGCGCGTCGCTCGCGCTCGCGCTCGTCGCCTGCGTGCTCAACGGCGTCGCGAGCGTGCTGCTCGTCGCGACGCTGAACCGCGCGCTGGCGACGCCCGGCGCCGCCGATGCGGCGCTCGCGTGGCGCTTCGCGCTGTGCGCGGTGATCGCGCTCGTCACGCGGATCGTGTCGGGCACGCTGTTCGCGCGGCTGTCGCAGGACACGATGGCGCGGCTGCGCGTGCATCTCGCGCGCCGCGTCGGCGCGGCCGAGCTGCGCGACATCGAGCGAATCGGTGCCGCTCCGGTGCAGTCGGTGCTGACCGACGACGCGACCAACGTGTCGATGCTGTTCTTCGCGCTGCCGAACCTGGTGATGCACGGCTCGATCGTGTTCGGCTGCCTCGGCTATCTCGCATGGCTGTCGTGGCCCGTGTGCGTGCTCGCGCTGACCGCGATCATCGCGGGCTCGCTCGGCTACCACACCGGCGACCGGCGCGCGATCGCGTCGCTCGAGGCGGCCGGCCACGCGCAGGACCGCCTGTTCGGCTACCTCGGTTCGCTGTTCTCCGGCGCGAAGGAGCTGAAGCTGCATGACGCGCGCGCCCGCCAGTTCGTCGACGGCCAGCTCGGCGCCGCGATCGGCGAAGTGCGCGACCATCGGCGCCGCGCGTTCAGCGCGTATGCGGTCGGCGTCGGCTGGATCATCTTCCTGTTCTACGTGTTCCTCGGCGCGGCCGCGTTCTGGCCGCAGCTCGGCGTGCACGCGGATGCGGGCTCCGCGGCCGGCTACGTCGTCGTGTTCCTGTTCATGCTGGTGCCGCTCGACGGGCTGCTGAACAACCTGCCGACCGTCAATGCGGCGCGCGTGTCGCTCGGCCGCATCGAAGGCGTGATGGCCGAGTTCGGCGCGCTGCGCACGGTGCCGCCCGCGAGCGACGCGCCCGACGTGCCGCCGGCCGGCGCGGTCACGCTGCGCGGCGTCACGCATGCGTATTTCCATGAGCGCGACGAGCGGATGTTCCGGATCGGGCCGATCGACCTGACGATCCGGCCGGGCGAGCTCGTGTTCATCGTCGGCGGCAACGGCAGCGGCAAGACGACGCTCGCGAAGGTGTTGACGGGGCTCTACGAGCCGGAGGAAGGCTCGATCGAGGTCGACGGCCGCACGATCGGCTGGCGCGAGCGCGCCGCGTACCGGCAGCGCTTCAGCGCGGTGTTCAACGACTTCCACCTGTTCGATGCGCTGCTCGGCATCGTCGATCCGGACGATCCGGCACGCGCGCAGGCCGACGCGCGCGCGAACGCGCTGGTCGCGAAGCTCGCGCTCGATCACAAGGTGAAGGTCGTCGACGGTGCGTTCTCGAACCGCGCGCTGTCGACCGGGCAGCGCAAGCGGCTCGCGCTCGTCGTCGCGTATCTGGAGGACCGGCCGTTTTATCTCTTCGACGAATGGGCGGCCGACCAGGATCCGTCGTTCAAGGCCGTGTTCTACGAGCAGCTGCTGCCCGAGCTGCGCGCACGCGGCAAGGCGGTGATCGTGATCACGCACGACGACCGCTATTTCGATCTCGCCGACCGGCTGCTGAAGCTCGACAACGGGCAGATCGTCAGCGACACGACGCCCGCGCGGTCGCGTGCGCGCGATGGTGCCGACGCGCTGAGCGCGTAAGCGCAGGACGGCGACCGCCGCCTGCGCGCGGAGAATCCAGTGCGGGGGCGGCCATTCCACTCGCGCGTTCAGCGTATCGGGAAGATTCGGAAGAGACCTTCGGGTCGGTGGACTTCGAAACCGTGACGCTATCGGGATACCGCGCAGCGAGCGTTCGCCTGGCACATGAATACAACGCGGTTCGCCACCACGCCGCCCCGCCCGCCGACAACCCGCCGTGCGGAGCGCCGGCTACGAGGCCGGCCTGACGTCGCACGAGAACATCGGCAGATGGGCGTCGACACGCCCGTATCCGGCTTCCTGACTGACGTGTTCGACGTGCTCAGCGCACCGCCGGCAGCGTCAGCATCGTATCGGTCATCACGTCGGCCAGCTTCAGCGCCGACATCGGCCCGCCGAAGCCCCAGATGTTCCGCTCGACGAGCGCGATCCGCTGTTCGCGCAGCGCGGGCACGAAACGCCACACCGGCGAATCGAGTTTCGACGACAGCGGCACGTCCGTCCCCGTTGCGGTGACGAACAGCACGGCGAGATCGCGTTGCGTGAGCAGATCGGCGGACGTCACGTAGAGCGTGCCTTCCCGCGTCGGCTTCTTCGGCCATGGATCGAGGCCGAGCGCGCGCGCGAGCCCCGCCGACGTGCTGTTGCCCGTATATGCCCAGTAACGGTCGGGCAGTCCGAGATCCTGCAGCAGCGCGATGCGTTCGCCGCTGCGGCCGGCCGCCTTCAGCCGCGACGCGTTGCGTGCGATCCCCGCGTCGAGTTGCGCTTCGACCGCTTGCGCGCGCGCATCGCGCCCGGTCACGCGACCGATCGTCCGGAAGATCTGCCGCATCCAGTCGAGCTGCGTGACCGGCACGCCATCTTCGGACACGTTCGGGCTGAACTGGAACAGGATCGTCGGCGCGATCCGGTCGAGCGCGGCGAAGATCGGCGCATGGCGAAAGCCGACGCCGATGATCAGATCGGGCTTCACCGCGGCGATCGCTTCGAGCCCCGGCTCCTGCCGAGAGCCGATGTCGGTCACGTGCGCGAGCCGCTCGCTCTCGTAGCCGAGCCAGCCCGGGTAGAACGCGGTATCGGCCATGCCGACCGGCACGATGTCGAGCGCGATCACGCTCTCGGCGAACATGAAGTCGAGCGCGACCACGCGCTGCGGCCGCACGAGCATCGTCGCGCTCGCCTGCGATACGACGCGGTTGCCGGCGAGCGCGCGGCCCGGCGGCGCAACCGCGCTGCGCCGGCCCGCGCGCGCATCGTCGGCGACCGCGACGGCCGGCGCGACCAGCGCGGCGCCGAGCGCAGCCAGCGCACCGAGCGCATGCCGGCGACCGGCCTGCGCGAGCGGCGTCAGCGGATCGCGTCCTGCTCGGCGAGCGCCGCGTCGTCCATCGTCAAAAGCAGCGGGCAGCTTCCACACAGTTGCGTTTCTCCAGGAATTTCATAGCGCAGGCAGCACACGCGGCGCGCACGAAACGGCGTCGGCAGCAGCGGCGAGCGCGGCACGGCGTCGCGCACCGGCATGCGCAGCGGATTCGGTTCGCCGGGCACGCACGACGCGCCGAACAGCCAGTCCGCATCGCGCGCGGGATCGGCTGCACACGGCAGCGAACGGTACGTGTCGAGCAGATAGTCGAGCAGGTTGCCCGCGTTGCTCCACAGCACGCGCGGCGTCACCTGGCCCATCGCGGCGAGCAGAGCGATCGCCGCACCGAGATGCGCGACGAGGCCCGCATAGCGCGGCGCGGGTTGCTCGCACGGCGCGCCGAGCGCGTCGCGCGCGAAGTACAGCGCGGCCGGCATCCCGTCGTCGAGCGCGACGAACGCGCGTTCCGGCGCCATGTCGAGCGGCCGGCCGAGCGTCAGCGCGGCGACCACGCCGGCGGGCGCCGCGCGGCCGAAGTAGTACTTGCTCCATTGCGACATCAGCGCGCGCGCATGCCGTGCCGGATCGCCGCCGTAGTGGCGGACCATCGCGTCGAGCATCGCGTCGCGATGATCGGGCAGCGCGCCGAGCGGCACGACGATGCGGCCTGGCACACGCGCATCGTCAGGCATGCCGAGCCACACGGCGTCCAGATACCCGGCAAACGGCTCGGGCGCGAACGTCGAGAAGCGCGTGGCGCGTGCGCCGTCGAGCGGCGCCGTCATCGGCCCGCGCGCCGGGCGCGGCGCCCCTCGAGAATCAGCAGTCCGAGCAGGTATGGCGCGCCGATCAGCGCGGTCAGCACGCCGGCCGGCACCTCGCGCGGCGCGACGACCGTACGGGCCGCGAGGTCGGCGAAGCCCAGGATCAGCGCGCCGCAGACGGCCGCGAGCCACAAACGCGTGCGATGCCGGCGTGCGCCGAGCATCGTCGCGACGTGCGGCGCCATCAGCCCGATGAAGCCGACCGGCCCGACCGCCGCGACGGCCGCGCACGCGGCGAGCGTCGCGATCGTCAGCGCGAGCGGCCGCAGCGCGGCGACCGGCAGGCCGAGCGCGGCGGCCTGGTCGTCGCCGAGCGCGAGCATGTCGAGCGGCCGCGCGAGCCATGCGAATACGGGCACCGCGAGCACGCACCACGGCAGCAGCATCGACACTTCGCCCCAGCTGCGGCCGTAGGTGCCGCCGACGAGCCACACGACGAAGCGCGCGGGCTGCACGCTTTCCTGCGTGATCAGCCACTGCGCGAGCGTGGTCCACAGCGCGCCGATCGCGATGCCGGTCAGCGCGACCGCGAGCGGTGCATAGCGATGCCGGTGATTCAGCGCGAGCGTGATCGCGAGCGACAGCCCGCCGCCGGTCAACGCGGCGGCCGCGAGCGTCACGTGGCCCATCAGCGGCCACGTCGACAACGCGAACAGCGTGACGAGCCCCGCGCCCTGCGTGACGCCGAGCACTTCGGGCCCCGCGAGCGGATTGCGCACGACGCTTTGCATCGCGACGCCGCTCACGGCCAGCAGCACGCCCGCGAGCAGCGCGCACAGCAGCCGCGGCAGGCGCAGGTCGAGCAGCATCCGCGCGAGCGCGTCGTGACCCGACAGCGCCGCGAACCAGCGCGCGGGCGACAGCCATTCGGGGCCGGCCGACACGCCGACGAACACGACGAGCACGCCGCCCGCGACGAACAGCGCGGTGCGCCGCGGCCAGCCGAGCCGTTCGAGCCAGCCGACGATCCGCGTCGAGCCGCTGCCGGCCGCGCGTTCGGCCTGCGCGTGCAGCACGCCCGACCACGCGGCGCCGCGCCGGATCATCGCAAGCATCAGCGGCGTGCCGACCAGTGCGATGGCGACGCCGGTCGACAGCGTCGCGTCGAGGCCCGAGGCGAGCACCGCGCTGTCGGTGACGAGCACGAGCGCGCCGCCGGCGAGCGCCGACAGCGGCACCAGCACGCCGAGCCGAGCCGCGCGTGCGCCGCGCACCTGGCGCAGCAGGTTCGGCGCGACGAGCCCGACATACGACAGCGGGCCCGCGATGCTGACGGCCACGCTGGTGAACGCGACCGCGACGATCGTCGCGGCGAGCCGCGTCGCGTCGACGCGCACGCCGGACGCGGCCGCCGCATCGTCGCCGAGCGCGAGCGGATTCAGCGGCCGGATCACGAACGGCAGCGCGACGATCGGCACGACGAGCCAGCGCGCGGCGAGCGCGAGCCCGGCCGCGCCCGGTTGATAGAGACTGCCGTTGGTCCACAGCGCGGCGCCCGCGATGTTCTGCTCGAAGAACGCGAGCACGAGCGTCGACAGCGCCGCGAACAGCAGCATGCAGACGCTGCCCGCCAGCACGAGCCGCAGCGGCGTCGCGCGCCAGCCGCCGGCCGCGACGATCGCGAGCGCGGCGGCAATCAGCCCGCAGACGAACAGCAGCGGCACCGCTGCGACACCGGCGAGCGCCGGCACCAGCATCGCCGCAAGCAGGCCGAGTTGCGCGCCGCCCGTCACGCCGAGCAGATCGGGCGATGCGAGCGGGTTGCGCGTGAGCGACTGGAACAGCGCGCCGGCGACGCCGAGGCAGCCGCCCGCGACGAGCGCGGCCGCGACGCGCGGCAGGTTCAGGTCCAACAGGAATACGCCGGCGAGCGCGGCGGCGTCGCTGCCCGGCACCGCGTTCCACCACACGCGCAGGTCCGGTGCGACGCGCAGCACCGCCAGCACGGCGATCAGCACGACGAGGCCGAGCGCGATCGCGCCGGCGCGCCGCGCCGGTGCGGCACGCTGCCCGCTCGCCGCGAGTCGCTTGCGCATCGCGAACGTCGTCATACCGCGATGTCCCGGTCGAGCGCGCGCTCGACCGCGCGCGCAGCATCCGATGCCTGCGGCTCCGGCGGACCATATGCCGGCACGCACATCGGCGCGCCCGTTTGCGGATGCGCGAGCTTCAGCATGTCGACGCCGAACGCCGCGCGCAGTTGCGCGGGCTCCAGCATCGCGTCGGGCGAGCCTTGCGCGACGACGCGGCCGGCGCGCATCAGCACGATGTCGTCGCTGTACGCGGCCGCCTGGTTCAGGTCGTGCAAGACCCAGACGATCGTCAGCCCGCGCGCGCGGTTCAGCGCACGCAGCGCGTCGAGGATGTCGAGCTGGTGATGGATGTCGAGATAGGTCGTCGGCTCGTCGAGCAGCACGATCGGCGCCTGCTGCGCGAGCGCCATCGCGATCCACGCGCGCTGCCGCTCGCCGCCCGACAGCGCGCCGACGTCGCGCTCGGCGTCGCCGGCGAGCCCGCTCGTGTCGAGCGCCTCCTCGATCGCCGCATGATCGGCGCGCGACAGCCCGCGCAGGAACCCGCCGTATGCGTAGCGTCCGTACGCGACGAGTTCGCGCACGGTCAGCCCCGACGGAATCTGGTTGAACTGCGCGAGCATCGTCAGCTCGCGCGCGAGCGCGCGACGGCGCAACGACGCGAGCGACCTGCCGTTCACGTCGACGTGGCCCGCACGCGCGGGCTGCAGGCCCGCAAGCGTGCGCAGCAGCGTGCTCTTGCCGCAGCCGTTCGGGCCGCACAGCGCCGTGACGCGGCCGGCCGCGATCGACAGGTCCAGCCCGTCGATCACGACATGGTCGCGATAGCCCACCGTCAATCCGCGCGCGGCAAGCGCGGCGGTACTACGCGTCATCGGTCCTCCGTTCGGCCGCGCGCGGCGCCGTGTAACTCTGCGCCATCGCGACGACCACCTTGCGCGGTCCTTCGAACGGGTCGCGCGCATGCGCGGTCAGCATGTTGTCGAGCATCAGCACGTCGCCCGTCTGCCACGGGAACACGATGCGCTGGCGATCGAGCACGCCGCGAATCTCCGCGAGCGCGTCGGCCTCGAGCGGCGCACCGTCGCCGTAATAGACGTTGCGCGGCACGTTGTCGATTCCGACCGCGTCGACGAGCGCTTCCTGCATGTCGTCGTCGAGCGCGGACAGGTGAAACAGGTTCGCCTGGTTGAACCACACGCGCTCGCCCGTGCGCGGATGGCGCGCGACGGCCTGGCAGCGCTCGCGCGTGCGCAGCAGCAGTTCGCCGTCGTCGCCGGTGCGCCATGCGCATTCGATGCCGCGCGCCGCGCACATCCGCTCGACTTCGGCCGGCTCGTCGGTGCCGAACGACTGCTGCCACGGCAGGTCGAGCCCCTGGCCGAAATTGCGCACGTACAGCAGCTCGCGCTGCTCGAAGCGCGCGACGAGCGCCGGATCGAGCGCACGATGGACGGCGCGGCTGTCCGCGATCGGCGTCGCCCCACCCTTCGGCGCCGCGAGCGCGCAGTGGAACCAGATCCGCAGCGGCCATTCGCGCGTATACGATTGCTCGTTGTGCAGCGGAATCGCCCGATGCGGCGGGTATTCGGTCGACGTGTAGACCGCGCCTTCGACCTGGCTGCGCGGCGTCGACGCGTATTCATAGCCGATCAGCGGATCGCCGAACGATGCCGCGAACTGCTGGAACGCATCGATCGACGGCACGTGAAAGCCCGTGAACAGCACGCCGCCCGCGCGTTCGAGCGTGTCGGCCGCGATCGCATGCGCGAGCGGCGCGAGCTCGTCGATCGACATGCCGTCGGCGCTGCGCGGCGACACGACGGTGGGCAGTCCCGGCTCGATACGCAGGTCGTCGAGCGTCGGCAACGAAAGCAGGGTCATGCAACGTCCTCTTCAGGTGGCGCGCCGCACCCGCGGCGCAGCGGGTCACGACGTGCGGGAAGCGCGCTCGCCGTCCATCGCGCGGCGCAGGCTCGCGGGGCGCATGTCGGTCCAGACCGTCTCGATGTGCGCGAGGCAGTCGGCCTTCGGGCCGCTCACGCCGATTTCGCGCCAGCCGGCCGGCACGGGCCGGAACGTCGGCCAGATCGAATACTGTTCTTCGTCGTTGATGACGACCGTGTAGACGAGGTCGTCGGTGTCGGCGGAAGGCGTCGTGGCTTGCGTCATGATCGAAAAATGCGGGAGGCGGTTGAAGGAGGCGAAGCGGCAAATCGTCGAGTCGGGTCGAGTCGGCCGCTCCTGGGTTGAAGACGATTGGCCGGCACGATTTTTTACCGCCGCCGCGCGCGGCCGCCGAGAAACACCGGGCATGCGACGCCGCGATGACACGCGTCGAGGCATTCCGCGCAGTGCCGCTCCGCGTCGCGCACCATGAAGTGCACGAGCGTCTGCGACACGTTCAACGCGCGCGCCGCGGTCTGCAGCGTTTCCTCGCGCAGCCGCACCATCTCGAACGCCGCGCGGCTGCGCGCCGGCAGATCGTCGAGCGCGGCCCACACGCGGCGCAGCGTGTCGCGCGTCATCAGCGCGGCTTCGGGGGTCGGCTCCGGCGACGGCACGTCGAAGCCGTCGTCCTCTTCGGTGTGATAGACGTTTTCGAGACTTTGCCGGCGGCACGCGTCGATCGACGCGTTGCGCACCATCCGCGTCACGTACGCGACCGGCTGGCGCACCGCGTCCTGGTTCGGGAATTCGACGAGCTTCACGAACACGTCGTGCACCACGTCTTCGGCGCGGCTCGCGCAGCCGACGAAGCCGCGCGCGACGTTCACGAGCATCGCGCGATGAGCGACCAGCACGTCGAGCAGCGCGCCCTGCGCCTGCGGTTCCGCGGCACGACGCGCGCGCGGCGCGGGACGCGGCGGGCGGTCCGGACAACTGCCGAGGAACGGGTTCGCCGTCGCCGCTGCCGGCCGTTCGAGCACTTCCGCCATTGCCATCGATCTGCTCCGTCCAATTCCGAGATAGCGCAATTTAACGTAAACGCAAATCATTCTCAATCCGATTACCGGATTCCCCTTCCGGCCATCAGGATTTGTCTGATCAATCGCCGGAAGCGGTGTTTCGACGGACGGGACGGGACGCGGGACCGGTCGTGTGCGCGAAAGCTTTCCGCATGAAAGGAAGTACAGTGGAGACCGGCGCGCACGGAGATCCACGGCCCAAGCGCCGCCCCACCGCGCGTACCGCGCATTCGCACAGGTCCGCTCGCTGGCCCGGCGGCGGGGCACTCTTTCACGGGCCTGACGGAATGCGTACGGCTGTCATCCGCCGTAGCAACTTCTTACCACGTGAAATTTTGGGGGCTCGTACGATCGCCGTGCTGTTTCCAACGGAGAACGACATGAAATCCATCGTGTTATCCGCGGTCATGGCCGGCGCGCTGGCGAGCGTGATGCTCACCGGCTGCGTGGCCTACCCCGGCCCGGCTGAAGTCACGATCGGCTGGCATGGCGATCGCTACTGGGACGGACATCGCTACTGGGAGCGCCACGACTGGGAAGCACAGCATCCGCGCGGTCGTGACGATGGCCGGGACGACCGTCGCGACGATCGCCGCGACGATCAGCGCCCGCAGTGGTAACTGCTCCCCTTCCCGTGAACCGATATTGAACGACAGGACCTCGACATGAAGACGCTACTGAAAACCCTGACCGCCGCCGCCGTTGCCGCCGCCGTGCTGGTGCCGGCGATCGCCGAAGCGCACCCGCATCGCGTGTGCCACTTCGAGCATCATCATCACAAGGTGTGCCGCTGGGTGCGTTGAGCGCCGCGCAGCAGCCTCGAAGAAAAACGCCGGCATGCCGGCGTTTTTTTCATGGTCGCGCATGCGCGCACGTCAGTAGATGAACAGGCGGATCGTTGCGGTCGCATCGAATCGGCCGATCTTCGGCGCACCGAACGACTTCAGCACCGCGTCCATCAACACGCTTTGATTCATCACGTTCGACGGAAACTGCGCGAGCGTGAACTGCTGGTTGAACGGGATCGCGTTGCCCTGGCTGTCCTCGATCCCGATCCCGAAATTGCTGTCCTTCGCGGGCACCAGCAGGCCGTTCTGCACCGGAAAGCTCGTTTCGAAGTAACCGTCCACCCGCACCGCGACGTTGCATTTCTTCGTCAGCGACAGCGAGAACCGCTTGCGCGGCACCGCCGGCATGAAGCCGTTGCCGACCGCCTGCACCTGCCCGAAGTTGACGATGCCCGGTTCGGGCGTGACCAGCACGTCGACGAAGCATGGCGTCGGCTTCAGGTTGCGCAGGCCGCTCAGCCGGTACTGGAAGCTCGGGTTGTAGGCATTCAGCCCGAACTCGCCGTCGAACTGGAACACGGTATAGACGTCGCTCGGCGGCTGGACCCAGTTGCCCTTCTTGCGCACGACGACCTGGTAGTCGATGCTGATCCGGGTCTGCTGGCACCGCCCGCGATCGAAGTCGTACCTGCTGCACGGCGGTACCGAATAGCCGGTGAACACGCCGCCGCCGCGATTGCTGGTCTTGTCGAAATAGTCGATGCCCTTGTAGCGAATGCCGATCTCGAGCCCCCATGCGGCCGGATCGGTACGGTTCGGGTTCGCGTAGAAATAGATGTTGTCGACGACCTTCAGGCTGCCGGCGTCACCGAGGTCCTTGTAGCAATACCCGGACGTCGTGCGGACCGGCGACACCCAGATCACGTAGCCGTCCGGCGCGTCGGTCGGATACGACGCCACGCCGCCGATCGGCTCGGTCAGCGACGTCGCGCCGCTGTTCGTCAGGCAGCGCAGCGCCCATGCAGGCTGCGCCGACACGAGCAGCACTGCGAGCATGAGCCACCGCAGCCACGCGGCCGGCGCTGGCCGTTCGTGCACGGCGCCGCTCATCGCTTCACGCTCTTGCAGGCACCGGCGTCGCATGCATACTCGACCGCCACCTGGCCGCCGTAATCGTCGATGTGCGTGACGAACAGCGTCGACGGCGTCGCCGCCTTGAACGGCACGTCGGCCGTGCTCATCGGGCTTACCATCACCGGCGCGAGCGGCACCGGCGTCTTCTGCGCACCCGCCGCCACGTCGACCACCGTCACGTGGTACGGCGTCGGATTGTCGAACACGAGCTGGTGCGCGGCCGCGTCGATACGCAGCGTCATCGGCAGCGTCCAGTCCTCGTCGCGCGCCGGCTGCACGCCCTTCGGCCGGTAGAACAGCTTCATCTGCGTATGCAGCGCGATCTGCAGCGTGTTCGGCGTATCGGTCTTCGGCGGCACTTCGCGGATGTTCAGGTAGAACACCGATTCGCGATCGGCCGGCAGCGCGGCGCCGGGCAGCTTCGCGATCCGCAGCACGTTGCGCTCGTTCGCCTCGATGCGCTGCAGCGGCGGCACGACCATCAGCGGCGACGTGATCCTGTTGCCGTGCGCATCTTCGAGCCACGACTGCACGAGATACGGATACGTCGCGCTCTTGTTGGTGATCGTGACGATCGCGGCCTGTTCGCCTTCGTTGAAGATCACGCGCGTGCGGTCCGGCACGATCGCCGCGTGTGCGGCACCCGCCAGCAGCGCACCTGCGCTCAGCATGCACGACGCGCGTCGCAGGAAGGAAAGGGAGAAAGGATGGTTCATCGCTGGATCCGTGAGAGTCATCGTTCGACGCGGGCAGCCGCCGCATGCGACTCGCCACGCGTGCGGCACGTCACCGGAATCGGCGTGCCTTCGAGTTGAAGCTGATTCGGCAGCGTGTCCACCGTGCACAGCGTGCGTTCGCCTGCGCGCACCGCGAGCGTGGATTTCGGCTGCACCTGGGTCAGGAACGCGGCGCCGCCCTCGCCGACGATGCCGAGCTCCTTGCCGTTCGCCGCGTCCTGCACCGATGCGCCGAACGGCAGCGGCTTGCCGTCCGCGCCCGTCAGCGTCAGGTACAGGTTGCTGCCGCGCGCGGCGGAGAATTTCGCGAAGCCGATCGCACCGTCGGTCAGCACCATCCGCTGGATCGGGTTCGACACCTGCACTTCGAGCGGCAGCTTCTCGACGTTGACGGTCGCGTCGTACACGTTGTACGGCGAGATCCCGTCGAGCACCGCGTAGCCGCGCGCATCGGTATGCGCGAGCGTGCCGGACAGCGGCACGCCCGGCACGCCGTCGGTCGACACCAGCAGGCGCGTGTCGCCCGCGTTGCCGTTCGCGTGCGCGGACACGCCGTACTGCGTCGCGACGAACGAGCCGTCGAGTTCCAGCGACGCTGCCGCGTACGCGTTCGCGAGCGTCGATGCCTGCGCGGTCAGCTGGTACGTCGACGTGCGCTGCCGGAGGCTCGCGTTCGCCGACGCGCGGCCGTCGGTCGCGCCCGCATTGATCTGGTAGGTGCGGCCGGCCGGATCGTCGTAGATGTAGCCCGCGTTCGCGCTCGTGCTGCCGTTGCCGGTCGTCAGGTTCGACGTGACGGTGTGGCGGCCGCCGATCGGCAGCGTCGCGGTCACCGACAACTGGTTGCCGCTCGCGCCCGCGCTCTGCGTGCGAAACGCCGACACGCTGACGTTCAGGTTGCGCAGTGCGCCGAGCGAGACCGCGCGCGTGAGCGTCAGGCCGACGCGCTGCTCCGATGCGCGGGCCCAGTAGGTCGTCTGGTCGTACGAGAAATAGGTCGACGTGTCGCCGAAGCGCTTCGACAGCGTCGCCGAGTAGCGCTGCTTGCTGTTCGCGAGGCCGTACGCGGTCGGGTCGCCCGAAAACTGCGCGAAGTTCGTGTACTCGCGCTCGGAGAAGCGATAGCCGAAGAAGCGCACGTCGGCGTCGAGCCCGTCGAAGTGCTTCGAATAGTTGATGCGGTACGAGTTGCCGTTGCGCGTCGCGCCGTTCCACCACAGCCGCGCGCGAGCGTGCGTGACGTCGGCCGACACCGCGCCGAACGTGCCGAAATCGCGGCCGACGCCGAGCGCGATCGACGTATAGCCCGAGGCGGCAATGAAGCCGCCGTACACCGTGACGTCGAACGGCAGACCGTACGCCGCTTCGCCGAAACCGAAGAACGGCGTGATGCCGGCGCCGCCGAACTGGCGCGGCTTGCCGACCGCGGCCTTGTAGCGCAGCTGCCCGGTGCGGGCGAGGAACGGCACGGCGGCGGTCGTCACCTGGAAGCGCTGCACGCTGCCGTCCTCTTCCTCGACCGCGACGTCGAGCGTGCCCTGCACGCTCGTGTTGATGTTCTGCAGCGCGAACGCACCGGGCGACACGCGCGTCACGTACAGCACGCGGCCGGCCTGCGACACGGTCACGGTCGCATTGGTACGCGCGACGCCCGCGATCAGCGGCGCATAGCCGCGCAGCGACGGCGGCAGCATGCGGTCGTCGCTGCGGATCGACGCGCCCGTCAGCGCGAACGTGTCGAAAATGTCCGAGCTCAGGTAGTCGTCGCCGAACGTCACGGTCGACTGAATCGACGGCAGCGCGCGAAACGCGTAAAGCCGGCTGAAGCGGAACGTGCGGTCCGCATACGCGCTGCTGCCCGCGTTCGACTGCGCCTGATAGTCGCCGCGAAAGCGCCATGCGTCCCAGTTCGCGCCGATCGTCCCGTACGCCTGGATCGAATTCGTCTGTTCGCCGACCGCGCCGAAGTTGCGATTCGTGCTCGCGATCACACGGTAGTCGAGCATCGCGCCGGCAATTCCGTCGGACCATCGCTCCGGCGGCAGATACGACGAATCGGTGAACTGGAGCGCGGCCTGCGGAATCGTGATCTTGAGCCGCCCGTCGCTCTTCAGGTAGCGCACGGTTGCGCCCTCGATCGCGCCGAGATCGACGCAGCGGCCGCCCTGGAAGCGCGGCAGGTCCTTTGCGAGCGACGGCTTCAGCCCGAACTGCGCGACGAGTTCGGGTGCCAGGCACGGCTTGCCCGCGCCGGAACCGTCGAGCGCGATGAACTGGATCGCCTGCAGTCCGTAGAACAGGTCGTTGACCTGCACGTCGAGCATGTACTCGCCCGGCAGCGTGAAGTCGGCCTGCGAGAACTGCGACAGGTCGACGTTGCTGCTGCCGCCGATGTCGAGGAACGACGAATTGAATTCCGTCGCATGGCTCTGGCTGCCGACGACCAGCACGGAGACGCAAAGGAAGGAATGTCTGATTCGCACGCGGCGCTACCGAAAATCCGGGGAAAGGGAAACGGGAAGTAACGGACACGGAGAAAGGGTGCGTGCACCCCTTCTCCGCTACGGCCGCTTACTGGTAGCGAACCGTGAAGTTCGCGACGCCGTCGGCCGTACCGGGCGTCACGTCGGCTGCCGTCGATTCGTAGCGCGCGGCGAAGCGCACCGTGTTGTTGCCGTTCTGCAGCAGCGTTGCGGCGGCCTGCTCGACGCCGTTGTCGAGGTCTTCGCCCGTCGCGCCCTGCACGCGGATGCCGACGTTGGTCGCCGAACCGATCGTCGCGAGCAGTTTCGGCTGCGCGGCGTTCGACGTGCCCGTGAACGTGAAGAATGCGTTCTTCGCGATGCTGGTGTCGCAGTCGGTCAGCACGATGTCGAACTTGACCGGCTCGGACTTGTCGCCGGCCTTCTTGAACGTGTGTGTCGGCACCTTGCCGAGGTTCACGGTCTGGTTGACCGAGCCCGAATCGATGCCGCATGCGCCCGCGACGATCTCGCCCGTGAAGTTGATCGTGCCGGTGCCGGCCGCGAACGCCGACGTGGACAGGGCTGCGAGTGCGACAGCGGTCAGGAGGGATTTTTTCATGACGTTTTCCGTGAGAATTGCAAAGGGAATGGACGACGTGGCGGATACAAAAGGCAGCGTGTGGTTGGCTCCCGTCCGTCACGAGGCGGCATTATCGAGATAGAGATGAAAGTTTTCTGTAAATCATTGTCAAATCAAACATGACAATGTCCGATTCAGCCTTCTTCAAATCGATCATTTCCCGTCAATTCCGAATCACGACATGGTTCGTCCGCAGTCCTTTCCCATTCCCCCGAACCCGCTGAAATTCAAGGATATTTCCTTTTCAAGCCCGCCTTCGAACCACCGCGCCTCGCCAGCAGAGGCTTCCAGCGATTACCCGTTCGCAATGACAAAACGCTGTCCGATCCGGCCATCGTTGTCCGATCGCAACGAAAAGATTCGGCAATTTTCAACTGACAGGAAATTAATCGACGCTTTTCTTTGCCTCCAATTTCGCGCGCAAACGATTGCCGAATACATCCAAACGTTTTACCGCGACATTTTGTCGCCCCTTATTATTCGCAACGCGCGAATTAATCGATTCGTCAATTCAGGATTAAAAACCCGGCAGAAAACCGCTCGCGATGGCGATATTGGCGATATTGGCGATATTGGCGATATTCAGCGCACCGACGCGACGACGCGCCCACCGCGATCCGGTGTGTCGGATGAAATCGAAAAGAAGAAAGTTCGGCACGATCGGCGCGCCGTGCGGCGATGCGATCGGTCGCCATGATGCGTGTGTCGGGTCGAGGGCAGCCTTCGCCCTTCAACCCGACAGCCTGGAGAAACCCGAACGTGACGACGAGACGCGGACGCGTTCGCCGTCGATCCCTGCCGGTGGCCCGGCGGAATCAATCGCGGTGAGAGCCGGCGACGACGCTGCGCGATGCGCGACCGCCGCCGGCGCGATCAACGACTCACGCAGCCGACTGTGCGGCGCCGGCCGGCGTCCACCCGCCGCCGAGCGCACGATACAGCGCTATCGCGTTCGCGAGCTTCAGCTGCTTGAGCCGGATCAGTTCCTGCCCCGACTCGTACGTGCTGCGCTGCGCGTCGAGCAGTTCGAGGTACGTCGCGACGCCGCCCGCATAGCGGCGCTCGGCGAGCTTGAGGCGCGCGCCGTCGGCCGCGTTCACGTCCTGCTGCGCCGCCAGCTGGCGATCGATCCAGTCGCGCGCGGCGAACGCGTCGGCCACCTCGCGGAACGCGGTCTGCACGGTTTTCTCGTATTCGGCGATCGCGATGTGCTTGCGCGCGTTCGCGACGTCGAGATTCGCGCGATTGCGGCCGCCCGCAAAGAGCGGCAGCGTGATGCGCGGCGCGAACGTCCACACGCTCATGCCGCCTGCGAACAAGCTCGAGAACGCATCGCTGACCGACCCGTAGTCGGTCGTCAGCGCAATGCGCGGAAAGAACGCCGCGCGCGCGGCGCCGATCTGCGCATTCGCGGCCTTGAGCCGCGACTCGGCCTGCCGGATGTCGGGCCGCCGTTCGAGCAGCGCGCTCGGCGCACCGGGTGCGACCGGCGCGATCGCGAGCGCGTCGAGCGCGGGGCCGTCGGCCGGCACCGTGCGCGCGAAATCGCCGGCGAGCAATTGCAGCGCGCGCACCGACTGCGCGTGTTCGCGCTGCAGCGCCGCCCGCGACGCACGCGCGGACGCGACGAGCATCTCGGCCGAGCGCAGCTCGATCGCATCGCTCGTGCCGGCCGCGTAGCGACGCTGCGTGAGCGATGCGATGCGCTCGCGCGCGTCGAGCGTGCGCTGCGCGAGCTCCAGCTGCTCGTGCAACGATCGTTCGGACACGTACGCGGCGGCGACTTCCGCGATCACGCCGATGCGCACCGTGCGCTGCGCGTCGGCCGTCGCGAAATACTCGGCAAGCGCCGCATCGGACAGGTTGCGCACGCGGCCGAACAGGTCGAGTTCGTACGCGCTGATGCCGACGCCCGCGCGATACAGCCCGCTCACCGCGCTTTCACGCAGCACCGGGTCGTACTGGCGCGTGCGCTCGTAGCCGAGGTTCGCATCGATCGCCGGCATCCGGTCCGCGCGCTGCACGCCGTACAGCGCGCGCGCTTCGTCGAGGCGGCCGGCCGCGATCCGCAGGTCGCGATTGTTCGCGAGCGCGGCGTCGATCCACGTCTGCAGCGCCGGATCGGTGAAATACGCGCGCCAGTCGTCGAGCAATGCGGCATCGGACGCAGCCGGCTCAGCACCCTGCTCCGTACCGCCATCGACCGGTGCATAGCTCGCCGGCACCGGCGCCGCGGGCCGCTCGTAACGCGGCGCGAGCGAGCAGCCGGCGAGCGTGAATCCGAGCGCGGCGGCCAGTGCGAGCCGCGTACTCGGCGCGGCGCGTGCATTCAACGCAAACCTCATCGGGAACCCTCCATCTCCGCCGGCTGCGCGCCGCCGCGCCGGCGCGGGCCGACGTCGAACAGTCGGCCGACGATCACGAAAAACAGCGGGACGAGAAACACCGCGAGCACCGTCGCCGCGATCACGCCGCCGAGCACGCCGGTGCCGATCGCCATCTGCGCGCCGGACGCGGCGCCCGACGCGAACGCGAGCGGCAGCACGCCGACGCCGAACGCAAGCGACGTCATCACGATCGGCCGCAGCCGCAGGCGCGCGGCTTCGAGCGCCGCGTCGACGAGCGACATGCGCTGCGCGACGAGATCCTTCGCGACTTCGACGATCAGGATCGCGTTCTTCGCAGACAATCCGATCGTCGCGATCAGCCCCACCTTGAAGTAGATGTCGTTCGGCATCGCGCGCAGCGTGACGCCGAGCACCGCGCCGATCACGCCGAGCGGGACGACCAGCATCACCGCGAACGGGATCGACCAGCTTTCGTACAGCGCGGCGAGCGCAAGGAACACGACGAGCACCGACAGCGCGAACAGCATCGGCGCCTGCGCGCCCGACAGCCGCTCCTCGAACGACTGCCCCGACCACGCATGGCCGATGCCGGCCGGCAGCTTCGCGGCGAGCCGCTCGATCGCGCGCATCGCTTCGCCGCTGCTGTGGCCGGGCGCGGCCGAGCCGTTGATCGTGAACGACGGATAGCCGTTGTAGCGCGTGAGCTGCGGCGGCCCGAGCGTCCAGTGCAGCGTCGCGAACGCGGCGAGCGGCACCATCTCGCCGCGCGCGTTGCGCACGCGCAGCTTCTTCACGTCGTCCGGATCGAGCCGGTGCCGTCCGTCGGCCTGCACCATCACGCGGCGCACCTGCGTGCCGTGCATGAAGTCGCCGATATAGTCGGAACCGAACATCACCGCGAGCGTCGTGTTGATCTCGTCCATCGACACGCCGAGCGCCGACGCCTTCGCGCGGTCGATGTCGAGCTTCAGCTGCGGCGCGTCCTGCGTGCCGGCGAACATCACGTCGGTGAGCGCCGGCTCCTTGCCGGCCGCCGCGAGCAGCTGCTCGCGCGCGGCGCTGAAGGTCGCGTAGTCGAGCCCGCCGCGATTCTGCAGCCGGAAGTCGAAGCCGCTCGTCGAACCGAGATCGGGCAGCGCCGGCGAATTCATCGCGAACACCGTGGCGTTCGGCGTGCCCGCGAAGCGCTCGTTGATCCGCGCGACGATCGCCTGCACCTGATCGCGCGCGGCCTTGCGTTCCTTCCAGTTCTTCAGCGTGACGAAGATCATCCCGCCGTTCGGCCCTTCGCCGTACAGGTTGAAGCCGCCGAGCGCATACGTATACGCGGTCGGCTCGTCACGGCGGATCGCCGACTCGACCTCGCGCACGCTCTGCATCGTTTCGGCCAGCGGCGTGCCCTGCGGGCGGATCACCATCACCATGAAGTTGCCCTGGTCTTCGTCGGGCAGGAACGCGGTCGGCAGCTGCGTGAGCATCAGCACCGCGGCCGCCGTCAGCGCGCCGTACACGACGAGCCAGCGCAGCGGCTTCTTCAGCATCGCGCCGACGCGCGTCGCATAGCGTTGCGTCGAACGCGCGACGAAGCGGTTGAACCCGCCGAAGAAGCCGCGCTTCTCGTGATGGTCGCCGGACACCGGCTTGAGCAGCGTCGCGCACAGCGCGGGCGTCAGCGACAGCGCGAGGAACGCCGAGAAGCCGATCGATACCGCGAGCGACAGCGCGAACTGCCGGTAGATGTTGCCCACCGCGCCACCGAAGAACGCCATCGGCACGAACACCGACGTCAGCACCACGGTGATGCCGACGATCGCGCCGCTGATCTGCTGCATCGCCTTGACGGTCGCGTCGTACGGCGCGAGCCCCTCCTCGACCATCAGCCGCTCGACGTTCTCGACGACGACGATCGCATCGTCGACCAGGATGCCGATCGCGAGCACCATCCCGAACATCGTCAGCACGTTGATCGAGAAGCCGGCCGCATACATCACGCCGAACGTGCCCGCGAGCGCGACCGGCACGACGAGCGTCGGAATCAGCGTCGCACGCAGGTTCTGCATGAACAGGAACATCACGAGGAACACCAGCACACCGGCCTCGATCAGCGTCGTGACGACCTTGTTCATCGACACGCGCACGAACGACGACGTCTCGTACGGGATCTGGTATTTCACGCCCGGCGGGAAATACGCGGACAGTTCGTCCATCGTCGCGCGCACGCGCTTCTCGGTGGCCACCGCGTTCGAACCCGGCGCGAGCTTGATGCCCATCCCGGTCGCGACCTTGCCGTTCACGTACGACGGATAGTTGTAGTCGTTGCCGCCGAACTCGACGCGCGCGACGTCGCGCAGGTACAGCGCGGAGCCGTCCGGCTGCGTGCGCAGCGCGATCGCGCCGAAGTCGGCCGGCGTCTTCAGCGGTGCATCGGCGAACACCGTCGCCGCGATCGGCGCGCTGTCCGGCACCGCGCTGCGGCCGATGTCGCCGACCGTCACGCGTGCGTTGTGCGCGCGCACGGCCGATGCGATGTCCGACGCGGTGAGGCCGTGCCCGGCCATCTTCACCGGGTCGGGCCAGATGCGCATCGCATATTCGGCGCCCCAGAATTGCACTTTGCCGACGCCGTCGACGCGGCGCAGCGCCTGCACGACGTTCGCCGATGCATATTCGCCGAGCTGCACGGCGGTCATCCGGCCGTCGTCCGACGTCAGCGATACGACGAGCTGGATGTTGTCGGCGGCCTTTTCGACCTGGATGCCGTCGCGCCGCACCGGTTCGGGCAAGCGCGCCTCGACCGTCTTCAACCGGTTCTGCACTTCGACGGCCGCGAGATCGGCGTTCACGCCCTGCTTGAACGTCAGGTACAGCGACGCGGCGCCGGCGCTGCTCGTCGCGGACGTGTACAGCAGCCCCGGCGCGCCGTTCATTTCGCGCTCGATCAGCGCGGTCACCGATTCCTCGACGACCTGCGCGGACGCACCCGGATACGTTGCATAGATGCTGACGACGGGCGGCGCGATGTCCGGGTACTGCGCCACCGGCAGCGCGCGGATCGCGAACGCGCCGCCGAGCATGATGAAGAGTGCGATCACCCACGCGAAGACGGGGCGATCGATGAAGAAACGTGCCATGTTGATCGATTGAACCGGTCAGGTTTGACGGGCGGCCGCCTGCGATGCGGCCCGGGTCGGCGCTGCGTGCTCGACGGGCTTCACGGTCGTGTCGGGCGCGAACTGCGCGGCGTTGTCGACGATCACGCGCTCGCCGCCCGCGAGGCCGCGCGTGACGCGCCAGTCGCGACCGCTCATCTGGTCCGCGACGACCTCGACGTCCTTCACCTTGCCGTTCGCGCCCACCACGCGCACCGACGTGCGATCGGCCGTGCGCAGCAGCGCATCGCGCGGCACGAGGATCGCGCGGCGGTCGACGGCCGTATCGAGCGCGATCCGCACGTACGCGCCCGGCAGCAGCTCGCGCTCCGGGTTCGGGAACAGCGCGCGCATCGCGACCGTGTCCGTGGTCGGATCGACCGCGAGATCGCTGAACAGCAGCTTGCCCTTCAGCGGATACGCGGTGCCGTCGGCGCGCAGCAGCGTCACCGTCACGTCATGCTGCGCGATGCCCGTCGCGCGCCCGCTCTTCACCGCGCGGCGCAACGCGTCGACGTCGGCCGCCGGTTGCGAGAAGTTCACGTAGATCGGATCGAGCTGCTCGACCGTCGTGAGCGGCGTCGCCTGGTCCTGGCCGACGAGCGCGCCTTCGGTGACGAGCGCGCGCCGCGCGCGGCCCGAAATCGGCGCGGTGACGGTCGCGTAGTCGAGCTGCAGTTGCGCGCGGGCGAGCTCGGCCTTCGCGGAAGCGACGTCGGCCTTCGCCCGCGTATCGTCGGCGACGGCCTCGGTGTGATCGCGCTCGCTGACCGCGCGGTCGCGCACCAGGTCGTCGTAACGGCGGCGCTTGTCGCTCGCCGCGAGCGCGGCGGCCTGCGCCTTCGCGAGCGCCCCCTGCGCGGCATCGCGGGCAGCTTTCAGCGGCGCGGGATCGATGCGGAACAGCACGGCGCCCTGCTTCACTTCCTGCCCTTCTTCGTAAGTGCGTGCGGTGACGATGCCCGCGACCCGCGCGCGCACCTGCGCCTGTCGATACGCGTCGAGCCGGCCCGGCAATTCGACGGTCATCGGCACGGCGACCGGACGCACCGTGACGACCGTCGCCTTCTGAATGGTGTCCGGCGCCTTGTCCGGTTCGCCCTTTCCGCATCCGGCCACGGCCAGCATCGCCGCGAGCGCGAACGGCGCCAGCCGCAGGCGGCGCCACAGGGTGCAGTTGTTATTCATGTTCTGACCTCGGATCATTCGCCGCCGATACAATGCGGCGGCTCAGGGTGGCCGATTATAATCAGTCACGACTGATTAAATATGGTCGTTTGTAATCATTCGTCATACTGTGTCAATAAAACGACAGCTTACTGTAAGGAAATTCACGACATGGCCCGCAAGACCCGGGAAGAATCGCTCGCCATCAAGCACCGGATCCTCGACGCCGCCGAGCTCGTGCTGCTCGAAAAAGGCGTCGCGCAAACCGCGATGGCCGACCTCGCCGAGGCGGCCGGGATGTCGCGGGGCGCCGTGTACGGCCATTACCGCAACAAGATGGAAGTGTGTCTCGCGATGTGCGACCGCGCGTTCGCGCGCACGTCCGAAGGTTTCGACGCGGTCGACAGCCTCCCCGCGTTCGCGACGCTGCGCCGCGCCGCGTCGCACTACCTGCAGCAATGCGGCGAACCGGGCGCAATGCAGCGCGTGCTCGTGATCCTCTATACGAAGTGCGAGCAGAGCGAGGAGAACGGCGCGCTGCAGCGGCGCCGCATGCTGCTCGAACTGCAGATGCTGCGCATCGCGAAGGCGCTGCTGCGCCGGGCGATCGCGGCGGGCGAACTCGCCGCCGATCTCGACGTCCATCTCGCGGCCGTCTATCTCGTGTCGCTGCTCGAAGGCGTGTTTGCGTCGATGATCTGGACCAACCGGCTGCGCGGCAACCTGTGGAGCGACGCCGAAGCGATGCTCGACGCCGGGTTCGACGCGGTCAGGACGTCCGATGCGCTGCGCGTGCGCGCGCAAAAATTGCCAGTCTGACGACACGTCGCGCAATAAATGCGGATTTAACCCGATTTACCGCAGTGCGAAACGAATGAGCCGACCCTCTTTAAAATTTTTAACGTTTCGCGGAACATCGGTAGACTCACGCTGTCATCTTTCTTTAGCGTCTTCGTGATAACCGGGTTCGACCCGGTAAACTCACGCCGCCGTTCGAAGCGGGCCCCGCCCGCAAGTTGGGTCGAACGGGAACGACACAGGCCCCTGGCGGGGCCTGTTTTGTTGCACGCCCGTCGCCCGCGCCGTCGTCACCCGACGGTTGGACCGCCGACGGTTCCTGCCCACACCTCTTTGAACCGCTTTCCTGGATGTGGACACCTTTGGTCAAGCCTGCCGCAACCCCTGATGCTTTCGCGCCCGGCCGCGCGCAGCGCCTCGTGCGCGCGCTCGTGCCGGCCGCCGTGCTCGGCGCCCTCGCCGCGCTCGGCCTCGCCGCCGCGCTGCCGGCCGTGTCGCAACTGCCGGGCGCCGTCGACACGGGCACCGCCGCGCTGCCGCAGCGCGTGCTGTCCGACACGCCGTTTCCCACCGCGCAGCATTTCGTGACGAGCGAACTCGCACGCACGATCGGCGAACGCAACGAACTCGATGAACGCAACAGCCGCGGCGCGCAGCCCGGCCTGTTCGCGCCGCTCAGCGCACACCGCAACGACATGCTCGGCTATGCGAACCTGTTCCAGTACGCCGCGCCCGAAAGCCAGCACGGGATGCGCGCGGGCGACATCGAACTCACGCTGTCCGATACGCTGAACCGCATGGACGTGCCGCCCGAGGTACGCATCCAGCTCGGCGACCTCGTCACCGGCAAGGTCGCGATGCGCGCGAGTGCGCAGCGCGGCGACTACTACCGCGTCGCGTACGACACGAACAACGGCACCCCGCACCTCACCGCGGTCGAGCTGCGCGTCGCGGGCCGCACGTTCGGCGCGATCTGGTTCCGCGCGCCGGGTGCCGATCACGGCGCGTACTACACGCTCGACGGCGCGCCGCTCGAAGCGGCCGCGTTCACGATGCCGGTCAAGTGGACGCGCATCAGCTCGTTCTTCGGCGAGCGCATCCATCCGCTGTCGCAGGCGATGGCATTCCATACGGGCGTCGACCTCGCCGCGCCGTCGGGCACGCCCGTCACCGCTGCCGCAGACGGCGTCGTGTCGTTCGTCGGTACCGATCCGGGCGGCTACGGCCACTACGTGATCGTCGATCACGCGGACGGCTATTCGACCTACTACGCGCACCTGTCCGCGTACGCGCGCGGGCTGAAGACCGGCGAAACCGTCAAGCAGGGCCAGCGCATCGGCTCGGTCGGGATGACGGGTGCGGCCACCGGCCCGCACCTGCACTTCGAAGTGCGCGTCGCGAACGATCCGGTCGATCCGCTCGTCACGCTCGCGAACGCGCAGACGGGGCTGTCCGACATGCAGCTCACCGCCTTCCGCCAGGAAGCGGCGCAATGGCGCTTCCGCCTTGCATCGATCAGCACGACGCCGTTCGCATTCGCGCAAAGCGACGGCCCGCTGTGGGGCGACTTCGCGACCGGCCCGTCGACGCTGCGCGCGGTGTTCGATACGCACTACAGCGCCTCCTGACGCGGCCGCCGGCACGCGCGCCGGGAAGCACGCCGGCACCGCAGCACGTTCTCGCCCGTCGCCGCTCGCGCAGCGGCGACGCGGCCGGCCACCTCTCTTCATCACCGGCCATCCGCCGCGCGCATCGCACGCGGCCGGCCGTCACCGTGCGGGTTCGGTGCGCTCGGCCGTCGCCTGCGCGATGCGCTGCGCACGCGGACGGCGCGACAGCAGCCAGCGCGCCGCGCCGTCGAGCGACGTGCACAGCACCAGATAGATCGCCGCGACGAACAGGAAGATCGGCGCCGGATACACCATCAGCCGGTTGTTCACCTGTGTCGCGACGAACGACAGTTCGGGCACGCCGACGATATATGCGAGCGACGTGTCCTTCACCAGCGCGACCCACTGGTTGACGAACGACGGCGTCATGATCCGGATCGCCTGCGGCAGCAGCACGTAGCGCACCGTCTGCCAGCGCGTGAGCCCGAGCGACAATCCCGCCTGCCACTGTCCGGCGCCGGCCGCGACGATACCCGCATGCACCGCATGCGCGAGATAGGCGCCGCCGATCAGCGCGAGCGCGCACACGACCGTCGCGAGCCCCGGCACGTCCATGTGCAGCAGCATCGGCATCAGGAAGTACGTCCAGAAGATCAGCATCAGCACCGGAATCGCGCGGAAGAAGCCGATGAACGCGAGCAGCAGCACGCGCGCCGGCCCGCGCGCGAGCGCCATCGCGACGCCGAGCGCCACGCCGAGCACAGCCGATGCGACGGCCGACGCGATGGCGAGCACGAGCGACAGCGCGGCCCCGCCGAGCGGGCCGTCCGGGAACGCGCCGACCAGCAGGTACGGCAGATTGGAAAACAGCAGCGAGAAGTCCATCGTCAACGCGCTGCGCCGAGTCGGTCGCGCCACCGCGTGGCCGCGTACGCGCCGGCCTCGATCGCGGCCACCGCCGCGACGTACAGCACGGTCGCCACGCCGAACGCGGCGAAGGTCTTGAACGTCTCGGTCTCGACCTGCCGCGACGCATACGACAGTTCGGCGACGCCGATCGCCATCGCGAGCGACGAGTTCTTCACGAGATTCATGTATTGCCCGAACAGCGGTGGCAGCGCGATCCGCACGGCCTGCGGCAGCACCACGTAGCGCAGCGACTGCAGCGGCGTGAGCCCGAGCGCCGCGGCCGCATCGTGCTGCGCGCGGCGCACGCCGCGCAGGCCGGCTTCGCACTCCTCGGCGACGAACGCGGCCGTGTACGCGCTCAGTCCGACCCAGCCCGCGACGAGTTCGAACGACGGCCATGCCAGCGTGAGCGGCCCGACACCGACTTCATGGCGCGCGTTCAGCCACGCGATCCACGTGTCGGGCAGCAGCGATGCGACGCCGAAATACCAGAACAGCAGTTGCACGAGCAGCGGCGTGTTGCGGAACGCGACGACGTAGCCTGCCGCCAGCGTGCGCAGGGTCCTCGCGCGCGCATGCCGCGCGACGGCGAGCAGCAGTCCGCCGACGGTCGCGGCGAGCGCCGACGCAGACGCGAGACCAAGCGTCAGCAGGAAGCCGTGCCAGAGCCACGACAGGTATTTGGGAGCCAGGCCGAGCATGCGGTGGTGCGGACGCGCAGCGCGCGCCACGAAAAGGAAGCAGAAAACGCCGCGATCGGCGCGCGCCGGCCCAGCCGGCGGCCGATCGCGGCGCGCCCGGTATGCGGCTCAGGTCTTGTCGCCGATGCGGAAGATGCGCGTGAGCGGCGTCTTCGTCGTCGGGCCGAACCACGCATCGTAGATCTGCGCCGCGCGACCGTTCGCCTCGAGCCCCTTCAGCGTGTCGTTCACGAAGCCGAGCAGCCGCGTTTCGCCCTTCGGCACGCCGACGCCCATGTAGTCGTTCGAGATCGTGAACGGCGGGATCTCGTAGTTCTGCTTGTCGGGCACGTTCGCGAGCAGGCCGATCAGTTTCGGCCCGTCCTGCGTGATCGCCTGTACGTTGCCGGCGCGCAGCGCGGCAAACGCGAACGGCGTGTCGTCGTACGCGACGATCGTCGCCTTCGGGAATTTCTCGCGCAGCGTGATCTCGTTCGTCGTGCCCTTGTCCGCGCCGACGCGCAGCGTGTTCAGCTGATCCGCCGATTTCAGCACGCCCTTCTTCGCGAGAAACTGCTGACCCGACGAAAAGTACGGAATGCTGAAGTCGACCTGCTTCGCGCGCTCGTCGGTAATGGTGAAGTTCGCGAGCACGAGGTCGACCTTGCCGGACGTCAGGAACGGAATGCGGTTTGCGGGATTGGTCGGCTGCAGTTGCAGCTTCACGCCGAGCTTGTCGGCGAGCGCCTTCGCATAGTCGACGTCGAGGCCGACGATGTGGTTGTTCGTGGCGTCGACATAGCCGAACGGCGGGTTGCTGTCGAAGGTCGCGACGCGCAGCACGCCGGCCTTCCTGATGTCGTCGAGACGATCCGCGTGCGCGACCGTGCCTGCCGTGACGAGTGCGGCCCCGACGAGCCACGTAGCGAGAGTGTGGAATTTCATGAGCACGACCTGAATTGTCATGAAGGCCGCCGCGGATCGCGCGGCGGCCGGTTCGAGGAACATCGCGACGGAGTGTGTTGCCGCCAAGCCGCTAACGTATCAGCGCGTGCGGCGATTCCGAACCAACAAATGGTGCTTTGCTCTGCGGGTTTCGTGATGAGGCCGGGCCGGCCGGCGTGCGGGCCTCGCGCTCACGGAAACGTGAACGTGAATTCCGCACCGCCGCCGGCATAGCCGGGCGTCAGCTCTCCGTCCGTGCCGGTACGAATGTACTGCGCACGCAACGGCATCACGGCCAGGTCGCCGGTGCGACGCATCGGATACCGGATGGCCGTGCCCGGTTCGCCGTATGCGATCCGCTCGCCGCTCAACGCATTCGTCATCACGATGTTGAATCCGCGCGCCACCGTCTGTCCGGCAGGCGCGCTCAGTTGCAGCAGCGTGCGGTCCTGGTTCGGCCGGACAGCCTTGTCTCGAAAGCTGATCGACGGCTTCGCTGCCGCCGCGCAGTGGTTGAGCGTGATATCGAAATCGACCGGCTTGGATGTCGCGTTCACGCCCGGAAACTGACTGACTGGAAAATTGCCGAGTGTGACCGGCACGATCATGCCCGACTGAATCTCGCAGCGGTTCGGCACCGCGATCTCGCATTCGCCGCCGATACAGACGTTGCCGACGCCAACAAAGAGCTTGCTCTGCTTGCACAGATTGGCGGGCACCGTCGACCCCGGCACGGTCACGGTGGTGCCCTCCGACACGGTATCTTTCGGGAAATCGATCGCATACAGTGCGACGGTCGGGTTGCCCGGCAAGCTCTTGACGATCAGCTTCCCTTCCGGCAACTGGGAAACCGGCTGATCGAGCACCAGGAACTGCCGGAAGCGCATCACCCGCGCATCGACCCCGCCGCCTGACTGCAGGAGTGCGTTTTTCGCGGTTACCATCGGCAGGCTGCCTTGCCGCAGCGTACGCTCGACGCCGTCATTGGAAACGCCGACCCATTTGAAGCCGATGCCGGGCACGTTCGTCTGCGCGACGCCGTCCGTGACGACCGTGCCCGGCGTCCAGTGTCCGGCACTCACCAGCTCGTGCGCGGTCGACGCGTTGCCGTACTTGAACGCGACCATCAGCGTCACCGTGCGTTGATACAGCGTCGAGCCAACCGGCGTCGCACTCGTCAACGGGGTGATCATCAGCCAGGGTGTCGCATCGACGTTGCTGAACGTGCAATCCAGCGCCGTCATGCCGCTATTGGTTTGCGCCGCTGCAGGCCCGCAGAATGCGAGCGCCACGCATCCGGCCGTCGCGAATCGACGCATCGCCAGGCCCGCTTGCCTGAATCCGCGCCAGTGAATCGTCTTCATGGTGTCTCCCGTGGAAGCGGCGGCGGGCGCCACCTGCTTACGATGGTCGCCCGCCGCCCGCCGCGTTACTCGATCACGCCGAGATTGAGGCCCGCGATCTTCTGCAGCGCCGCCTCGCCGGACACGATGCTGTTGCGGAACGTGCCGCGGTTGATGCCGACGAGACCGCCGAAGGTCTGGGTCGACGATCCGTTGACTCGCCCGCTCGCGGCTGCGCGCTCGACGAGCCCCGCATTCATGCCGACGAACCCGCCGAGCGTCGCGTAGCAGCCGGCGCCGACCGTCCCCGATGCCGACGCGTCGGTCACCGTACCGAGGTTTTCCCCGGCGAAACCGCCCACCGTGCTCGACGTGCCGCCGGACACGTTACCGGTGGCAAACGCAGTCGAGACCTTGCCGTACGTCAGGTTGATACCGGCAAAACCGCCGGCCGACGCGCCGGTCCCGGCCGATACATCGCCGCTCGCGTCGACGTTGGACAGTTCGGCCGAATTGCTGCCGACGAAGCCGCCGGTCTTGCTGTAGCTGCCGCCCGTCGTCTTGCCGCGCGCGACGGCATGGGAAATCCGGCCGCCGGCGTGATTGCCGACGAAGCCGCCATTCGCGCCCTGCCCACCGCTGACTGCACCGTGCGCTTCCGCCATGTCGATGTCCGCGTCCGCGCCCGTGTTCATACCGACGAAGCCGCCGGTCGAACCCGTCGATGCGCTCATCACGGCACCCAGCGCCTTGCTGTCGGTCACCGTACCCTGGTTCATTCCGACGAAACCGCCGATCGCCTGCGCATACCGGCCATCCACGACGCCGCTCGCGCTCGAACCGGTGATCTTGCCGGCGTTACGCCCGACGAGGCCGCCGGCCGTGCCGCTCGAGCCGCCCGTCACGCGGCCCAGTGCCGTCGCACCGACGATCTCGCCGGACAGGTTCGCCCCCACGAACCCGCCGACGTTCACACCCGCCAGATAGGCGCCCGACGTGGTGCCGCGGCTCGTCGAGCCGAGGATTTCCCCACCCCGGTTCACGCCGACGAGGCCGCCGATCGACGCCAGATTCGATGCGCCGCCCGATACGTTCGCGTTCGACTCGCCGTCCGACACGAGCCCGGCATGCCGGCCCAGTCCGTTTTCGCCGACCAGGCCGCCGACCGCATACGACATGCCGTTGCCCGATACCGATCCGGTGTACGACGCGTGCAGGATGTCGCCGGTGTTGATGCCGACCAGACCGCCCAGCGCATTGCTGCGGCTGGCGCCGGCGCTCACCTGCATGTTCGTCGCGTTCACGTTCGAGATCGTGCCGACGTTCTCGCCCACCAACCCGCCGATGGCGACCGGGCCCACGCCCGACGCGGCGCTGACGCGCAGCGACTTCAGGTTGAGGTTCGCGAGGACGCCCGCGTTGCGGCCGAACAACCCGGCATAGGGATCGTTGCTCGCGATCGTGAGGTTGCTGATCGTATTGCCGAGGCCGTTGAACACGCCCGCGAACGACGCGCCCGAACCGATCGTCTTGAATGCGCTGCCGTAATAGGAGCCGGCGATGTCGTTGCCGAGCACGTACAGTCCGCCGAGATTCGCATTCACGGCCTGCAGTTGCTGCAGGTTCTGGACCACGATGTAGCGATAGCCGTTCGATTCGAAGCCGGCTCCGGCGCCCGACAGCGTCACCGCCGCGCCGTCCGTCAACGCGTGCGCGACGCCATAGTCAAGCGTGAGCAGCGCGTTCGCGCCGGTCAGTGCGATCGGTGCCGCGATCCCGACGTTGTCCCGTGCGGCGATCGCGATGCGCGCATTCGCACCGGTTGCGCGCAGCGGCCCGTTGACCGATACGTCGCCCTGCCGGCTGGCCAGTTTCAGGCCGTTGCCGCTCGCCCAGGTCACCGGTCCGTCGACCGACAGCGTGCCGCGTTCGGCCACCAGCTCGATGTCGGTCGTCGCGAGGTTGCGCGACAGCGTGTCGGCCACGATCGTGGCCGACTGGTTCGCGCCCGCCTTGACTCCGAGGTCGGAGGTCGCGATACGCCAGGTACCGCTGCGCCCGTTGACCGCGCGCGTGTCGACCATTGCCCCGAGTGCGACCTTCACGTCGGCGCCGCGCGTGTCGACCGTGCCGCCGTTGCCTGGTGTCGTCGCGCTCGCGTTCAGCATGCCCGCGACATTGACCGTGCCGGCGTCATACCCGTCCAGCGAGATTCGGCCCGCCGTGTTCCTGAGCGTTCTGGCCTCGATGCTGCCCTGGTTGTTGACCACCGTGCGCAGCACCGCATCGGCCGTCTTCGCGCTCATCAGCACCTGCCCGCCATCGGCCTTCAGCAACTGTTCGTTGCTCACCAGTGCGTTGACGACGCCCTCGTCGATCTGCACATTGAGCAGCTTGCCGCCGTCGAAATTCAGCGTCACGTCGCGCCCTGCGCCGAGCGCGACGGTCCCCATCTGCGCCTGCACGACACCGCGGTTCGTCACGCGCGCCCCGAGCAGCGCGATCGAACCACCTTCGCTTGCCACGAGATTGCCGAAGTTTTGCACCTCGGCAGGCGAATCGCCGGAAAACCGCAGCCGACCGGCTTCGAAGTCTTCGTCCTTGATCCGGAGCGTCGTCGCGACCAGCCCGCCGACGTTGACCTGCGCCCCCTTGCCGAACAGGATGCCGTTCGGGTTCACGAGGAACACGCGGCCATTCGCGTCGAGCGTGCCGTAGATCGCGCTGCCGTCCTGACCGAGAACGCGGTTCAGCGCGATCGACGTGGTGGACGGCTGGTTGAACGTGACGCGTTGCCCCTTGTCGATGTTGAACGACTTCCAGTTCGTCACCAGCTTGTCGGTGTGCTGGTTGATCGACATCTGCCGCCCGTTGTCGTAGGTCAGCATGTCCGCCTTTCCGGACACGATGGTGCCGTCCACCGGCAACGCGTACGCGGACGTCAGCGTGCCGCCCGCGAGCAGCGCCAGCACCGCGACGGCACGCGCGCGCGTCGCGGACTTGCCGCGTCGGCGTGCCCGCTCGCCGGTTACCTGCCAGACACCCTGCCTGCTGTTCCATACCAAAGCGTATGTCTTGTTCACGTCATTTTTCCTTGTTGTGATTGAGTTCCTGCCGATACCCCGGCAGGACGGGTACTGCAAGCGTTGCCGGAGGCGGGGCGAGGCCCGCGCGGTATTCGTGCGATGCGCCGCTGTCGTCCACCGCGTCGAACACGACGCCGCCGGAACGGGTGTCGGCGCCCGCCCCGACCGGAAAATCGACACGGCCCAACGGAGCGACGTCCACCGCGCCGTTCGCCAGCGCGACCGGCTCGCCGTTCAGCGACAGGCGCGTGAGCGTCACGTAGTACGGCGTAGGATTGATCGCGGTGATCGGGGCGGTTGCGCTGCCGCCCGCGCGCGCCCACGCAAGCCGGTTCGGTGCGTCGTCCGCCTCGCCGGCGAGACCGGCCGGCCGATACAGCACCTTCATCCTGAGCCGGTACGCGATGCGCAGCGTGTGGTCGCCCGCGCCGGCGGCCGGCGGCACTTCGAGCAAGTTGATCCAGAAGCGGGATTCGCGATCCGATGCAAGCGCGCCGACGGCTTGTACGCGGATCGACAGCGGCTGCGCCGGTTCGACGCGCATGAGCGGCGGCGTGACGAGGAACGGCAAGCGAAGACGGCTCGGGTCGGCGTTCACGTCGCCGTCATCCAACCACGCCTGCACGAGGATCGGCGCTTCACCGCCGTTGCGGGCCAGAAGCGTGATCGCGTGTGCGTCGCCCGGATAGACGAACCGCGTGCCGACCACGTACAGCGCCGCGTCGCAGCGCATCGCGGCGCTGCTTGCCGCACCGGCCAGCAGCGCCGCACGCACGACCCGGGCGGCGCCGGTACGGCCGCTCGAACGACGCGGCCGCACACCGAGCGCCGATCGCGTACGAAGAACACAACCGAGCATCGCGTCAACGCTCCCGCACGGGCACGGCGGACGGTTCGGCGACCAGCGGCGTCGCGGTCGACGCCCGGCATGTACCGGGCAACGTCACGTAACCGCGGCCGGAGCGCTGTGCGGCCGGTATCGCGTAATCGATCACGCACTGCTGATCCTCGCGCGTGCCCCATTCGACGCGAATCCGTCCTTCGTTCTCGGCGCTGCGCACGAACAGCCGGCTGCCTTGTCCGACCACGCCGAGTGCGGCGCCCGTGCGCGCCTCGACCGCACGGGACGCGAATGGCAGCGGCCGGCCGTCTTCGGTCTGCGCGTCGATCAGCAACGCGCGCGCCTTCAGCGTGTCGTAAGACAGCAGCACGATCGAACCCGCGCGCGGCGCGACGCTGCTCGACACGGACTTCAGTTCGACATCGTCCGGCACGTCCTTCGGATCGATGTCGATGCGGTTGAGCTGATACGGGATGAGACTCGGCACGACCGCATAGCCGAACCGGTCGACGCGTGCGCGCGTATTCGCCACCAGCGCGCCGCGCGCGTGCGGCGCTTGTACGATGCCGATCGTCTCGCTCAGTGTGGGCGCCGCGGTCAGGCCGCCCCGATGCAGCACCAGGCCGCCCGTCGCATTCGCCGACGCCTGCTGATAGTCGCGCCCGAGCCCGACGTTCGCCGACAGCGACGTGGCCGGCAGCTGATAACCGACGCCGAAGCTCCCCGACGATGCGCGGTGGTTGCCGTCGTAGCTGGACGAGATCGAGAACGATCCATCGCCCCGTTCGCCGAAGCGCCCCGCGAGGCTCGCCGTCGCGTTCGTGCCGGCACTGCTGTCGTGCGTCATCAGCGTGCTGAAGATCGGTGCGCGACGCGCGTTGCGTCCGAGCGGGACCGACAGGTTCACGCTCGCGAGGGTCCCCGATTCGCCGCCGGACCATCGATCGCGTCCGGACAGATTGCGGACGCGCTGCACCGACGTGGTGACCGTCGCGTCGCGCCATTGCGTGCTGTAGCCGATCGTGAAACCGAGCGACTGTCCTTTGCCGGCCCAGTAGCTGAGTGCCGATCCGTTCGCATAGATGTTCCCCGCCCGCCCGATCTGCTGACTCACGTTGAGGTCGATCCGGTCGCGCAGCCGCGGAAATGCGCTCGCGTCCGCGCGCGAGTCGGTTCGGCCGTTCAGCAGCAACGCATCGCGCAGCCCCAGATAGCCCTTCGTCGAGTAGCGATAGGCAAGCAGCGAGAAGTTCGTCCCGGTGTTCGGCAGGTTCTTGCTGTACGACACGCGAATGCTCGAACCGGTCAGGCGCTCGCTGCCGGACGGTTGCGTCCGCGAGACCGTCACGTCCGCCGCGAAGCCGCCGATCGACGTGTTGAGCGCGACACCCATCAGCAGCGACTGGTAACGGTTCGCGAACGCGGCGCCGCCGTAGGCGGTCACCGCGTTGCTGACGCCGCGCTGCACCGTGAACTGACCGACGTACTGCGTGCCGATATCGCTGCCGAGCTCGATCGCGCGCCCGGCCATCGCACTGAACCGCGTGCTGCCCGGACGAAGCGATTGGACCGTCGTCGCGAACGGCACGACGAAGCTGCGCGTTTCGCCGTTGGCTTCGGTTACCGTCACGTTCAGGTCGCCGCCATAGCTCATCGCCTGCAGGTTGTCGATCGCGAACGGCCCGGGCGCGACGGTCGTCTCGTGGACCAGATATCCGCGCTGGTAGATCGACACCTTCGCGTTCGTCTGCGCGACGCCCCGCACGACCGGCGCGTAATAGCGCTGTTCGTCGGGCAGCATCCGGTCGTCGCTCGCGAGCTGCACGCCGCGAAACGACACGGCATCGAACAGCGCGCCGCTCGTCGAACTCTCGCCCGCGAGCAGTTGGGCCTGCCAGTCCGGCAAGTCGGTTTGCGCATACACGTAGCCGCGCTGGTAGCGCGCGCCGCCGCGTTGCGACCAGGTCAGGTTGCCGTTGTGGCGAATCCGGAACCGGCCCGCGCTCGCGCCCATCGACAGGCCCGTGTAGAACTGCGTGAATTCGTAGCCGCCGGAGCGGGTCGTAAACACGCTCGCGTTGTAGTTCACCAACGCGGCAGGCACGCCGTTCGTCCAGTGCGCCGGATCGACGTAGGTGCTTTGACTGGCCAGCCGCATGTAAAACTGCGGCACGGTCAGATACAGCTTCTGCTCGGCCGGATCGAACGACAGTTGCGCACCCGGCACGTAGCGGGACAGGGGCTCGCAGATCGGCCCGTCGGGCATCGGATTCGGCGGCTGGCTCGCGTCCTGGCCGCGTTCGCTGCGATCGAGATCGACGCCGACGCGCTGCAGCAGCGCGCGCTCGTAGCACGGCGCCACGTCACCGTGCGCATTACGGCGAAACGTGATGTCCTCGATGCCGCGCCACTGCCCGTTGACGATCAGATCCGCGCGGTGCAGCCCGGACGCGACGCCGTTCGGGCGTTCGAACGGTGTCGTATCGATCGGCGCGCCGCCGGGCCCGACCATCAGCATCGAATCGTCGAAATGCGTCGCGCCGGCGGACCGCGCATCCCGCGATGCATCCGGTCCGTCGCCCCGCTCGACCGTGTCCGCAAGCACGTTGACGCTTGCCGCCATCGCAATCGATGTGACGGCCGAAGCGACTGCCCGCCGGCACGGATGCCGCGGAGCAGACGGTGCCGGACACGAAGCAAATGAAAATGGAAAACCTGCTGGACGCCGCATGTCGATACAGTTGTTTGCATATCGAATCGATATCGCGTGTTCGCGGGATCCGGTTCGGCATGCTGGGTCGTGCCTCAAAGCCCGTTGCGTAATCCGAAGGATCAGTCGGTCAATTTTTTGGTTATCGTGCTGCGTCCGCCGTAGTCGTCGATGACCATATAGCGGACCGTCGCCGGCCGACGCGCATGCGCGCCGCCACCCGGCAACGCGAAGCGCTCCGTACTGAACGGCGCTACCATGCCGCCACCGGCGGGAACGAACGTGCCGTCGATCTCGCCCTCGACCAGGCCGAACGAAACGTAGTACGGCGTCGGATTGGAGACGTCGAGCGTCACGCGGCCGTCGTTGTTGCGCTGCGTATCGGTCGACACTTTCCAGACCAGTTTGTCCGGCGCCAGGTCGACGTCGTTCGCGAGCGCGGCCGGCCGGTAAAACAACTTGATGCGCGTCCGGAAGGCGAAGCGCAGCATGTTGTCCTTGTCCTGCTCGGCCGCCGGCACCTCGAGCACGTTGAGCCAGAACACCGACTCGCGATCGGCGGGCAGCGGATCCTGCATCTGCGTGATGCGCAGCACGGCGCCTCGCCCTGCTTCGACGCGCGCGAGCGTCGGCGCGACAACGAACGGCGTGCGCATCTGCTCGGGCGGAACGTTCGCACGGCCGTCGTCGATCCAGCTCTGCGCGAGCACCGGCTGCGTACCGGCGTTTTCCATCCGGACGGTCACGTCGCGCGTGTGCTCGGGAAAAATCACACGCGTGCCGTTCAGCACAAGTGCCGCCTGCGCCAGCGACGCGCAGGCGGCCCACGCCACGACGCTCGTCATGGCTCTCAAATAAGGAATCCGAATCGACAAGATCATGGCGTGGGGATGAAACGGCATTGATCAGTGGTAAGCGAGCGTATAGCGGATGAACGAGTTGCCCGAACCGGTCCTGATCGCCGCCGCGGCGGCGGTCGACACATACGCAGCCGCATAGGTCAGCGTCGCGGTGTTGTTCGCGACCGTTGCGACCTGCGCGTCCGTCATGTTCTGCGGCTGCCCGAGCTTGATCTTGCCGCTCTTGCCGTTGCCCGCGTCGCTGATCTGGATTTCGACGCCCTCCGCCGGCTTCGTGCCGACGAGCTTCAGGTTGCCGGTTGCCGGGTTGATGTTGACCGACACGGGATCGAAATCGATCACGACTTTCGTGCCGTCGGTGCAACCCGAATTACCGCCGATCTTCAGGTCGAACGTGACGGGCGTCGACGTCGCGCCGATCTTGTCGAACGTGCTCGGGCTGATGCGATCGCCGAGTTGCACTTCCTTCCGGTTGCCCGGACCGGGCGCTTCGCCGTTGATGTTGCAGGTGACGTCGGAAATGCTGCCGTAGAAGGCGAGCTCGCCGTCGAACGCGTGGGAGATCGACGGCACCAATGCGGCACTCGCGATAGCAGCGACAGCACAACCCCGGACGAAATTCACTTTCATCTTTTCATTCCTCTCAAAATGGATGTCTTTCTCGGAACAGCCCGACCCACGCACGAACACTCGAACGCACATTGAACACTCGCCACGTTAATCGGATCGCCGCATTCCGGATGTGAAAATAGATTTCATCCGGTGAATTGACGATCGCGCCATTCTATTTGACCGAACTTATTATCGATATCGGACGAGTAAGAAATATGAGCGCGTTTTTCGCCACGCCGACATGCCGGCGCGACTCACTGAAACCCCGCCCGCAGAACGGCTTCCCGGCGATGATCGGCCCGACACCGCCATTCATCCAGATGGAATACGGCAATACGACGAATCAATTAAAAAAGCCGCTTAATTCGATGAAAAAGTACTCGCCGGCGGAGAAAAATCAGATTTTTAGTAGTGCCTGGACCATGAAGGCAGGATGCGTCCCAATGCGCCATCTATGATTTGGTGTACGAAACATCGATTCCCCCTTTATTCATGGCGGGAATTCTTGAGGAAGTGCGTTCGAGCGCGCATGCCGCATCGGCGCGATCATCAGCAAAACCGAGTGGATGTCCGGCGTTCGGCGGCAGCGCCGTAGCCGTAGCCACCAAGCCGAGCGTATGCCGGCGTCCCGCTGCCCCGAGGCACGGCATTGCACCGTGGCCTTCCGGCCCTCCTCCGGCGAACGACGGCGCCGGCATCTCGACCCGAGCGCGCCGCGTACAACGCGACGCATCAAAAAAGACGCCCGCTGCACGCAGCGGGCGCGAATCCCAGTCAAGGAGGTGTCACACGAACTACGGGCTCAGGATAAGAGCATCGCCGGCGCCGGACAACGAAGCGATTGTGATATCGATATCGTGCGCGCGGCGAACCCGTTCCGGATGAAAAAACGGCGCGCCGCCTGCATGGCGGAGCGCCGTCGCGGTAGATGCCGCGGATCGACACGGACAGCCCGGCCGCCTCGGCCGGGCCGCCCCGCCGATCACGGCTCGTGCCGCAGATACCCCTCCTTGCTCGGATCGCGCATCCGCCACGACACGATCAGCGAGATCGCGCACAGCACGGTCACGTACCAGTAGAAGGTTTCCTCGCTGCCGATCGACTTGAACCACAGTGCGACGTACTCGGCCGAGCCGCCGAAGATCGCGTTCGCGACCGCGTACGACAGGCCGACGCCCATCGCGCGCACTTCCGGCGGGAACATCTCGGCCTTGATGAGGCCGCTGATCGACGTGTAGAAGCTGACGATCGCCAGCGCGACGGTGATCAGCACGAACGCAGCCGTCGGGCTCGTCACAGTCTTCAGTGCGTGCATCAGCGGCACCGTGCCGATCACCGCGAACGCGCCGAACAGGATCATCGACGTGCGGCGGCCGATCTTGTCGGACAGCGCGCCGAACACCGGCTGCATCAGCATGTAGACGAGGAGCGCAACGGTCATCACGTTGCTGGCCGTCTTCGCGTGCATGCCGGCCGTGTTGACCAGGTACTTCTGCATGTACGTCGTGAACGTGTAGAAGATCAGCGAGCCGCCGGCCGTGAAGCCGACCACCGTGAAGAACGCGCCCTTGTGCTGCCACACGCCGCGGATCGTGCCGGCGTCCTTCTTGTCGCGCGATGCGCTCGTCGACGTTTCGTCGAGCGATTTCCGCAGGTACAGCGAGATCAGCGCGGCCGCCGCACCGACGACGAACGGAATGCGCCAGCCCCACGCTTTCAGTTCGCCTGCCGACAGCGTCTGCTGCAGGATCACGAGCACCAGCAGCGCGCACAGCTGGCCGCCGATCAGCGTCACGTACTGGAACGACGCGAAGAAGCCGCGCCGGCCCTTCAGCGCGACTTCACTCATGTAGGTCGCGCTGGTGCCGTATTCGCCGCCGACGGACAGACCCTGGAACAGCCGCGCGACCAGCAGCAGCGCCGGCGCGAGCGCGCCGATCTGCGCATAGGTCGGCAGCACCGCGATCACGAGCGAGCCGCCGCACATCATCAGCACCGAGATCATCATCGCCGCGCGGCGGCCGTGCCGGTCGGCGATGCGGCCGAACAGCCAGCCGCCGATCGGACGCATCAGGAAGCCGGCCGCGAACACGCCGGCCGTGTTCAGCAGCTGCGTCGTCGTGTTGCCGCTCGGGAAGAACGCCGGCGCGAAGTACAGCGCGCAGAACGAGTAGATGTAGAAGTCGAACCACTCGACGAGGTTGCCCGATGAGGCGCCGACGATGGCGAACACGCGCCGCCGGGTGTCATGCGCGGACAGCGCAGCTTGGTCGGTCTGGACGTCCATGGGTTGGTCTGTTCCTTTTAGTGCTTTCTGGGCGAGACGGCTCAGGGCCGCCGCGTGCGGTCGCGCGTGGCACCGGTTCCGGCGCACGGCGCTACGGGATTTTAGCGAAATGTAAAGTAACGGGCTTTCCGGGTTCGTCCGGATGTAGAAAATTTTTCTCTGGCCGAGCGCTCGTCATATGAAAACGCCAGCCCGAAGGCTGGCGTTCCATGCAAACTCTTCTCCGGCGATCAGATACGCACCTCGGGCGGCACGTAGCGGCACTCGTAGCGCTTGCGCACGGTGCCGGCCTCGTCGACGCTCTCCAGGAACACGTCGAACTGCCAGAGCCGCGCCATGTGCTTGAGCACTTCCTCGCTGTCGTTCGACAGGTGGCGGTTGTCGGTCATGAAGTGACGCAGCGTCAGGCTGCGGTCGCCGCGCGTGTTCACGGCCCACACCTGGATGTTCGGTTCGCGATGATGGATGTCGTACTGCCGCGACAGCGCCTGCCGCACGTACTGGTAACCGGATTCGTCGTGGATCGCCGACACTTCGAGCGAATCGCGCATGTCGTCGTCGAGCACCGAGAACAGCCGCATCTCGCGGATCAGGTTCGGCGACAGGTACTGCGCGATGAAGCTCTCGTCCTTGAAGTTGCGCATCGCGTAGTGCATCGCCGGCAGCCACGGCGTGCCCGCGATTTCCGGGAACCACTTGTAGTCCTCTTCCGTCGGCGCTTCGCAGATCCGGCGGATGTCGCTCATCATCGAGAAGCCGAGCGCATACGGGTTGATCCCGCTGTAGTACGGTTTCGTGACGGGCGGCTGATAGACGACGTTGCTGTGCGAATGCAGGAACTCCATCATGAAGCCGTCTTCCAGCTTCCCCTGGTTGTACAGCGTATTGAGCAGCGTGTAGTGCCAGAACGTCGCCCAGCCTTCGTTCATCACCTGCGTCTGCCGCTGCGGATAGAAGTACTGGCCGATCTTGCGCACGATGCGGATCACTTCCCGCTCCCACGGCTCGAGCAGCGGCGCGTTCTTCTCCGCGAAATACAGCAGGTTTTCCTGCGGCTCGGGCGGATAGCGCTCCTCCTGCTCCTCCATCTGCTCGGGCTTCCTGCCCGGCAGCGTGCGCCACAGCTCGTTGACCTGCGACTGCAGATACGCCTCGCGCTCGCGCCGCAGCGCGGCCTCCTTCGACAGCGAAGGCTTCTGCGGCCGCTTGTAGCGGTCGACGCCGTAGTTCATCAGCGCGTGGCACGAATCGAGCAGTTCCTCGACGCGATCGAGACCGTAGCGCTCCTCGCATTCGGCGACGTAGTTCTTCGCGTACACGAGGTAATCGATGATCGCGTGCGCGTCGGTCCACAGCCGGAACAGGTAGTTGCCCTTGAAGAACGAATTGTGTCCGTACGCCGCATGCGCGATCACGAGCGCCTGCATCGTCATCGTGTTCTCTTCCATCAGATACGCGATGCACGGGTTCGAGTTGATGACGATTTCGTATGCGAGGCCCATCTGGCCCCGGCGATAGCTTTTTTCGGTCGCGAGGAAGTGCTTGCCGAACGACCAGTGGCGATAGTTGACCGGCATCCCGACCGACGCGTACGCATCCATCATCTGTTCGGCGCTGATCAGCTCGAGCTGGATCGGGTAGATGTCGAGCTCGTATTGCTCGGCGACCTGCGAGATGTGCGTGTCGTATTCCTCGAGCAGTTCGAACGTCCAGTCGGACGGGCACGGCAACGGCTTGCGTTCGGCAACGTTCATACGCGCTTCCTTTTGCCCGGCAGCGGGCAAGTCGGCGGCCGGCGGCGCCGGTTCGGCCCGGCCGCGTTGCTGCGATGCGGCAGTGCCGGACGTGTCGTCGCCGGAAGGGCGCGGCGCGTAGCCGCGCGACTCGTTGTGCAGATGGCGGGTCGTCATGACATTTCCACCTGCTTTTCGAACAATTCGCGAAATACCGGGTAAATATCGGCAGCCGATTCGACTTTCTTCATCGCGAGATGCGGTTGCGACAGCGCCAGTTGCGCGTATTCCAGCCACAGGTTCTGCTCTTCGGGCGCGACCTGGATGTACGCGAAGTAGCGCGTCTTGGTGAGGATATCCTCTTCCAGGATTTTGCGACACTTCGGCGAATCGTCGGTCCAGTTGTCGCCGTCGGACGCCTGCGCGCCGTAGATGTTCCACTCGGTCGGCGAGTAGCGCTCGTTCATCACCTTGCGCATCAGTTCGAGCGCGCTCGACACCACGGTGCCGCCGCTTTCGGTCGAATGGAAGAAGGTATCTTCGTCGACTTCCTCGGCGCGCGTGTGGTGGCGGATGAACACGACCTCGATACGCTCGTAGTTGCGCTTCAGGAACAGGTACAACAGGATGAAGAAGCGCTTCGCGAGATCCTTGCGCTGCTCGTCCATCGAGCCCGACACGTCCATCAGGCAGAACATCACCGCCTGGCTCGACGGCTGCGGCTGCTTCACGCGGTTGATGTAGCGCAGGTCGAACGGATCGATGAACGGAATCCGCCAGATGCGCCCCTTCAGGTGATGGATCTCGGCCTCGAGCGTCGCGATTTCCGCGCGACGGTCTTCCGTGTCGCTCTTCAGCGCCTCGAGCTGCGCTTCGAGCTCGTGCAGTTCGTTCACGAGCGGCGAGCCGAGCGCGATGCGCCGGCCGAGCGCGCTTCTGAGCGAGCGCACGACGTCGATGTTGTTCGGCGTGCCTTCCGCCGACCAGCCCGCGCGCACGTTCTTCCAGCTCGGCACCGTCAGCAGGTGCGTCTTCACGAGGCGCGGCAGTTCGAGATCGTCGAAGAAGTACTGCATGAATTCGTCGCGGGACAGCTCGAACACGAAGTCGTCCTGCCCTTCGCCCTCGTTGCTCGCCTGACTGCCGCCGCCGCCCGAGCCGCCCTGCGGACGCGGAATCTTGTCGCCGCGCACGTAGTCCTCGTTGCCGGGGTGCACGTATTCGCGACGCCCGCCTGGCGCGTGCCGGAAATTCGGCTCCGCGATGTCCTTGCGCGGGATCGTGATGCTTTGCGTACTCTGGATATCCTTGATGCTACGGTCGCGCACCGCGTCGGACACGGCACGACGAATATAGTTCTTGACGCGACGCAGAAAGCGTTCGCGGTTGGCGATGCTCTTGTTCTTGCCGGCCAGCCTGCGGTCGATGATTTGATGAAGCACTCCCGGTCTCCCGCTCGAAAGTCGATATGCCGGGACGCTCGCCGCACATGCCGTCTGCCGTCATGCGGGCGGCGTCTCTGAAGTCGCCCGTGCGGACGAACCGCACGGGCGCGGTACCGCGCGCGTCATGACGACTTGCGCACGCGCAGGTACCAGTCGCAAAGCAGCCTCACCTGCTTCGGCGTATAGCCCTTCGCGACCATCCGGTTCACAAAATCCTCATGCTTGCGCTGCTCCTCCGCCGAGCCCTTCGCGTTGAACGAAATGACCGGCAACAGTTCCTCGGTATTCGAGAACATCTTCTTCTCGATCACGACCCGCAACTTCTCGTAGCTCGTCCACACGGGGTTCTTGCCGGCGTTCGCCGCCCGTGCGCGCAACACGAAATTCACGATCTCGTTGCGGTAATCCTTCGGATTGCTGATACCCGCCGGCTTCTCGATCTTCTCCAGCTCCGCGTTCAGCGCGGCGCGGTCGAAGCTCTCGCCCGTGTCGTGGTCGCGGAATTCCTGGTCCTGGATCCAGAAGTCCGCATACGTGACGTAGCGGTCGAAGATGTTCTGCCCGTACTCCGAATACGATTCGAGATAGGCCGTCTGGATCTCCTTGCCGATGAACTCCGCATAACGCGACGCGAGCACGTCCTTCACGAACGACAGGTACTTCTGCTCGGTCTCCGGCGGGAACTGCTCGCGTTCGATCTGCTGTTCGAGCACGTACATCAGGTGCACGGGGTTGGCCGCGACCTCGCTCGAGTCGAAGTTGAACACGCGCGACAGGATCTTGAACGCGAAGCGCGTCGACACGCCCGTCATCCCTTCGTCCACGCCCGCGTAGTCGCGATACTCCTGGTATGACTTCGCCTTCGGATCGGTGTCCTTCAGGTTTTCGCCGTCGTATACCTGCATCTTCGAGAACAGGCTCGAATTCTCCGGCTCGTGCAGACGCGACAGCACCGAGAACTGCGACATCATCTTCAGCGTGCCCGGCGCGCACACGGCTTCGGCGAGCGACGAATTGCGGATCAGCTTCTCGTAGATCTTCGTCTCTTCCGACACGCGCAGGCAGTACGGCACCTTCACGACGAAAATCCGGTCGAGCAGTGCCTCGTTGTTGCGGTTGTTGCGGAACGCCTTCCATTCCGACTCGTTCGAGTGCGCGAGGATCACGCCGTCGAACGGGATCGCGCCGAATCCTTCGGTGCCCTTGAAGTTGCCTTCCTGCGTGGCAGTCAGCAGCGGGTGCAGCACCTTGATCGGCGCCTTGAACATTTCGACGAATTCGAGCAGGCCCTGGTTCGCGAGACACAGGCCGCCCGAGTAGCTGTACGCATCGGCATCGTCCTGCGCGTACTGCTCGAGCTTGCGGATGTCGACCTTGCCGACGAGCGACGAGATGTCCTGGTTGTTCTCGTCGCCAGGCTCCGTCTTCGCGATGCCGATCTGCCGCAGGATCGACGGATAGCGGCGCACCACGCGGAACTGGCGGATGTCGCCGTTGTATTCGTGCAGGCGCTTGACCGCCCACGGACTCAGGATGCTCTTCAGGTAACGGCGCGGAATGCCGTACTGCTCTTCGAGGATCGGGCCGTCTTCGTCGTAGTCGAACAGCCCGAGCGGCGATTCGTTGACGGGCGACCCCTTCAGCGCATAGAACGGCACGCGCTCCATCAGTTGCTTCAGGCGCTCGGCGATCGACGACTTGCCGCCGCCGACCGGGCCGAGCAGGTAGAGGATCTGCTTCTTCTCTTCGAGCCCTTGCGCAGCGTGGCGGAAGTACGCGACCACCTGCTCGATCACTTCCTCCATTCCGTAGAACTCACGGAACGCGGGATAGACCTTGATAACCTTGTTCGCGAAGATCCGCGACAGGCGCGGGTCGTTGCGGGTATCGATTTGTTCGGGTTCCCCGATTGCAGCCAGCATGCGTTCGCCTGCCGTGGCGTACGCTGACGGATCGTTCTTGCAGAGCGCGAGATACTCCTCCAGCGAGAACTCTTCCTCTCGCGTTTTTTCGAAGCGGTTCGCGAAGCTGCTGTAAATATCCATGCTACCTCCCTCGCCTGAGTCTGAAGACGTGCCTGCCTTCGTATGACTGCGCAGAAGCAAGCGCGTTCGAATTCATCCTAAACCCTTTCTTATTTTTTTTCACGAACTCTTCGTATGAAGTTCGTCATTCTCGACAACACCGCTTGGACAACGCATTTCGACGCTTTACAATCGATCTCCCGAGCCGCAGAAACTGCATCCTTCGCGTCTCGTCGAGCATCGAATCGTCTCGTGCGTTGGATACCTCCGGCGTCGTCGCCCTCCCGTCTTCCCCCTCTGCATACCTATACGTTCGAGCGATCGCATGCGATGACGCGTCACGTGCGCCGTTACAAATTTTTTTCGCATCTTTCACGATCGCGCCGCACGCGAATGGACAGACGGAACTCGCGGTGATGCACGATCGTGGTCGCAAGTCCGTCACGCGCCGCCGAACGCGAAAACGACGACGCCCGCATGCCGCGGGCGTCGAGCGCTACCAAATGGGGGATAGATGCGCGAACTGCGCGAATCAGAACGTCTCCCAATCGTCGCCGCCGGCGGCAGCCGCAACCGCCGCCTGTGCAGGCGCGGCGGACGCGGCTACGGGTTTGCGAGCAGGCGTAGCAATTGCCGTGCGCCTCGCCGGTGCGTCCGGCAGATCGCGCACGTCTCGGTCGTCGCGCGCAGCCGCCGTTGCCGACGTCGCAGCCGGTGCGGCCGCCGCGCGCGGCGTTTGACGCACCGCAGCGGCCGCGGCCACTGCCCTGGGTGCGGCGGTGCTCGGCCGCGCCGCGTCGTCGGCGATCCGGAACACCGACGCCGCTTCGCGCAGGCGCGCCGCCTGTTCGTCGAGCGATTGCGCGGCGGCGGCGGCTTCCTCGACGAGCGCCGCGTTCTGCTGCGTGACTTCGTCCATCTGCGCGACCGCGCGCGCGACCTGGTCGATGCCGCCGCTCTGCTCCTCGGACGCGGCCGCAATCTCGCCCATGATGTCCGTCACGCGCTGCACCGCGCTGATCACGTCGCTCATCGTGCGCCCGGCTTCGTCGACCAGCGTCGAACCCGTGCGGATGCGCTCCACCGACGCGTCGATCAGCGCCTTGATTTCCTTGGCCGCGCTCGACGAGCGCTGCGCGAGGCTGCGCACCTCGCCCGCGACGACCGCGAAACCGCGCCCTTCCTCGCCGGCACGCGCGGCTTCGACGGCCGCGTTCAGCGCCAGGATGTTGGTCTGGAACGCGATTCCCTCGATGATCGCGATGATGTCCGCGATCTTCGCCGAGCTGTCGTTGATCTCGCCCATCGTGCCGACCACCTGGCCGACTACCGTATTACCCTTGTTTGCAATTTCCGACGCATTCGCGGCCAGCGAGCTTGCCTGCCGTGCATTGTCCGCGTTCTGCTTCACGGTGCCGGTCAGCTGCTCCATGCTGGACGCGGTTTCCTGCAGCGCAGCGGCCTGCTCTTCCGTGCGCGACGACAGGTCGATGTTGCCGGCCGCGATCTGCCGCGCGGCGGTCGCGATCGACTCGCTGCCGCCGCGCACGGTACGCACCGTATCGACGAGCCCGCGCTGCATCTTCGCGAGACCGTCGAGCAGCTGCCCCATTTCGTCGCGCCGCTGCACGACGATCGAGCGGCGCAGGTCGCCCGCGGCGATCGCGTCGAAATGCGCGAGCGCGTCCGCGATCGGACGACCGATCGCGCGGGTGAGCGTCAGCCACGACAGCACCGCCGCGATGAAACCGGCCGCCAGCGCGACGATCGACACCACGCGCAGCGTTTCATACACCGATTCCGCGTGATTGAAGCCCGTCTGCGCATCGCTGAACTGGAAGTTGCGCAGCGCCTCGCTCGCGTTCGCGAGTTCGTTGTACAGCACCTGGAGCTGCTTCGCGCCTTCGCCGATCCGGTCGTGGTCGCCCGCCGCGACGATGCTCCCGAACGCGTCGCAGCTGCGCTGCAGCGCCTGCCGCTTCGCGGCGACGTCCTGGGCGAGCCGGTCCTCTTCGGGCCCGCGCGGCAGCGCCAGGTATTTTTGCCACCATGCGTCGGACTGCGCGCGCATCCCGCGGCTGCGCTCCACCGCGGCAGCGGAATCGGGCGTACCGGCCAGCAGCGCCGCGCGGTCCAGCGCGAGGCGCTCGCGCGCGGCGTACATTTCCGCCACGACCACGTCGACGGCGCTCGGCATCTGGTTCGTGAAGATCGCGCGCGTCGAGTCGTTCGCCGCCGTCATCCCGTAAAGACCGAGTACGCCGATCAGCGCCAGCAGCACCGCGAGAAACGCCATCGTCAGACCGATGCGCGCGCGTATCGTCAGGTTTCGGATCACCATCATTTTTCCTGTGTTGCGTCGTCATGGACGGGCCAGGCCCGTTTTTCGAAACAATGTTTCGCTCCGATGCATTTACGACCGCTTGCCGCGCAACTTGACGGTATTGCCGTCATTTTTTTCAGCAATTCCTTAGTTCATTACAGATTGTTGAATGATGGGGACGAAACGGCGCTGGCCCGCGTCGCAGGAAGGCGGCGCAAGTGTCGGCTGCGGGCAGTCAGGAAGAAAACCGCCGGCCGCCCGCTGCCGCGGGTGCCGGCCATCGCGAACGATCCCGCGCTATTCCGCGAGTTCGGCGAGCGTGGGAATCGACGGCTGTGCGCCGGCGCGCGTGACCGACAGCGCCGCCGCGCGTTGCGCGAAACGGATCGCCGGATCGACGTCGTCGCCGGCCGCGAGCCGGGCGGCAAAGCCGCCGATGAAGGTATCGCCGGCCGCGGTCGTGTCGAGCGCGTGCACGACCGGCGCCGGATAGTGGCGCGCCGCGCCGTCGGCCGTCAGCGCGAGCACGCCGCGCGCGCCGAGCGTGATCAGCACGTTGCGTGCGCCGGCCGCCTGCAGCGCGCGTGCGGCGGCTTCCGCATCGGCCGGGTCGCGCACCGGCAGCCCGGTCAGCGCGGCCGCCTCGACTTCGTTCGGGATCAGGTAATCGACGAGCGGCAGCCAGCCGTCCGGCAGCGGCGCGACGGCCGGCGCCGGATTGAGCACCACGGTGCGGCCGAGCCGCCGGCCGGCCGACAGCGCCGCATGCACCGCATCCGGCGGCGTCTCGAGCTGGCAGATCAGCACGTCGGTCGCGGCCAGCGCGGCCTCGTGCCGCGCGACCGTCGCGGGCGTGACTTCGCCGTTGCCGCCCGCGACGATCACGATCGTGTTCTGGCTCGCGTCGTCGACGACGATCAGCGCGACGCCGGTCGACGCCGCCGCGCTCGTCGCGAGCCCCGCGCAATCGATGCCCTCCGCTTCCAGGCCCGCCCGCAGCGCGGTGCCGTGCGCATCCGCGCCGACGCAGCCGATCATCGCGACCTGCGCGCCGAGGCGCGCCGCCGCAACGGCCTGATTGCCGCCCTTGCCGCCCGCCGCCTGCGCATACGCTTGGCCGGCGAGCGTTTCGCCGGGCAACGGCAGCCGCGGCGCGCGCACGACGAGATCCATGTTGAGGCTGCCGACCACCGTCACGCGGCCGGCGCCGGCGCGGCGCGCCGTCATGCGCGCTCGCCGGGCGCGGCCGGCTCGCGGTAGATCGACGTCGATTCGCGCAGCACGAGGCGCGGCGACACGACCCGACGCCGGCTCGGCGCGGCCGACGAGCCGCCGCCGATCCGCTCGATCAGCGTCTGCGCGGCCATTTCGCCGAGCGCGCGCACCGACTGCCCGACGGTCGACAGCGCCGGATACGTGTAACGCGAGAATTCGATGTCGTCGAAGCCGATGATCGAGCAGTCGTCCGGCACGCGCAGGCCGCGCTCGGCCGCCGCGCGCAGTGCGCCGACGCCCATCAGGTCGTTGCCCGCGAAAATCGCGCTCGGGCGCACCGACTCGAACAGCCGCGACGCCGCGTGATAGCCACCGAGGCACGAGAAGTCGCTTTCCGCGATCGCGCCCGGCACGATGTCGATCCCGCGCTCGGCCATCGCGCGGATGAAGCCGTGCACGCGCATCGCGCTGACGGCCGTGTCGGTCGGCCCGGTGATGCAGCCGATCTTCGCGTGCCCGAGTTCGAGCAGGTGGCGTGTCGCCAGATACGCGCCGCGCTCGTGATCGATCTGCACGAGGTCGGCCGCGAGCCCTTCGATGTTGCGGTCGACGACGACGAGCGGCGCATGCGCGTCGGCGAGCGTCTGCGCGAGCACCGCATCCTCGCCGGCCGATGCGACGATCAGCCCGTCGATGCGCTTTTCCTGCAGCACGCGCAGGTAGTTCCGCTGCTTCACGGGATCGTCGTCCGAGTTGCAGAAGAACACGCAATAGCCGTTGGCCGCGCATTGATCCTCGATACCGCGCGCAAGCTCCGCGAAGTACGGATTCGTGCTGTTCGGCACGACGAGGCCGATCGTCGCCGTCGCGCGCGCCTTCAGCGAGCGCGCCACCGCCGACGGCACGTAGTTCAGCTCGCGGATTGCGCCCTCGACCTTCGCACGCACGTCCGCGGACACCGGCCGCGAATTGTTCACCACGTGCGAGACGGTCGTAAACGACACGCCCGCCATGGCCGCCACATCCTTGATCGTCGCCATTTCCCGTTTCTCTCTGGTCTGCTTTCTGTGTAGTTCTACCGGACGCGCGCGCGCCGGCTGCGATACGTATCGAGCACGACCGCCACCACGATCACCGCCCCGGTGATGATCCGTTTGGTCGGCTCGTTCGCGCCGATCTGCGCGAGCCCGGCGGCCAGCACCGAGATGATCAACACGCCGAAGAACGTGCTGATCACCGAGCCGCGCCCGCCCATCAGGCTCGTGCCGCCGATCACGACGGCCGCGATCACCTGCAGTTCGAGGCCCGCGCCCGCATTCGGGTCGGCGGCCTCGAGCCGCGAAATCTGAAACAGCGACGCGAGCCCCGCGAGCGCACCCATCAATGCGAATACGAGGATTTTATACGGCCGCGGGTTAACCCCGGCAAGCCGGACCGCTTCCTCGTTCGTGCCGATCCCGACCAGATAGCGCCCGAACACCGTGCGCGTCAGCACGAACTGCGCGGCGATCATCACCGCGACCGCGATCAGGAACGCCGGCGAGATGCCGAGCGCGATCGGGTTCGACAGGAAATCGAACGCGTCGCCGATGTAGGCCGTGCGCGAATTCGTCAGCTGGTACGCGACGCCGCGCGCGGCCTCCAGCACGCCGAGCGACACGATGAACGACGGAATCCGCCAGCCGACCGTGATCGCGCCCGTCAGCGAGCCCGTCGCGGTCGCGACCGCGATCCCGATCAGCGCGGCCGGCAGCGGCCCCCACTGCCATTTCAGCGCGGCCACGCTGACCATCGACGCGGCCAGCGCGAGCACCGAGCCGACCGACAGATCGATGCCGGCGATGATCAGCACGAAGGTCATCCCGACCGACATCACGACGAGATCGGGGATCTGGTTCGCGATCGTACTGAACGTATCGTAGGTCAGGAAATGCGAGCTCAGCGCCGAGAACAGCGCGATCATCGCGACGAGCGCGCCGGCGAGCCCGAGATAGTTCGACACGCCGAGCCGCGTGCCGGACAGCGTGCGCGCGCGGCGCCCGGTCACGTCCTGCTGCGCGCCGGTGTCGCTCGGGGATACGGGAGGCTGGGTCATTGCTGGGGTCCTGTCGTCGAAGTGCCGGAAGCCGCGCGCGGCGCCGCTCGCGCATCCGGATGCCGCGCGCCTTCCGGCAGCGCTTCGCGGCCGAAGCCGGCGAACGCCGCGGCCAGCAGCGCATCCTGGGTCCAGTTGCCGCGCTCGAACACGGCGGTCATGCGGCCGGCCGACATCACGCCGATCCGGTCGCAGATCAGCATCAGCTCGCGCAGGTCGCTCGATACGACGACCAGCGCGCGGCCTTCGCGCGCAAGCGCGCCCATCAGCGTGTAGATCTCGAACTTGGCGCCGACGTCGATCCCGCGGGTCGGCTCGTCGAACAGCAACACGCCCATGTCGCGCGCGAGCCAGCGGCCGATCACGACCTTCTGCTGGTTGCCGCCGGACAGTTCGCCGACCGCCTGCGCGGCGCCGTGCGTGCGGATCCGCAACGCGTCGATCTGCTGCTCGGCGAGCGCCGTCTCGCGCGCCGCGTCGACGATGCCGCCGCGCGCGAGCCGGTCGAGCTGGCCGAGCGACACGTTCGACGTGACCGATTGCGTCAGCAGCAGTCCTTCGCCCTTGCGATCCTCGGTGATCAGCGCGATGCCGTGCTTGACCGCGTCGACCGGCGAGCCGATGTTCGCCGGCTTCAGCGGATCGCCGACCGCGATCATGCCGGCATCGGGCGTATCCGCGCCGTAGATCAGCCGCAGCAATTCGGTGCGCCCGGCGCCGATCAGCCCGGAAATGCCGAAGATTTCGCCCGAGCGCACTTCGAGCGACACGTCGCGCACCGCCGTGCCGCGCGTCATGCCGGATACGACGAGGCGCGGCGCGCCGATCCGGCGCGCGCCGAGATCGATGTGCTCGCCGATCTCGCGCCCGACCATCAGCGTGACGAGCCCGTCGGACGTCGTCGCGGCCATGTCGCCGACGTGCACCAGCCGGCCATCGCGCAGCACCGCGACGCGCTCGGCGACGCGCGCGAGTTCCTCGAGCCGGTGCGAGATATAGACGATCGCGACGCCGCGCGCCTTCAGCCGGTCGATCTGCTCGAACAGCAGCTCGACCTCGCGGGCCGTCAGCATCGCGGTCGGCTCGTCGAGAATCAGCACGCGGCAGTCGCCGATCAGGTTGCGCGCGATCTCCACCATCTGCTGGTGGCCGATGCCGAGTGCGCCGACCGGCGTATCGGGATCGACCGCGTCAAGCCCGACCTGCGCCATCGCGGCGCGCGCGTCGTCACGCAGCCGCGCGCGGTCGATGATGCCGAAGCGTCGCGGCAGGCGGTTCAGAAACAGGTTTTCGGCAACGGTCAGCGTCGGCAGCAGGTTCAGCTCCTGCATCACCATGCGCACGCCGAGCGCCTCGGCCTGCGTGCGGCTCGCCGGCGCATAGGCCGCGCCGCCGAGCTGCATCGTGCCGGCGGTCGGGTCGACGAGGCCGCCGATGATCTTCGACAGCGTGCTCTTTCCCGCGCCGTTCTCGCCCGTCAGCGCGAGCGCTTCGCCGGCCGCGAGCGTCAGCGTGACGTCGGCGAGCACGGGTTCGGCATAGGTCTTGCCGACGCCGGAGACGGACAGCACGGGAACGGCTGGACGGGAAGGTTGGAAGGTCGGTTCCATCGCGATCCTGGTTGCGGCCGCGCGCGCGGCGCGCGGGTATGACGCTCACAAGTGCAGGTGCATGCAGTGGCCGTGATCGCGCTCACTCCGTATAACGGCCGCCGGGCCGGATTCTTGAGGCCGGCGGCCGTAACGGGGCGGCGTTACTTCGTCACGAGATCCACCGGCGTCTCGACCACACCGGTCATGTCGGCCTGCTTGCGATGCTCGGCGATCGCCTTGAGCGCCGTGTCGATGCCGAACACGGCCTGCTTCGCCGCGTACTGGTCGGCGGTCGCGAGCACGCGGCCGTCCTTCAGCATCGGCTTGATCGCGTTGATGTTGTCGTAGCCGACCACGAACACCTTGCCCTGCTTGCCGGCCGCGCGCACGGCCGACACGGCGCCGATCGCCATGTTGTCGTTGCCGCACAGGAGCGCGCGCAGGTTCGGATATTCGTTGAGCATCGCGGACGCGACCGCGTTGCCCTTGTCGATCTCCCATTCGCCCGACTGCACCGACACGACCTTCATCCCGCCCGCCTTCATCGCGTCCTCGAAGCCGGCCGTGCGCTGCTGCGCGTTGGTCGTCGTCGACACGCCTTCGATGATGCCGACCTGATCGCCCGCCTTCAGCCGCTTCGCGAGGTAATCGCCGATCTTGCGCGCGCCCTTGCGGTTGTCGGGGCCGACGAACGGCACGTTCAGGTTCTTCGACTTCAGCACGTCGGGGTCGAGCCGGTTGTCGATGTTCACGACGATGATGCCCGCGTCGACCGCCTTCTTCACCACCGGCACGAGCGCCTTCGAATCGGCCGGCGCGAGCACGATCGCGTCGACCTTCGACACGATCATCTGCTCGACGATGCGAATCTGGTTCGCGGTGTCGGTCTCGTCCTTGATGCCGTTCGTGATCAGGTCGAACTGGCCGGCGTTGTGCTTCTGGTATTCCTTCGCGCCGTTTTCCATCGTCAGGAAGAACTCGTTGGCGAGCGACTTCATCACGAGCGCGACCTTCGGCTTGGCCGCAGACTGCGCGTGAACGGCGGCCGGTGCGGCAAAGACCGCGGCGGCGGCAAGCGCGGCGGTCAGGAAGCGACGGCGAAACAGGACATTCATACACATCTCCTGGCGACTGGCCCGACGGGCCGGATTGTTGTTTGAGTGTTGTTTTAATGTGAGCAAACGTTTGCGCCACACTACCCGGACAATGGCCATCGATGCTGCTTGTCGGTACCAAGGAATGGAAGCGAGGCAGACGGCCGACTGCCTGGCGCGTGCTGTCGTCGACGCGCCACCGCCGGCGAGAGCGCCGGCGGAGTGAAGGCTATGCTGTACCGTTTCGGTGCAACGCGCAACCCGTCTGATCAATATTTAAGGGTTTATTCGGAGCGCGTCGTCGCTCGCACCGGTTGCGGCGTGTTACGCCGGATGCATCGCCGCTTCGTGAAGCGCGCACAGCCGGACGCCGCCGCGTGGCCATGCGATGCTTGCGGCGGGCGCATGCCGCGCCCGCCGCCCATCGGCTGCGCGGTCAGACCGCTTCGCGCAGCAGCCCCGCGATTTCCGCTTCGTTCAGGTGCGGCGCGAACATCTCGATCAGCCGGTACGCATACGCGCGCAGGAACGCGCCCTTGCGCAGCCCGACGCGCGTCGTGCTCGCCTCGAACAGGTGCTGCGTGTCGAGCGCGACGAGCCCCGTGTCGCGCTGCGGATCGAACGCCATCGCCGCGACGACGCCGATCCCCATCCCGAGTTCGACGTAGGTCTTGATCACGTCCGCGTCGATCGCGGTCAGTACGACGTCGGGCACGGCGCCGGCCTGCGCGAACGCCTGGTCGATGTGCGAGCGGCCGGTGAAGTCCTGGTCGTACGTGATGATCGGGTACTCGGCGATTTCGTCGAGCGTCAGGTTCTCGCGGCCGACGAGCGGATGGCCCTTCGGCACGACGACCGTGTGATGCCACGAGTAGCACGGGAACGTGACGATGTCCGGATAGCGATCGAGCGCTTCGGTCGAGATGCCGAGATCGGCTTCGCCGTTCAGGATCATCTGCGCGATCTGCTGCGGGCTGCCCTGGCGCAGCGCGAGATGCACCTTCGGGAACACGTCGGTGAACTGGCGGATCACCTTCGGCAGCGCGTAGCGCGCCTGCGTGTGCGTCGTCGCGACGACGAGGTGGCCGCTGTCCTGATCCGCGAACTGGCGCGCGACGCGGCGCAGGTTCTCCGCGTCGAGCAGCATCCGCTCGATCAGCTGGTGCACCGCCTTGCCCGGTTCGGTAAGCCCGGTGAGCCGCTTGCCGCGGCGGATGAAGATGTCGACGCCCAGTTCATCCTCGAGATCCTTGATCTGCTTCGACACGCCCGACTGCGACGTGTACAGCACGTTCGCGACTTCCGTCAGGTTCATGTTCTGGCGCACGGCTTCTCGCACGAAACGCAATTGCTGAAAATTCATGGGTATGCCTCTTAGGCTGTCGTTGTTCGAATGTCGATCCGGAGCGGTATCCGCCCTCTTCTCTTTGCCGGGCCCGGGCGTCAGTGTGCGGGAAAGACGCGCACCGCGCGCGGCACGGCCGTCGCGCCGTCGCCGACCTGCAGTTCGAGCGCACGCCACGCGTCGCGGTCGAGTTCCGCTTCGAGCGCGCCACCGGTGCGCGCCTCCAGCTCGATGCGCACCGAGCCGCCGAGCGGAATCACGCGGCGCACGTCGACCGCGATGCCGTCGCGATGGCCGTCGCCGGCCGGCCACAGCTGCAGGTCGTGCGGCCGCACGTACGCGTTCGCGGGACCCGCGAAATCGGCGTCGACCGCGATCGGCGCGGCCGCGCCGTCGGCGACGAAGCCGCGGCCGGCGACCGTGCCCGGCAGCCGGTTCGCCGCGCCGAGAAACTCGTAGACGAACGCGCTTTGCGGATGATCGTAGACGTCCTGCGGGCTGCCGACCTGCTCGACGCGACCGCGGTTCAGCACGACGATCCGGTCGGCCACTTCGAGCGCTTCCTCCTGGTCGTGCGTGACGAAGATCGTCGAGATGTGCAGGTCGTCGTGCAGCCGGCGCAGCCAGCCGCGCAGTTCCTTGCGCACCTTCGCGTCGAGCGCGCCGAACGGCTCGTCGAGCAGCAGCACCTTCGGCTCGACCGCGAGCGCGCGGGCCAGCGCGATCCGCTGGCGCTGGCCGCCCGACAGCTCGGACGGATAGCGCTGCGCGAGCCAGTCGAGCTGCACCAGCTTCAGCAGCTCGTGCACCTTGTCCCGGATCACGGCCTCCGACGGCCGCTCGCGGCGCGGCTTCACGCGCAGACCGAACGCGACGTTCTCGAACACGGTCATGTGGCGGAACAGCGCGTAATGCTGGAACACGAAGCCGACCTGGCGATCGCGCGCGCCGACCGACGCGACGTCGAGCCCCTGCAGCACGACCTGGCCGGCGTCCGCGTGCTCGAGGCCCGCGATCACGCGCAGCAGCGTGGTCTTGCCGCAGCCGGACGGCCCGAGCAGCGCGACGAGCTCGCCCGGCGGGAAGTCGAGCGACACGTTGTCGAGCGCGGTGAAATCGCCGAAGCGCTTCTGAAGATGACGGACGGTGATACCCATTCTGGTTGCCTCTTTACGATTTCGACGAAACGGCGGCGACGGGGCCGGCATGAGCGGGAACGTCATCGCGTGCGCCGGCCAGTTCGGCGGCGAGATGACGCTCGGCGAGCAGCTTCAGCGCGAGCGTGACGAGCGCGAGCAGCGCCAGCACCGACGCCACCGCGAACGCCGCCGCGAAGTTGTATTCGTTGTACAGGATCTCGACGTGCAGCGGCATCGTGTCGGTCACGCCGCGGATGTGGCCTGACACGACCGACACCGCACCGAACTCGCCCATCGCGCGCGCGTTGCACAGGATCACGCCGTACAGCAGCCCCCACTTCACGTTCGGCAGCGTCACGCGCCGGAAGATCTGCCAGCCCGACGCGCCGAGCACGCGCGCGGCCTCTTCCTCGTCGGTGCCCTGCGCCTGCATCAGCGGGATCAGCTCGCGCGCGACGAACGGGAACGTGACGAAGATCGTCGCGAGCACGATGCCCGGCACCGCGAAGATGATCTGCACGTCGTGATCCTGCAGCCACGGGCCGAGCCAGCCCTGCGCGCCGAACAGCAGCACGTAGACGAGGCCCGAGATCACCGGCGATACCGAAAACGGCAGATCGATCAGCGTGGTCAGCAGCGCCTTGCCGCGGAATTCGAACTTCGCGATCGCCCACGACGCGCACACGCCGAACACGAGGTTCAGCGGCACCGCGATCACGGCGACCGTCAGCGTCAGCTTGATCGCCGACCACGCGTCGGGATCGGCGAGCGATTCGAGATAGAAGCCGACGCCCTTACGCAGCGCCTCGAAGAACACCGCGGCGAGCGGCACCACGAGGAAGAACGCGAGGAACGCCAGCGCGATGCCGATCAGCAGCCAGCGCACCGCGCGCGGCTCGCCGACGGGATCGAGCTGCTTCGCGGCGCGCGCACGCGCGGCGGACGGGTTGTTCAGCACGGCGGTGGACTCCTGGCTCATTGCTGGCCTCCGGCGGCGGTCGCGGCAACGGTGATCGTCGCGGGCGCGGGGCCGCTCGCCCCCTTGCTCGTCCGGCGCTGCAGATACCACTGCAGCGTGTTGATCAGAAGCAGCATCAGGAACGACACGACCAGCATCACGACCGCCAGCGCGGTCGCGCCCGCGTAGTCGTACTGCTCGAGCTTCGTGATGATCAGCAGCGACGTGATCTCGGATTTCATCGGCACATTGCCGGCGATGAAGATCACCGATCCGTATTCGCCGAGCGCGCGCGCGAACGCGAGCGCGAAGCCGGTGAGCAGCGCCGGCAGCACCGACGGCAGCACGACGCGGCGGAACGTCAGCCAGCGCGATGCGCCGAGGCACGCGGCGGCCTCTTCCTGCTCGCGCTCGAAATCCTCGAGCACCGGCTGCACGGTGCGCACGACGAACGGCAGCCCGATGAAGGTCAGCGCGACCAGCACGCCGACCGGCGTGAACGCGATCTTGATGCCGAACGGCGCGAGATACTGGCCGACCCAGCCGTTGGTCGCATAGACGGCGGCGAGCGAGATGCCCGCGACCGACGTCGGCAGCGCGAACGGCAGGTCGACGATCGCGTCGACGAGGCGCTTGAACGGGAACGTGTAGCGCACGAGCACCCACGCGACGAGAAAGCCGAACACGGCGTTGATCACGGCGCCGCCGAGTGCGGCGGAGAACGTCAGCCGGTACGACGCGAGCACGCGCGGCGACGTGACGGCCGTGACGAACTGGTCCCACGACAGCGTCGCGGTCTTCAGGAACGTGGCGGCGAGCGGGATCAGCACCACGAGGCTCAAATAGGCCACCGTGATGCCGAGCGTCACGCCGAAACCGGGCAGCGCGCTCGGCTTGCGAAAGGTGTACGTCGTCATCGGATGCTCTTGCTGGGTCGATGCTGCTCATGGGTCCGACGCAAACGCCGGCGCGGAGTGTTCTCGCGCCGGCGGCCCGTCGGGGATGCGGCGCGCTGTCGTGGCGCGCCGCTGTCGTTATGGTGTGACTGCGTGCGTTACTGCGGCTTGTAGATCGAATCGAACACGCCGCCGTCCGCGAAATGCGTCTTCTGCGCATTCGTCCAGCCGCCGAACGTGTCGTCGACCGTGTACAGCTTCAGCTTCGGGAACTGCTTCGTCAGCTCCGCCGGCACGTTCTTCGAACGCGGACGGTAGTAGTTGCGCGCCGCGATCTCCTGGCCCTGCGGGCTGTACAGGAAATTCAGGTACGCCTCGGCCAGCTTGCGCGTGCCCTTCTTGTCGACCACCTTGTCGACCACCGCGACCGGCGGCTCGGCCAGGATGCTCACCGACGGCACGACGATCTCGAACTTGTCGGTGCCGAATTCCTTGATCGACAGGAACGCCTCGTTTTCCCATGCGATCAGCACGTCGCCGATCCCGCGCTGCACGAAGCTCGTCGTCGCACCCCGTGCGCCCGAATCGAGCACGCCGGCGTTCTTGTACAGCTTCGTCACGAATTCCTTTGCGCTCTGCTCGTTGCCGCCGGGCTTGTGCACGGCGTACGCCCATGCCGCCAGATAGTTCCAGCGCGCGCCGCCCGAGGTCTTCGGATTCGGCGTGACGATCGAGACGCCCGGCTTGGTCAGGTCGTCCCAGTCCTTGATCCCCTTCGGGTTGCCCTTGCGCACCAGGAACACGATCGTCGACGTGTACGGCGACGCGTTGTCGGGCAGGCGCTTTTGCCAGTCCTTGTTGACGAGACCCTTGTTGGCGAGCGCATCGATGTCGTACGCGAGCGCCAGCGTGACGACGTCGGCCTGCAGGCCGTCGAGCACCGAGCGCGCCTGCGCGCCCGAGCCGCCGTGCGACTGCTTGAAGTTGACCGTCTCGCCCGTCTTCGCCTTCCACTCCTTGCCGAACGCCTGGTTGAAATCCTGATACAGCTCGCGCGTCGGGTCGTACGACACGTTCAGGAACGTCGTATCGGCCTGCGCATGCGTCGCGACGCCGAGCGCCGCCGCCGCGCCCAGCGCGAGTGTTGCGATCAGGCGGCCCACTCCGCCCACCAGCCCCGTATTGCGCTTCGCCATCCTTGGTTCTCCAGTGTTGTCGGTATTGCGATGTCGGGCCAGTCTATCGAACGGGTTACATGATTAAAAATAATCGTTCTTCATTTTTTAATACTCAAAAGTGCTAACGCAGACTGGACGGACGGTTGCGGCAGACGAACCGCCGTCCGGACGTCGCGAAATGACGCCGGAACCGGCGCGATCGCGTCGAACCTCAAGTAACGCTTGAAATTCGCGAAGTACTGTATAAAAATACAGCTCACTGTCTATCCATACAGTTCAGCCATGACCAAACTCACCGCCCGTCAGCAGCAAGTGTTCGACTTGATCCGTCGCGCGATCGAGCGCTCCGGTTTCCCGCCCACGCGCGCCGAGATCGCGGCCGAGCTCGGCTTCAGTTCGCCGAACGCGGCCGAGGAACACCTGCGTGCGCTGGCGCGCAAGGGCGTGATCGAACTGGCGGCCGGCGCGTCGCGCGGCATCCGCCTGCTCGGCGTCGACGACGTCCCGCACCAGTTCACGCTCCCGCATGCCGGCCTGATGCAACTGTCGCTGCCGCTCGTCGGCCGGGTCGCGGCCGGCAGCCCGATCCTCGCGCAGGAGCACATCTCGCAGCATTACGCATGCGATCCCGCGCTGTTCACGAGCAAGCCCGACTACCTGCTGAAGGTGCGCGGGCTGTCCATGCGCGACGCCGGCATTCTCGACGGCGACCTCCTCGCGGTGCAGAAGCGCACCGAAGCGAAGGACGGCCAGATCATCGTTGCGCGTCTGGGCGACGACGTCACGGTCAAGCGCCTGATGCGCCGTCCCGGCGGCCTCGAGCTGATCGCGGAGAACCCGGATTACGAAAACATCTTCGTCAAGGCCGGCAGCGCGGAATTCGCGCTGGAAGGCATCGCCGTCGGGCTGATCCGCTCGGGCGAACTCTGACAATCGGTCTCGCTGAGGAGAACACCATGGAACGCCTTTCCCGTCTGCTGCCTTTCCGTCAATTCGGCCGCCTGCGTCACCTGCGCGGCCGCACGCCCTGCGCGCCGCTGTCCGCCGCGGCGCCCGTGGTGAGCCAAGAAGTCGCAGTTGAACGGCAGGCGTCGCTGCTGCCGTCGGCGCTTCCCGCATTCGCGCGGGTCTCGCTGAACGCCGGCCTCAATCACGCGGAACCGGCGCGCCGTGCGCCCGTCCGGGTCTATCACGGCCGCTCGCGCCTGATCATGGTGGGCACGATCGATGCCGTGTGCCGGATGATCGACCGCTGCATCGCCGAGGAACGATCGGCCACGCACGGCGGTCTCTGATTGCGGAACCTGTCCGCACCGGAGGGATCGTGACTGTAACGTCGGGCCGCGCGTGGCGGCTCAAACCCCTGCTGATCGTCGTGCTGGCCGTCGCCATACTGGCGGCGATCGGCTATGCATACGCATCGCCGTATGTCGCGCTCGGCCGCCTGAAAGCGGCGGTCGATGCGCGCGATGCGCAGGCAGTCAGTGAGTATGTCGATTTCCCGTCGCTGCGCATCAGCCTGAAGCAGCAGGTCACGGAAGAATTGATGCGCCGGATCGATGCGGTGAAGAAGGACAACCCGTTCGCGGTGATCGGCGCGCTGATCGGCTCCGCATTGATCGGCCCGCTGGTCGATGCGTACGCGACGCCGGAAGGTGTGGCGGCGCTGATGAGCGGGATCCCGCCGCGCGGCAATCCGGGCGAACGGCCGCCCGAATGGTCGGGGCCGCCGTCAGGCGGCGCGCCGGGCAACGCACCGGCTGCACCGCCAACGCCGGCCGCGCCGCCCGCTGGTCCGGGTGCCGCAGCGAGCGCGCCCGCCCCCGTACCCGGCAGCACCGCTGCGCCGTCCGCGTCTGCGGCAGCACCCGCACCGGCGAGCCTCGTTGATGCGGGCCATCCGCAGCAAACGAGCGCCGGCTACCGGAATATCGATGAATTCGTCGTGACCTACCAGCGCAGCGCCGACGGCACGCGTTATGCGGCGATCTTTCACCGCTTCGGACTGTTCTCGTGGAAGCTGTCCGCGATCGATCTGCACGCATGAGCGTGCCGCGATCGGAATGGATGCCGCGAACGCGGCACAGCGCGAGACCGGCGTGAACCGCGGGCACACCGCGGCCGGTCGGTCACGCGATCAACGCATCGTTTGCCGTGTTACTTGCCGCTCGCGGTAGCCGCTTCGCGTTCGCGCGCGATCTCGGCCTTTTGCTCTTCCGCCGAAGAACACGCGACCAGAATGCTGCAGTTCACGCGGTCGAGCAGCTGCGTGTTGCCCGAGCCCATCCACCATCTCGACAACCCGCTGCGGCAGCGGTGGCCGACGACGACGAGATCGGCGTTGATCTCCGTCGCGAGATTCGCGATTTCGTCGATCGGATAACCGAACGCGAAGTGCCCTTCCGCCTGCACGCCACGCTCGCGCAGCCAGTTCACGCCTTCCTGCAGGATCTCGCGTGCGGTTTCCTCGAAGCGGCCGCATGCGACATCGGTCAGCAGCCCTGCGCTTTGCGCGATGCTCGAGCGCATGTCGACGACCGACAGCAAATGCGTTTCCGCCTTCAGGTCCAACGCGAGATTCGCACCGCAGCGCAATGCCTTGCGCCCTTCGAGCGTGCCGTCGTAGCACAGCAGAATCTTGTTGTAGCTAGCCATGAAACCTCCCTATCGCGACTACGTGCGCTATGCACTCATCATGGTGCGCCGCAATTCCGGACGCAAGGGATGGAAAACGCTGATTCGCCACGCGGGGCGCGTCGGCGATGATGCGGTGCACGATCCGTGCGCGCCTGCACCGTGCCGCGCGGGCATGCCCTGAAGAGACGCAGCCGATGCACTAGAATGGCCCGTTCGTGCCGTCGACGCGCGATCGCCTCGGTCATGCCCATGTGACACGCATTCGGCCGATCCGTTCGCAAGCCGCCATGCCGACCCGGCCGGCCGCCACATGCGCCCGCGCCCGCTTACAACGACAACCTGCCATGTCCGTTGCACCGATCGATTTCCGGAACGTCGAAAAGCGCTATGGCGACAAGCTCGTCGTCGACGACCTGTCCTTCCACGTGCAGGCCGGCGAATGCTACGGCCTGCTCGGGCCGAACGGCGCCGGCAAGACCACGACGCTGAAGATGCTGCTGGGCCTCGCGTACCCCGATGCCGGCGCCATTTCGCTATGCGGCGAACCGGTTCCGTCACGTGCGCGGCATGCGCGCCGGCGTGTCGGCGTCGTCCCGCAGTTCGACAACCTCGATCCCGACTTCACGGTCCGCGAAAACCTGCTCGTGTTCAGCCGCTATTTCGGGATGTCGGCGCCCGCCGCACGCGCGCTCGTGCAGCCGCTGCTCGAATTCGCGAAACTGGAAAACAAGGCCGATGCGAAGGTCGGCGAGCTGTCCGGCGGGATGAAACGGCGGCTGACGCTCGCCCGCGCGCTCGTCAACGACCCCGACGTGCTCGTGCTCGACGAGCCGACGACGGGCCTCGATCCGCAGGCGCGGCATCTGATGTGGGAGCGGTTACGCTCGCTGCTCGCGCGCGGCAAGACGATCCTGATCACCACGCATTTCATGGAGGAAGCCGAGCGACTGTGCGACCGGCTGTGCGTGATCGAGGAAGGCCGCAAGATCGCGGAAGGTGCGCCGCACGCGCTGATCGAATCGGAGATCGGGTGCGACGTGATCGAAATCTACGGGCCCGACCCGCGCACGCTGCGCGACGAGCTGTCGCCGTTCGCGAAGCACACCGAGATCAGCGGCGAGACGCTGTTCTGCTACGTGACGGACCCGGAGCCGCTCGGCGCGCGGCTCAAGGGTCGCGCGGGCTTGCGCTACCTGCATCGTCCGGCCAATCTTGAAGACGTGTTCCTGCGGCTCACGGGCCGCGACATGCAGGACTGATCGATCATGGACGTACGCAACTATTCCACTGCCGCGCCGTCCGCACCGCCACGCGAGTCGCGCTTCGCGATCGCGCTGCCGGCGAATGCCACGAACTGGATCGCCGTGTGGCGGCGCAACTACCTCGTGTGGCGCAAGCTCGCGCTCGCGTCGCTGTTCGGCAATCTCGCCGATCCGATGATCTATCTGTTCGGGCTGGGATTCGGGCTCGGGTTGATGCTCGGCCACGTCGACGGCGTGTCGTATATCGCGTTCCTCGCGGCCGGCACGGTCGGCTCGAGCGTGATGATGTCCGCGAGCTTCGAGTCGATGTATTCCGGCTTCTCCCGGATGCACGTGCAGCGCACCTGGGAGGCAATCATGCACACGCCGCTCGCGCTGGGCGACATCGTGCTCGGCGAGATCGTCTGGGGAGCGAGCAAGGCGCTGTTGTCGGGCGTCGCGATCATGCTCGTCGCGGGCCTGCTCGGCTATGCACGGTTTCCGTCGATGCTCGCGGCGCTGCCCGTGATCGCGCTCGCCGGCCTCGCGTTCGCGAGCACCGCGATGATCGTCACCGCGCTCGCGCCTTCCTACGACTTCTTCATGTTCTATCAGACGCTCGTGCTGACGCCGATGCTGCTGCTGTCGGGCGTGTTCTTCCCGATTACGCAGTTGCCGCCGATCGCGCAGCACGCGGCACACGTGCTGCCGCTCGCGAACGCGGTCGAACTGATCCGGCCCGCGATGCTCGGCCGGCCGGCGGCCGACGTCGGCCTGCATCTCGCGGTGCTCGCCGGCTACGCGGTCGGCGGGTTCGTGGTGTCCGCGTGGCTGTTCCGGCGGCGGATGATGCGCTGACGGCCGGCGCGCACGGCGCCGGCCCGGTACGACGAAATCGGGACGATGTTATTCGTCGTCGTCGCTCCACGGGATCTCGACGTCGGTCAGGAACGCGACGGTCGCGAGCGGGCCGCCTTCGTGGCGGCCGAGCTTGCCGTCCGCGCGATGCCATTCGACGCGGAACTGCGTGCCCGGATCGTCGGCGACCAGATAGACCGCGCGCAGTTCTTCCGGATCGGCTTCGTCGACCGGGCCGTCGAACGACACCAGCATCTTCTGCGGCCACAGGCCGTTGACCGGATCGTAAATGCGGTCGCCCTGCGGAATGTCGATGCTCGCCTCGACACCGATCGTGGCGGACGCTTCGATGATCATCGTGCCGAGCGCATTCAGCACGGCAGTCGCCCGCGCGGAATTGGCCTGGCGGATCGCGAGATCGCCGCGCGTCAGCGCCTTTTCGAGTCGAGGATGAATCTTCGGTTGGGTCATGCGTTTTCCTGTTTGCTTCTTGTAAAGGGCGCCGCACGCGCGAAGCGGCGGCGCCGGATGAATACGACGGTCGCGCGGCAGGCTCGAACTGCGCGCGGCGCAGCGGCAGGCATGTCGGTTCGGTCGCCGTCAGCCGCGCGTATCGTGCCGCGCAGGCCGGCCAGCGGCGCGAACCGGAGCCGTCCGGCCGCGTCGCCCGCTCACCGTCCCGTGAGCGCGTCCGTCAGAACCCGAACGCGATCGCGAGCAGCCCGCTCGCGATCCCGAACACGACGACGAGGCCCGCGACGATCGCCAGCATGTACGGCTTGAACGAACGCGCGAGCATCGCGAGCGACGGCACGCTGATCGGCGGCAGCGTCAGCAGCAGCGCGGCGGCCGGGCCGACGCCCATGCCGAGCGACAGCATCGCCTGGATGATCGGCACCTCGCCGGCCGTCGGGATCACGAACAACGTGCCCGCGACCGCGAATGCGATGATCCAGCCGAGATGGTTGCCGATGTCCGGGCCGATGTGCGGAAACAGCCATGCGCGCGCCGCGCCGAGCAGCAGCACGAGCACGATGTATTCGGGCACGAGCCGCACGGCCATGCGCGCGAGCAGCTTGATCCAGCGCACGAACGGGTTGCCCGCGGCCGCCTGTTCGGCCGCCAGCGCGGCGAGTTGCGCATCGTCGATGCTGCGGTCCTCGGGGCGTGCGATGCGGTTCAGCAGATAGCCGATGCCGAACACCATCGCGATGCCCAGCACGAGCCGCAACGCGCTCCAGTGCCAGCCGAGCACGAAGCCCATGAAGACCAGCGCCGCCGGATTCAGCACCGTGTTGCCGAGCCAGAACGCGACCGCGCCGCCCGGTGACGCGTGGCGCGCGCGCAGGCCCGCGACGACGGGCGCCGCGCAGCACGTGCACATCATGCCCGGCAGCGACAGCAGGCCGCCTGCCGCGACGCTGCCGAAGCCGGTGCGGCCGAGCACGCGCGCGACCCAGTGCGCGGGCAGCAGCGCCTGCACGGCCGAGCCCAGCAGCAGGCCGAGCACCATCGCCTGCCAGATCGCCTTGCCGTATGCCCATGCGTAGTCGAGCGCAGCCTTCAACGACGGTTCCGGCGCGCTTGCCGACGTGCCCATCAGGATCGACTGGCCGATCGAATGATGCTCAGCCGCGACGAATGCCTTGTTGTAGTACGGGAACCATTTCACGTAGAACAGTCCCGCGACCGCGATCAGCAGGAAGGTCATCCAGCCGAGCGCCGGACCGGGTTGGGTGCGTGTGGTCGTCATCGTTGGGTGGTCGATTGGTTTTGGTCGGTGTCGGATCCGGCATTCGCGCCCGCGACGGGCACCGCCGGCAGCCCGGCCTGCGCCAATGCGTCGAGCAGCGCGCGCGCCTGCTCGCGCCCGTCGGCCGCATTCGGCCGGAACGTGAACGTGAGCGCGCGGTTCGGGTTGCCGTACGACGAACGATAGGTGCGTGCGTACGCAGGATCGTAATGCTTGTCGATCAGCGTGCGGAACAGTTCGGTGCGCGCGTTCGCATCGATCATCGCGTTCCAGCGCGCGACCTCTTCCCGGCTATGCAGGCCGATCAGCCGGTCGAGCTGCGCCTTGAACGCGGCCGGCTCGTCGAACAGATGTGCGTAGTCGTCGAGCAGGAATGCGATGCGGTCGTCGTGCGCCGCTTCGACCTGCACCCACGGCCCCGCGCGAAACGCGTCCAGCAGCGCGAGCGGCAACTGGATGAGCCCGATCTTGCGGCTTTCCGATTCGACGAATACCGGCCACGCGGGGTCGAAACGTTCGAGCGTCTTCACGAGGCCCGAATCGAACGACTTCTGCGACGGCTGCGAGACACCCGGCAGCGCGCCGAGCAGCGAGCCGCGATGGCAGGCGAGCGCCTCGAGATCGAGCGTCTGCGCGCCTTCGTCGCGCAGCGCGTTCAGCAGCCGCGTCTTGCCGCAGCCGGTATGGCCGACGAGCGCGATGTAGCGAAAGCGCGTCGGCAGCGTGTCGAGCGTCGCGCACACCGAGCGGCGGTACGCCTTGTAGCCGCCGTCGAGCTGGCGCGCCTGCCAGCCGATCAGGTTGAACCAGTTCGTCATCGAGCCGGAGCGCTTGCCGCCGCGCCAGCAGTAGATCAGCGGCCGCCAGTTGCGCGGGCGGTCGGCAAACGTGGTGTCGAGATGGCGCGCGATGTTGCGCGCGACCATCGCCGCGCCGACGCGCGTCGCTTCGTACGGCGAGACCTGCCGGTACATCGTACCGACGATCACGCGCTCCTCGTTGCTGAGGACGGGCGCGTTCAGCGCACCGGGAATATGGTCCTCGGCGAACTCGAGCGGCGTACGCACGTCGATGATCTCGTCGAACTCGCCGGCGCGATCGAGGGTGACAATCAGGTTCTTCAATTTGGCGTCGAACTGGGGCGATGCGGCTCGGCGAGCCGCACGGGCACGGAAGGCGGATTCGCGATTATCTCACGCCCGGGCGCCTCGGGCCGCGCGCGGCGAGCGGCGGGGCCGACGCGGCGCGCATCGCGTCGACCAGATGGTCGCGAAACGCGCGCACCGACGCGGGCAGATCGCGCCCCGCCATGGTCTGCACCTGGATGCTGCGTTCGCGCAGCTGCGGGTTCGTGACGGGCACGACGACGAATCCGTCCGCGCCGATGCGGTCGCGCACCGACAACAGCCCCGTGAACATCACCGCGCCGGTACGCTGCGCGTAGCGGTACATCACGGCGGTGTTGTTGCTCGTCAGTTCCGGCTCGAGCATGAGCCCGTCGAGCACGCACGCGATGTCGATCAGCTGGCGCACGGTCGTGCCGGCCTCCGGCAGCACGTGCGGATGGCCGGCGACATCGGCGAGCGGCACCGCGTCGCGCGCCGCCAGCGGATGATCGCGCCGCACCAGCGCGAATATCGGCGCGCGCTCCGCGTGTTCGACGCGCACGCCCTGCTCCGGCGCGAGGCTGAACGTCAGCGCGATGTCGGCATCGCCGTCGCGCACGCGCCGCGTCGCCTCCGTCGGCGACACGACCCATACCGAGAAATCCACGCCCGGATGACGCGCTTTGAAGCTCGCGAGCGCGCCGGGCAGGAAATCGATCGCGAAGCCTTCCGAGCACGCGATCTTCAGCAGGCTGCCGTGCAGCGCCTCCAGCCCGCCGATTTCCTTCATCACGTGCTCGGCCTCCAGCAGGCTGCGCTGCGCGAAGCCCAGCAGCCGTTCGCCGGCTTCGGACAGTGCCATCCCGCGCGGCCGCCGCTCGAACAGCGGCGCGCCGAGTTCGCTCTCGAGCTTCGCGATCTGCCGGCTGATCGCCGACACGGCCACGTGCAGCCGCGCCGACGCGTCGCTGATCGACCCGGTGCGCGCTACTTCGACGAAGTAGCGCAGCGCAAGACCATGCAGGAAAGCCGCCATCGTTGTATCCCCGTGCCCGTTGCGCGGGCCGTTCAGCTTTGCCTTTTCGGCAACGAAAGGTTCGAAATTCGATCATTGTGACAAAAAAAACGGCTTTCTAGAATCGTTCGCAGCCTTGGCCGTGCGCGCCGCGTACGGCCCGAAAACCGACAGAGGAGACACGTCTTGAGCCGTACCGCCGCCATCCAGCACGCACTGAAACAGTTCGAATCGGGCGCGTTCTTCACGACCCTGAGCCGCCGCGTCGGCCTGCGCACCGAAAGCCAGGACAGCGGCGCGGGCGCCGCGCTGCGTGCGTATCTGACCGACGAGATCGCACCGGAAGCCGCACGCCTGGGTTTCGCGTCGCGCATCGTCGACAACCCCGTCGACGGCGGCGGCCCGTTCCTGCTGGCGTCACGCCACGAGGACGACGCGCTGCCGACCGTGCTGATCTACGGCCACGGCGACGTCGTGCGCGGCTACGACGCGCAATGGCGCGCGCCGCTGTCGCCGTGGACGCTGACCGTCGACGGCGATCGCTGGTACGGCCGCGGCAGCGCCGACAACAAGGGCCAGCACACGGTCAACCTCGCCGCGCTGGCGAGCGTGCTCGACGCGCGCGGCGGCCGGCTCGGCTTCAACGCGAAACTGCTGATCGAGATGGGCGAGGAAACGGGTTCGCCGGGCCTCGACGCGCTGTGCCGCCAGGAGCGCGACGCACTCGCGGCCGACGTGCTGATCGCGTCCGACGGACCGCGCCTCACCGCCGAACGCCCGACCGTATTCCTCGGCTCGCGCGGCTCGGTCAACTTCAAGCTGAGCCTGCGCGCACGCGACGGCGGCCATCACTCCGGCAACTGGGGCGGGCTGCTGCGCAACCCGGCGACCGTGCTCGCGAACGCGCTCGCGAGCCTCGTCGATGCGCGCGGCGCGATCCGCGTCGCGGGGCTGCGTCCGCCGCCGATCCCGGCCGCCGTGCGTGCCGCGCTCGCCGACCTGTCCGTCGGCGGCGGCCCGGGCGATCCGGCGCTCGATGCGGACTGGGGCGAGCCCGGCCTTACCGCCGCCGAGCGCGTGTTCGGCTGGAACGCGTTCGAGATCCTCGCGTTCAAGGCCGGCAATCCCGAGCATCCGGTCAATGCGATTCCGCCCGTCGCGTACGCGCACTGCCAGTTGCGCTTCGTCGTCGGCACCGACTGGGAGGCGCTGCACGCGCACCTGCGCGCACATCTCGATGCACACGGCTTCGCCGACATCGAGATCGACGTCGAACGCGGCGCACCGGCGACGCGGCTGCCGCCGGACGATCCGTGGGTGAGCTGGGCCGTCGCGTCCCTCGCGCGCACGACCGGCAAGAAGCCGGCGATCCTGCCGAACCTCGGCGGCACGCTGCCGAACGAAGTGTTCGCCGACACGCTCGGGCTGCCGACGCTGTGGGTCCCGCATTCGTATCCGGCGTGCTCGCAGCACTCGCCCGACGAGCATCTGCTCGCGAGCGTCGTGCGCGAGGGGCTGCAGATGATGGCCGGCCTCTTCTGGGATCTCGGCGACGCCCCGCCGTCCGTACGCCGCGCGGCACCCGCCGCGGCCGGCGCCGTCCTGTAACGCGCTTCGCCCCTTTCTCGGGATCTGCTCATACGATGAATACGACCACCCTGACGTCGCAGGACGCCGCCCGCCCCAGCGCCGCGAAAATCCGGCGCATCATCTTCGCCGCGTCGATCGGCAATGCGCTCGAATGGTTCGACCTGATCGTCTACGGCTTTTTCGCGGTCACGATCGCCAAGCTGTTCTTTCCGGCGACGAGCGAAGCGACGTCGCTGCTGCTCACGCTCGGCACGTTCGGGCTGTCCTATCTGATCCGGCCGATCGGCGGCTTCGTGCTCGGCGCGTACGCGGACCGCGCGGGCCGCAAGGCGTCGCTGCTGCTGTCGATCGGAATGATGATGGCCGGCACGCTGCTGATCGCGCTGATGCCGACCTACGCGTCGATCGGCATTCTCGCGCCGCTCGGGATCATGCTGTCGCGGCTGATGCAGGGCTTCTCCGCCGGCGGCGAATTCGCGAGCTCGACCGCGTTCCTCGTCGAACATGCGCCGCAGCGGCGCGGCTTCATGTCGAGCTGGCAGTTCGCGAGCCAAGGGCTCGCGACGCTGCTCGCATCGGGCTTCGGTGCGCTGCTGACGTCGACGCTGAGCACCGCGCAACTCGAAAGCTGGGGCTGGCGCGTGCCGTTCCTGTTCGGGCTCGCGATCGGCCCGGTCGGGCTCTACATCCGCCGCTACGTCGACGAAGGCATCGAGTTCAAGACGCAGGCGCGCTCCGAAGCGCCGGTGCGCGAGCTGTTCGCGGACCAGAAGATGCGCGTGCTGCTGTCGATCGGCGTGCTCGTGATATCGACCGCGATCAACTACATGGTGCTGTACATGCCGACGTATGCGATCAAGCAGCTCGGGCTGCCGGCGTCGACGGGCTTCGCGGCGACGCTCGCGACCGGCTTCGTGCTGACGCTCGTCACGCCGCTGGTCGGCCATCTGTCGGACCGCACGGGCCGGATTCGCGTGATGGCGGCAGCGGCCGTGCTGATGCTCGCGACCGTGTGGCCGACGTTCGTGTGGCTCACGCATCACGCATCGTTCGCGACGATGCTCGCCGCGCTGGTCTGGATCGGCCTGCTGAAGGCGACGTACTGCGGCGCGCTGCCGGCGCTGATGGCAGAGCTGTTCCCGGCACAGACGCGCGCGACCGGGCTCGCGGTCAGCTACAACACGGGCGTCACGCTGTTCGGCGGCTTCGCGCCGTTCATCATTACGTGGCTGATCAGCGCGACCGGCAACCGGCTGTCGCCGGCACTGTACCTGATGGGTTGCGCGGTGTTGAGCCTCGTTGCGCTGCTGGCTGCGCGCACGCGGCTCGGGATGCGGTAACGGCGGTATTCGCGGTTTCCGCAGTATCTGCGCATCTGCGTTTCCGCGGCGACGAAAGAAGCGGGCGCGCAGCGATGCGCGCCCGCCGCGACCCGCCACGGCATCCGTGCCGCGCGGGCCGCTCGCCGTTTACGGCGCCGGGTTCGGCTGCAGTTCGTGCAGCGCGTCGATCTCGGCAAGGATCTCGGCCGACAGCTTCACGTCGATGCTGCCGATGTTCTCCTTCAGTTGCTCGAGCGACGTCGCGCCGATCAGGTTGCTGCGCACGAACGGCCGGCTGTTGACGAACGCGAGCGCGAGCTGCGCGGGCGACAGTCCGTGACGTTTCGCGAGCGCGACGTAACGCGACGTCGCTTCCACGGCCTGCGGCTTGCTGTAGCGCTGGAAGCGCTCGAACAGCGTGATGCGCGCGCCGGCCGGACGCGCGCCGTTCTCGTACTTGCCGGACAGCCAGCCGAACGCGAGCGGCGAATACGCGAGCAGGCCGATACCGTCGCGATGCGTGAACTCGGACAGGCCGTTTTCGAACGTGCGGTTGAGCAGGCTGTACGGATTCTGGATGCTCGCGATGCGCGGCAGCTCGAGCTTCTCGGCTGCGCGCAGGAACTGCGCGACGCCCCACGGCGTTTCGTTCGACACACCGATTGCGCGGATCTTGCCGGCCTTCACGAATTCCGCGAGCACGCCCAGCGTTTCCTCGATCGGCACCGTGTACGCATCGTCGACCCACGGATATGCGGGGCGGCCGAACGTCGTCGTGCTGCGATCCGGCCAGTGCAACTGGTACAGGTCGACATAATCGGTCTGCAGGCGCTTGAGGCTGCCGTCGAGCGCCTCGGTCAGGTTCTTCCGGTCGAACTGGTTGCCCTCGCCGCGAATATGGCGCGGATTGTGCGGCTGGCGCGCCGGCCCCGCGATCTTCGTCGCGAGCACGATCCGGTCGCGCTGCGCGCGATGCTGCGCGAGCCACGTGCCGATGTACTGCTCCGTGCGGCCCTGGGTATCGGGCTTCGGAGGCACCGGGTACATCTCCGCGGCGTCGATCAGCGTGACGCCCTGCCCGAGCGCGTAATCGATCTGCTCGTGCGCGTCGCGCTCCGAATTCTGCTCGCCCCACGTCATCGTGCCGAGACCGATCAGGCTGACCTCGATGCCCGAATCGCCGAGTGTGCGGTATTCCATGCTGTTCCTGTCGCGTCAGTGGAAAGCAGGAACGCTATCACATTGGTGCGAGCGCTTCAGATGCCCGACGCGCACGCTTACAGGCGGCCTTCGATGTGCCGACGGCGCGCGCCGATGCCGGTGACGGCGGGCGTCCGTGCGAGCGTCGCCGGCATTGCGTGCGACACCGGAGTGCGGCGCTTCAGCCGCGCGTGCTCCGTTACTGCGGCCGTTGAATGAAGCACGTCGCCGATGCATGCGCGACGATCTTGTCGTCCGGCGTCTTCAACGTGCCTTCCGCGACGCCGAGCGAACGCGACAGGTGAATCACGCGCCCTTCCGCGATCAGGTCGACGTCGCGCGGCACCGGGCGCAGCATCTTCACGTGGAGGTCGACCGTGCCGTAGCCGACGCCGGCGTCCAGCATCGAATGCACCGCGCAGCCCGTGACCGAATCGAGCACCGTTGCGGCGAAGCCGCCATGCACGCCGCCGAGCGGATTCAGGTGGCGCCCGTCCGCGCGCGCCGACATCTTCACGTAGCCGAGTTCGACGCCCAGCGGCCGCATCGGAATCGTCTCCGAAATCGACGCGAGCGGCACGTCGCCCGCCGCCGCCGCACGCAGCAGTTCGAGACCGGACAGGGAAAGCGGATTCATCGGGTTGTCTCCTGATTGAAAGCGCGTCGCCGCGCTAGTAAGTTCTAAATTGGAACTTATTATTGACAACCGCGCCGGGCTTGTCAACGCAACAGGCAGCCGTTGCAACCGATGGCGGGTTCTATAATCGAACCCGCTTCTTCGCTGAACTGCCGCACGAGACTCGATCATGAAATGGGATGACATCGGCACGCTGAACTGTTCGGTCGCGCGCACGCTCGCCGTGCTTGGCGATCGCTGGACCATGCTGATCCTGCGCAACGCGTTTCTCGGCTGCCGCCGCTTCGATGCGTTCCAGACGCAACTGGGCCTCACGCGCCACGTGCTGGCCGAGCGGCTCGCGCGGCTGGTCGACGAAGGCGTGCTGGTCAAGCGCGCGTATCAGGAGCGCCCGCCGCGCTTCGAATACCGGTTGACGGAAAAAGGCCTCGACCTCTACCCGGCGCTGCTCGCACTGATGACGTGGGGCGACCGCTGGAAGGACGACGGCAACGGGCCGCCGGTGCAATTGCGCCATCGCAACTGCGGGCAGCTGATGCATGCGGTCGCGGTGTGCTCCGCGTGCGGCGAGCCGCTCGATGCGCACGACGTGCGGCCCGAACCCGGGCCCGGATGGACCGCCCGCGAGACTGCCGGGCCGCTCGACAACTGACGCCGACGCGGCCGGCCTGCCGCGCGTCGATCATCGCGGCTCGGGCCTCATGCGTGCGTGCGCGCGCCGCATGTGTTCAAGCGTGCCGGCGCATTCGTGTTGATGCGCGCCGCCCGCGGTCTCGCTCGCACCGTCCACACTACCCACACTACCCACACTACCCACACTACCCACACTACCCACACCGCCCACACCGCCCAAACCGCCCAAACCGCCCAAACCGCTATGTGCTGAACCGGTGCGAGCGAGTTCCCGCATGTCGTTACGCCGCGGCGGTACGCTCCAGCGCGCGTACACGTGCGCTCGCCATCGGCAAGCGTCACTCGGCGCCTCCGCGGCGAATGCGCGTCACATACGACATCACGAACGTCGCCGCATCGTTCACGCTGGCTGCGCGACCCCGCTTCCCATTCGCATGAATGCGTGGCCGCGCCGCCCCGTCTGCGTTACACTCACGGCCCGCTGTCTCGAAATCATTCGCTGTCCAAGATGTTGTCGCGCAAACGCCTCGCCGCCGCCTGCCTCGCCGCCTCCCTGCTCGCCACACCCTTCGCCGCGTTCGGCAAGACGCACAACGAATCGCTGCTGCAACAGGCGATCGATTTCATCGCGCAGCTGCTGCCGGCTCCGACCCATGAAGCGCCGGCCACGCAAGTCGTCGAATCGGCGTTCTCGCCCGACGGCGGCGCCGAGGCACTCGTGCTGAAGGCGATCGGCGCCGCGCGCAGCTCGATTCGCGTCGCTGCCTACTCGTTCACGTCGCCGCCCGTCACGCGTGCGCTGCTGGCCGCGAAGCGGCGCGGCGTGAATGTCGCGGTCGTCGTCGACGACAAGGGCAATCGCGCGAAGAGCAGCAAGCAGGCGCTGAACCTGCTCGTCAATGCGGGCATTCCGACGCGCACGATCGACGCCTATGCGATCCACCACGACAAGTATCTCGTGATCGATGCCGAACACGTCGAGACGGGCTCGTTCAACTACAGCGCTTCGGCCGCAAGCCGCAATTCCGAAAACGTCGTGGTCGTGTGGAACAACCCGCAGCTCGCGTCGCGCTACCTCACGCACTGGCAGAGCCGCTTCGACCAGGGCACGCCGTACCGGTCGTCGTATTGACGCATCGCACGCACGCGAGCGCCGTTCGCGTGCGCGATGCCCAACGCTCGTCATTGCGCGCATTCACCACTTGATGGCGTCAATGATCGGCCCGCATCACGCAACGATCAACCTGGCCGAATGGCCGGCACGCGAACGTGACATCGTCGCGGCAAGCCGGCTCAACGCACGTCGGGCGATCGTTCCGCGATTTGCGCGGTCGCGACACACCGGCGCGCGTGCGCATGCGCATCGCTCGCCGCTGGCGTCGCCACGTCGCGAGCGGCCCGCGGCAGCGCGCCGAGGACACACTCCGTGCTGAAATTCAGCGTGTTCTGCACCATCGGGTACAGCAAGTACAGCGCAAACGCGAGATACCCCGCGTACAGAAGTCGAACCATGGTGCGATAGATGAACGATTGATCTCGACCTGTTTACGGCATCCCAGCGGACGGCTTGAGGCGCCGGTCATCAAATTCGGACGCGCGCGACGCGCGATGCGTCCACCCACGGCCATGGCGACACCTGTTTCATACGCGCCCGGTGCCGGCGACGGCAGCGGCGCGCGGACACCTCCGCGTATGCACAACGCCCGGCCGACTTGCGATCGATGACCGGCCCCATGGCTGGAACCCGGGACGAACGCCCACGCGGACGGCTTTCAAACCGGCCGACGACGCGGCCCGGCTCGAGACGCTTCATTCGCTGTCGATCCCCGACACACCGCCGGAAAAGCGGTTCGACCGGCTCGCACGCTGCCTGTTCGGCGTCCCGATCGCGCGCGTCAGCGTCGTCGACGAGAATCGCCAGTGGTTCAACAGCCATCCGGGCTCCATGCCGCGCAGACTCCGCGCGACGTATCGTGCTGCACGCATGCGCTGCTCGTGCACGATTCGATGGTGAGCCGGCATCGCACGGTGGTCGATCTGCACGAATCGGCCGATCGACGGATGTACGAAGACAAGCCGCGCGGCAACGCCGCGGGCGCGTCAGTACGGACAACGCGTGCGGTGGCACGACGCGTGCAGCGGCGCTCGTGGCGGGGTCGGGGTTGCAGGCATCGTGGTCGGTCGCCCTTCGCCCTTCGCCCTTCGCCCTTCGCCCTTCGCCCTTCGCCCGTCAGCCGTCAGCCGTCGGCCCGTCGCGCCCGTCGCCTTCAACCAGTTCGCCCCGCTCCGCTCAACTTCCGCACGGCGGCGCGCTCGCCATCGCTTCCGCGATCTGTTCGGGCGTCAGGTCGCGCTGGTGAGTCGCGATCGACCAGCGATGGCCGAACGGATCCTCGATCTGCCCATAGCGGTCGCCCCAGAACATGTCGGCCGCCGGCACGCGCACCGTCGCGCCGGCCGCGACGGCCTGTGCGATCGCGGCATCGGTGTCCGGCACGAACAGGTGCAGGCAGACCGGCGTGCCTTTCAGTGTTTTGGGTCCGAGCGCGCCGTGCTCCGGCATTTCATCCACGAGCATCAGCGTCGCATCGCCGATGGCGAGGCACGCATGCGCGAGCCTGCCGTCGGGCGTCGGCAAGCGAAACCGTTCGGTCGCGTTGAACGCGCGCTTGTAGAAGTCGATCGCGGCGGCGGCGCCGGCGCAAATCAGGTGCGGCGTCAGCGTGCGCATCCCTTCCGGGATCGGTTTGACGGTCGTGGCCATGGGTGTCGCTCCTTCAGTCGGTTGTCATGTCGGAAAACGGGACGGACGCACGATGCGCACGCCTCCGAAGCTACGACGGACGGGTTCGACGGAAATCGACACGCGCACCGATATTTTTTTCGTTCGTTGGCGGGCTGCTCGCACCACGGCCGGCGCAAGGAAGCGGCCCGTTCGGCCGACGGGTTCGTCCGGCATGCCGAAGCGCCGGCAGCATGCTTCGCGCAGCGCGACCGCGACCGGGACCGCGACCGGCCAATTGAGCCCTTACGTCCGACGCAGTGCGCCTATCGCGCCGCCCGGACTACCTGGCGATGCGCCGCGCCGGCCACCGCTTCCGTGATCGGATCGGCATGCCGACCGGATTCGTTCAGTGGATTTGCTTCGCTCGGCACATCGGCCGCCCGATCAATCGCAGGCCTGGGCTGCGCCGTCGGACGTGCAATGATGCACAGCCCAATGAGTGTGCCCCGCGAGCTGCGGTGCGGAAGCGATTCCGCGAATGGGCGTCGCGGGCGACGATGCCGGAACCGCTGTCGACGCGGTCTCGGGCGACGGCTGGACGGGTTCGGTCTGGCAGGCCGCGAGCATCGGAAGACTGAGGGCGGCTGCCAACGATACGATGATGGATCGGGACATGGCTTCGTGCTCGCTAGAAAGATGGGTTCTTGACCGGCCCGCAAGCGCCCGGGCCGTTCGCCGCTCAGATCTGCGGAAGATCGCGCAACGTGCGCGACTCGTTGGTTGCGTCGATGTCGAGTTCGATTCCTTCCGACGCGTCGCGATACAGCACGCGCTTGAGCCTCGGGCCGACCGCCGTTCCGTCCGAGTCGTCGAACACGGCACGCACCTCGTCGCCGGACGCCAGCGCGCGCGCCACGTCGGCGACCGCCGCCTCGCTCGGCGTTGCCGCCCACGACCTGTCAGCCGGATTGACGGCCGCCCAGCGTACGTGCGTGACGCGCGCGCTCGCCACGTCGATTCGGACACCATTCACCGCAAACATCGACATCGGAAATCTCCTTCGAAACGGTAGCGGCCAGGCACACGCCAGACGATGGAAGCCGACGTCGGCGCGACAGGTGCGCGAACCCGATCGCCACCGGCCGGGCCGGGCACGCGAGCGTCTGTCGCGCTTCGGCCAACCTGATTTTCGATGATACATTGGGACGCTTTGCAACCGTCAACAGACAATCGTGCACGGGAGAAACACATGACCGACGCCTGGGGAACCTTCCCGGCCAGAATGGGCGACCATCAGGCTTTCATCAGCTTCAATCACGGCTTCGCGGAAATCGCCAAAAGCGATCCGCGCACGTCGCTGCTCAGCGTACGCGTCGCGCTTGCCGATCCGACACCCGAGGGGCTGCCGGGCAGCGACGAGTTCGCCGGTCTCGCGCAGGTCGAGGATTTGCTGGACGCCGCCGTAGCCGCGAAAAACGGCGTGCAGGTCGGGCGCATCACGGTCGACGGCAACCAGGATTTCCTGTTCTACGTACCGTTCGACGAAGAAGCGGCGGCCGAAATCGTCGACTCGCTGGCCGAACGGACAACCTATGCCCTTCAGTATGCGTACCAGGACGATCCGGACAAGGAAACCTACTGGCGCACGCTCTACCCGACCGACGACGACTGGCAGCTGATGCGCGACATGCGCGTGCTGGAAGCGCTGCGCCGGCAAGGCGACGTGAGCGACGTGAGCCGGCGCGTGATGCACTGGGCCTATTTCCCGGAACCGAGCGATGCGCACCAGTTCGCCGACTGGGCAGAGTCGAAAGGCTATCTCGTCGAATCGGTCGCGCCGACCGAAGATGGCAAGTCGGCCGTGCGATTCGCGCATCAAGGCACGACCGCGCTCGCCGACATCACGCGCCATACGCTCGAGATCAACACCGAGGCGCGCGCGCTCGGCGGCGAATACGACGGCTGGGAAACCAGCGTCGAGCAGGCGGGCTGATCCGGCCGACGCACGTGCAGCGCGCGTAGCTTGGCGGGTTCGGTACAAAAAGCATCCCGGCAGCGCGACGGCACGCCGCCGGGACCAAGGCATCGCCGGCCATAACCGGCGATGGGCCCAAGCGATCGCTCAGGCACGAGGAAAGCGATTCATGCGGACCAGGCGAACGGATACCGCGGCACGAGACGCCGCCTGCCGAACGCCTGTCCCGTTTCGCCGGCGCGGTCTCCACGCGTCGGACGGGCAAAAAGCCCCCGCTCCTGCGCGAGCGAGCGGGGAAATGGTTGACCGGGCCGGGGTAGAACGGTCAACCAGTCAGATTGTGAACGCGCGACCGTACAGCGGTCTGTGCGGCAACTCACCCTTTCAACGGGAAAGCGGCGTGCGTCGCGGCGCACGCATCACCGCATGGTCGGCGCGCGAGACCGGCGAGCGGGTGAGACTTTCACGACGATCTCGCTGACAAGAAATCGACCGACGGGCTTTCCTATCGGGCATTTTCGAACAGCACCGTGCTATCGCCTGGCAAACCGGCGGCAATGACGATTGCGCGTCCGGAGCCAGATTTTTTTGATTGATGTCGGCGATTTTTCAAGCGCACGCCAATCGCCGGCATGCCGCCCGCATTGGCAAAGCAGCGTAATTCCGCGTTTCCTTGAAGCGGCGATTTTTATTTCGAATTTCGGTGAAACGACGTTTCGCGATTGAAATCGCTCGCGTCGAGATGATTCGGGCTCCGATGCTATGCCGGCCCGTCCATGAACCATCCGGCAATCATGTCGATCCAGTCGAGATCGCTGGCGATTTCAACGGCGACGTCGCTGATGATTTCCGCGGCGGAAGAATCGCTGTCGACTGCACCAACCGCACCGTTTTCCCGAGGAGTACCAGGAGCACGGGCCACCGCCGCAATCGCAGTCGCACTCGCCGCTGTCATGTCGACGAGCGGTGCAGCGCGCGGACTGGCCAGCTGCTCGAGCCAGTCGACGATATTGGCGCGTGCGTCGTCCTCGTCGGCGAAGTCGTTGCGTTTCAGGAATCGGTCGAACACCGTCCACGCGAATGTCCTGCCTCGCGCAATGGAGTCCAGTTGCCAGTCGACCATAGCGACCCGCCCCGTTTCCCGCGTTTCGAGCGTCGCAGTGAAACGGTAATCGAGATAGTCGATCTCCAGTTCCGGTGACATGATCTTCTCCGGTCAATCCGTGTTCTCGGTTCCCGGAATGCGTCGCATCCGCCCGGCTTCACATACTGCGTGAATCTTGTGTGAAATGCGTGCCGTCCGTCATTCCGACAGGCAGTATCGCGATATTCTCGCAGCCTGTCGACGTCGCTTTAAAACGCGCTGCCGCATTCGTTCCGTGACCGTATCGTTGCCGCGTTCCAGTGCGAATGATTTCGCTTCACCTGCCGGGTATCGGCATGCTTCACGGCGTCGGCCGCGCTGTTACCCTCGCGCCGCAAAAATCGCTTCCCCACTCGAGGAAACAATGACACTCGCCCAGGCACAACATGACGGCGTCGATGTCTGGATCGTGCAGCTTCCTGGACACGCCGCTTATGCCTACACGCATCTGAAGCGGGTATTCGTCTCCGACGAATCGCGCCATCGCGTCGTGACGGTAGACCTGGCGAAACTGCTGGCCTGCGCCGACCGCGACACGACCGACTATGTGTTGCCGTCGGTTCAGTACTGGGCACCCGGTAAAGCCGCCGGCATCCGCGACTTTCTCGACCCGGCCGAGCGCAGGATTCCCGACATGCCGTTCATCACGTTTCGCGAGACGAGAACGCGGACACTGCTCGGCATCCCCGGTCTGTCGAAAGTCGGCGTCGCGTCGTTCCGGAACGGTCAGCATCGCGCGCGCTATCTCGCGTATGCGGGGGCGACGAGACTGCCTGTGGAAGTGCATGAAACGGAAGCGGATGCGCTCGTTCGGTATTGCGACGAGTGACATACGCGACGCTTCGCTGTTCTTGCTGAACGGATGTTGTCGCGCGCGACGTTCCAACCGCTGCGGATGCACAGGGAGCCGTTGATTCACAAGCGACGGTGCGCGGCGCTCCGTGCGCATTGCGCGGCTCGCTTCGTGGCGTTGCCGCCTTCCGATTCGCTGGCGGTGCCGCACGCAAAAAAACGTCCCGACGCCTTCCGGGTCGCCGGGACCGAACGGCCCTGCAAAGCTGCGGGCACGAGGAAGTCGCTACATTACACGAATGTAAGCATGTCAAGCATTGGCTGCTGGCGCCAAGTCACTGGCCTGTTCCGCCAAATTTTCGGAACGCGTGACGCGGCAGGCCATCGCTTTGTTGCGTTGTCGCGCGAGCGCATGGGCGTTGTCGGCCGGCATGTGCGAATGGCGACCGTCGTCGTGCGGTCGCTGCATCGCCACTGCGACGAGCGACCCGGGCAATACGATTGGATTGATCGCGAGCGGCCTCTTGAGGAAACGAGAGTCGATCGTAACGCGGTACGGCTTGCGCATCCGCACCGCAACCGAGTGCCGGCGATGCCCGACTTCGTGGCACGCAGAGAGACCGAATTGCGGGCGCTTTGGCGCGCTCACCCGGATCCTCGGATACGGCGGCTCATCCTCGACAGCGTGACCCCAAGAAAGTCACTTCCGACGGCCGTGGAATGGTCGCATTGCGCAGATGGGTCGACTGCTGACTCAGCGACCTGCGGGGCCGCTTGAGCCGTTCCGCAAGTTGTATTTCATGCTGCATGTGGAAATGCATAGGGCGAATTCATGACCGCCCTGCAATCGATGTATGCCTATGCATCACGCGGGTTCTGCGAACGACAATCGCGAGCAATGCCAACAGGACTATCGGGGCGAATGACCGCCCAACACCGGCAAGCATCGTGACGAATGCCTGCGCTGGAACGAGCCACGCAAATCCGATAGCAACGATCTCATGGCGCTGCAATTTCGCGTGCCTCGAATCAAGCAGAAGAAAAGCAATTGGCAGCACGAGCCATAGCAAGTCGTAATACATGAAATACGACTGCACGAGCAGAGAAGCCGCACAAAGCGCGGCGCCACGAAGTTCGATGCGTGGGCGCTGCGTCCACACATATACAAGTGCTGCGATGCCGAACACCGCGATGCACGCCTGCACAATGTAGGCGACGTTAATCGGCAGGCCGGCGAGTCGCGCCAGAGCAAACGTCGACGGCATGTTGCTCCAGAACGAACTGCCATATTCAATTACCGCCCGGTTGAATCGCGGAAGGAATTCGAAGAACGCCGCCCACATCCCGACGCCGAATGCCGCTACCGACAGACCAATTATCCCCGCACTGAATACGCCAGCCGATATCAATGCTTTCCAGTGCCGCCCGCAGATGAACGCAATCGGGAACAGAATGCCGAATTGAGGCTTTATGATCAGTATCGCAACACATGCTCCAGCGCCGACAGGACTGGCGTCGAGCAGGATGAGCGCTCCGGCCGCTGCGGCCGCTGTGATGAACGAATTCTGCATCGTGAGCGCCGCACCGATCAGTCCGGGAAATGCAGCTATTGCCATGCGCAGTTGCATGTCGAGCGGACGGGTGAGACGTGCGATCACTGCGGCATAGCAGCTGATCTGGAGCATCCCAAAAAGCACGAGCGACGGGACGAACGAAATCAGGCCAAACGGGAGCACGACGAGCAGAAACGTCGGCGGATATGGCCACGGCGCGAACCCATCGACGGGCCTCAATGCGGCTTCGATCGGCTGCATCCATTGCGGCGAGAATACGGCAGCGGCGCCATGCTCGAGCGCGACGCGCGCCGCCGCCCAGAAGATCGCAAAGTCGGACCCGACCATCGGGGAATGCTTGTCGTGCCAAACGTAGTACCGCACCACGAAAACCGAGAGGAATGCAATCTGCAGAAAGAGCGCCGCGGCCGAATACGTGCCGACGCGCCGTGCATCAGGTTGCCGGTCGGCTGCTTTTTGCACTGTCTCCATTTCGTACCCCGCCGTTTTATGCTCATGGAGTATAGGCGGCGGTCGTTTCGCAGACACGGGATCGTAGCTCGTGCTGCCGCTGCGGCACCCGTTCCAGGCACCGTCGCGGTAGCGTTGGGCGACGACGGATAGTAGCCGACATATGGCGGTCGCCTCGGTCAAGACCGACCTGCAGGCCAACGAGATGTCGCGACGAACGCGGCGATCGGCCAAACGGCCAGCATCGACGAACTGATGCGCACGCTCGACCGCATCCGCACGCAGCTGCGCCAAGCCCCTCACGCTCGACAAGCTGGTGAGGACGGCGCCGGATCCACGATCGACCGAAGATCGTGAAACGGAAACGCATGTAATTCCCGATTCGGGAAATACAAAACAAAAACGGCACTGTCTTTTTAGACAGTGCCGTTTCTAACTACTTGATACCGCTTGGAATTCTGTGGGGTGGCTGATGGGACTCGAACCCACGACAACAGGAATCACAATCCTGGACTCTACCAACTGAGCTACAGCCACCACTGATACTGCTTTGTTTCTTCGCTGTTTCGCTTCGTGTTCAGCAGCGAAGAACAAGATTATACGAACACTTTTGAATCTTGCAAAGCATTTTTTTCAAAAATTTCTTCGGCGCCGTTCAGATGCGTGCGCGCCTCGTCGAACACGGCCAGATCGCCGCGCGCGAGCTTCTTGTTGTCGGACAGCACGCGACGCCAGCCGCGCGCACCGGCGACGCCGCGATACAACCCGAGCGCATGCCGCACGATCGCACCGAGATACGTGCCGCGCTTCAGTTCCGCCGCGCAGTATTCGATCAGCTTCGCCTCGGCCTCCTCGCGCGTCGGCGCCGCCGCGGTCGATCCGTAGAAGCGCGCATCGACGCCCGCCAGCACATACGGGTTGTGATAAGCCTCGCGGCCGAGCATCACGCCGTCGACGTGCTCGAGATGCTGCGAGACTTCGTCGAGCGTCTTGATCCCGCCGTTGATCACGATCTCCAGCGACGGGAAATCGCGCTTCAGCTGGTACGCATAGTCGTACTTGAGCGGCGGGATCTCGCGGTTCTCCTTCGGCGACAAGCCCTTCAGGATCGCATTGCGCGCGTGCACGACAAAGGTCTCGCAGCCGGCTTCCGCGACCTTGCCGACGAAGTCGCGCACGAATGCGTAGTCCTCGACCGCGTCGACGCCGATCCGGTGCTTGACCGTGACCGGCACCGACACCGCATCGCGCATCGCCTTCACGCAGTCGGCGACGAGTTGCGGCTCGTTCATCAGGCATGCGCCGAACGCACCGCGCTGCACGCGCTCGGACGGGCAACCGCAATTCAGGTTGATCTCGTCGTAGCCCCACTGCTCGCCAAGTTTTGCGGCACGCGCGAGATCGTCCGGCTCGCTGCCGCCGAGCTGCAGCGCGACCGGCGATTCATTCGGCGTGAACGCGAGATGCCGCTGCGCGTCGCCGAACAGCAGCGCGCCCGTCGTGATCATTTCCGTATACAGCCACGTGTCGCGCGTCAGCGTGCGATGGAACGACCGGCAATGACGGTCGGTCCAGTCGAGCATGGGCGCCACGGACACGCGGCGGGGAGGAAGCGAGGACGATGCGGACATGGAATTCGGGGCAGCAAGCGGCGCGGGAAACAACCCGACATTTTACCGCAACGCAGCCACACCAGCCCGGCGCCCTGACTAGACCGCTCCGCTGTCGCCGAGTTCGGCATCGACGGCCCGCCGCGCTTCGTCGAGCACGCGCTCGATCACACGCCGCTCGGTCAGCAGCATCCCGTCGACCTTCACGAGCCGCCAGTCGATCCGGACGGCCTCGCCTTGCAGCACGCGGTAGTGCGCGTGCTCGCCATCCCACACCTGCTCGGTCTTCACTTCGATCTCGTAGCCGCGGTACGGCTCGCTGAAATCGCCGAGATCGCTGCCTCTCGGTTCCATCGCTCGCTCCGTGGCGACGCGGCACCGGGCCGCTTCGGCGGCCGGCGCCGTGCGCTCAATCGTATTCGTTGGACAAAACGGATTTGCCGTCTGCAGTCAGGTCGACGCGGTCGGCGGCCGCCTGGTAGATCAGCCCTTCGTTCAGCAACGCATAGACCACGTCGTCGAACGCGGCGGGAACCGGACGGCTGTCGCCGAACTGGTCGATCCACTTCAGCGCCTCGATGGCTTCGGGAGAAAGGATGGGGGTCATGCGTTGGCCTCCGGCGTCGGTGTCGTTCCATCCTAGCACTTCGTCCGGATGCCGAATACCGCGGCAAACGCGTGGCAAACGCGCGGCAAAAACGCCGGCCGCCGCGATCCGGTATCCCGTCCCCGCGGCGCCGGCGCGACACGCATGCGATCAGAGGCGCGCGATCGACACTTCCGTCGACTTCACGAGCGCGACGACTTCCGCGCCGACCTTCAGCTCGAGCTCGTCGACGGAACGCGTCGTGATCACCGACGTGACGATGCCGAACGGCGTCTCGACGTCGACCTCGGACACCACGGGCCCGCGGATGATCTCCTTTACCTTGCCTTTGAACTGGTTACGCACGTTGATTGCAGTGATGCTCATCGGGATGATCGCTCCGAAGAAAGTCTGAGAAGGGGCGGCCTGAGCCGCCCGGAATTAAACGGCCCAGCGAATCTGCCCGGCCGGTCGTACGTGATCGGCTTCGGCCGCGGCGTGTTGCCCGGTCCCGCCGGGCCCGCCGGCGAGCACACGCTGCAGCACACGATCTTCGAGCGCCGCGAATGCGGCCGAGGCGCGCGCCCGCGGGCGGTCGAGCGGCACCGGCTGGTCGAGGGCGACCCGTCCCTGCTCGATCAGCAGGATCCGGTCGCCGAGCGCCACGGCCTCCTGCACGTCGTGCGTGACGAGCAGCGCAGTGAACCGATGCTCGCGCCACAACCGTTCGATGAGCGCATGCATCTCGATGCGGGTCAGCGCGTCCAGCGCGCCGAGCGGCTCGTCGAGCAACAGCAGTTGCGGCCGGTGCACGAGCGCGCGGGCGAGCGCGACGCGCTGCCGCTGGCCGCCGGACAGCTGCGCGGGCCAGTCGTTCGCGCGCTCGAGCAGACCGACTTCGTCGAGCACCGCACGCGCCCGATCGCGTGCACCGCGGCCGAGGCCGAGCATCACGTTCTGCAGCACGGTCTTCCACGGCAGCAGCCGCGCATCCTGGTACATGATCCGTGTGTCGAGCGCGCCGCCGCCTTCGCCGCGCGTCACGAGCGCGCCGCTGCTCGGTTCCTCGAGTCCCGCGACGAGCCGCAGCAGCGTGGATTTGCCGCAGCCGCTGCGCCCGACGATCGCGACGAAGCTGCCACGCGCGATCCCGAGCTCGACGTTGTCGAGCACGGTGCGCGAGCCGAAACGCTTGGTGACGCCCGACAGCGTCACCGCGTCGTCCTGTGCCGGGCTGCCGGTGCGCCGGCGGGCGAGCGGCACGACGGATGCGCCACCGTCCCGATCGACGATTGCCGCACTGCGTGCGTCGTCATCCGTCACGCGGGCCTGCGCCAGTTCGGCCTCGAGGTCCGCGCCGGCGAGCGGGCCGAAGGCGGCCGCCGAAGTCGTCGCATTCATGCCTTTGCTCCTGATTGATAAGCGGGGTGCCAGCGCAGCGTCACGCGCTCGATCCATTTCGCCAGCACGTCGGCCAGCTTGCCAAGCACCGCATACAGCAGGATGCCGACCACCACCACATCGGTTTGCAGGAATTCCCGCGCGTTCATCGTCATGTAGCCGATGCCCGACTGCGCGGAAATCGTTTCCGCGACGATCAGCATCACCCACATCAGCCCGAGCGCGAAGCGCACGCCGACCAGAATCGACGGCAATGCGCCGGGAAGGATCACGTCGCGGTACAGCGCGACGCCGCGCACGCCGTAGCTCTTCGCCATCTCGATCAGGTTCGCGTCGACCGAGCGGATCCCGTGATACGTGTTGATGTAGACCGGGAAGAACACGCCGAGCGCGACGAGGAACAGCTTCGCCTTCTCGTCGATGCCGAACCACAGGATCACGAGCGGAATCATCGCGAGCGCGGGGATGTTGCGGATCATCTGGATCGTCGAGTCGAGCGCGACTTCCGCCGCTTTCGACAGGCCGGTCGCGAGCCCGAGCGCAAGCCCCACGCCGCCGCCGATCGCGAAACCGAACAGCGCGCGCCAGGTGCTGACCTTCACGTTCGCCCACATCTCGCCCGAACTCACGAGCGACCATGCGGCGCGCACGACCGCGACCGGTTCGGGCAGCACGCGGGTCGACAGCCAGCCGGCGCGCGCGCCGACCTCCCATGCGACCAGCAGTGCCAGCGGCACGAGCCACGGCGCGACGCCGCGCCATGCGCGGGCGGCCACGGCGGTGCCCGTCGTCGACGTTCTGGTTGTCATCGCAAGCTCCTTCGTTCAGCTCTGGGCCGCCTTCGGCAGGTAGTTGTTGCCGACGATCTCGCCGAACGGCCCCGACAGCGGACCGGACGCCCGCTTTGCGTCGTTGCCCTTGATCAGCGGGAACACGAGTTCGGCGAAACGGTACGACTCCTCGAGGTGCGGATAGCCGGACAGGATGAACGTCTCGATGCCGAGATCCGCGTATTCGCGCATGCGCGCCGCGACCTGCTCGGGGTTCCCGACGAGCGCGGTGCCCGCGCCGCCGCGCACGAGGCCGACGCCGGCCCACAGGTTCGGATACACCTCGAGCGCCTCCCTGCCGCCGCGCTTGCCGCCGTGCAGCGCGGCCATCCGGCGCTGGCCTTCGGAGTCCATGTTCGCGAATGCCTTCTGCGCGCGCGCGATCGTGTCGTCGTCGAGACGGCTGATCAGCCGCTCGGCGTCGCGCCATGCTTCTTCCTCGGTCTCGCGCACGATCACGTGCAGCCGGATGCCGAACCTGATCTTGCGGCCGCGCGCGTCGGCGCGGGCGCGGATGTCGGCGATCTTCTTCGCGACGGCCTCGGGCGGCTCGCCCCAGGTCAGATAGGTATCGATGTGATCGGCCGCGATCGTGTGCGCGGCCGGCGACGAACCGCCGAACCACAGCGGCGGATGCGGACGCTGCACGGGCGGATACAGTGCCTTGCCGCCCTTCGACTGAAGGTGCTTGCCGATGTAGTCGAACCCGCCGTTCTCGTGCGATGCGGACAGCAGCCCGCGCCAGATGTTCAGGAAGTCGTCGGTGATTTCGTAGCGCGTGTCGTGATCGGCGAACAGTCCGTCGCCTTCGAGCTCGGCCGCATCGCCGCCCGTCACGACGTTGATCAGCAGGCGGCCACCGGACAGGCGGTCGAACGTCGCGGCCATCCGCGCCGACAGCCCCGGCGACGCGATGCCGGGACGGATCGCGACCAGGAACTTCAGACGCTGCGTCGCCGGAATCAGGCTCGACGCGACGACCCACGCGTCCTCGCACGAACGCCCGGTCGGCAGCAGCACGCCTTCATAGCCGAGCGTATCGGCCGCGACGGCGATCTGCTTGAAGTAATCGTAATCCGCGGCGCGCGCGCCTTCGGCGGTGCCGAGGTAACGGCTGTCGCCGTGCGTGGGGATAAACCAGAAAACGTTCATCTGCTGCTCCTGCTTGACTGTCCTTGCCGGAATCGGGATAAAACGAGGCCCTGCTCACGTCGCGAATGCGCGGCGCATGCATGGTGTGCGTTCGAATCGGGATGGCTCGCCGGTCACGCCGTGCCGCGGCGAGTACGCGTTTTGCACGGCTGTTTCTGGGAAATCAGTCTATGGATGGGTGCAGGGCTTTGGAACGATTTTTTTGAGCTTAGGTTTTCCGCTTTCGTGATTAGCACGACGCTCAAGCGAATATCGCGTCGGCCGGGCCCGCCCTATAATGGCGCACCTATCCGAACAACTTCGCGCGGACAGCCCCGGCCGACCGCGCCTGCAATGCACTCATCGATGCAGAAAGTCATCCTGCCGTTCCTGTCCGGCTTCCTGGCCGCCCTCTTCTTCCGCGAAGCGACGCTCGCCTTGCTGCACACGGCCGACCTGATCGCCGCAGCCGGATTCTCCACGCAACCGTTCGCGCCGCTCGGCATTCCTGAATTTGTCGCGAACGCGCTGATCAGCGCGTGCTGCGCGGTCCCGATGGCATGGCTGCTGCGCGTGTCGCCGGAACGCGAGGCACCGTGGATCGGCGCGCTGGTGTTCGGCGGCATCGTGCTGACCGCCGCGCGCGTGTTCGCGATCGATCCGCTGCGCGGGATCTGGCCGTCCGGCAACATGATGCCGGTGCTCGCGGCCGGTTTCGCGGCGAATGCGGTGTGGGGATTCGGCGCGCTCGTGTTCATGCGCGCGTTCATGTCGGACGACGCCGGCGACGAATGACGCGCACGACGGCGCCAGGCGCACCGCCCGGGTCGACCGGCATCCGCCAATGAAAAGGCCGCCTGCACATGCATGCAGGCGGCCTTTTTTGCACATCGCTTCTTTTCGATTCGCCGACGCGCCCGCGTCAGTCCTTCAGGTTGCGCAGCGGATGCGTGTCCGGCGTCCACGGACTGTCGAACATCGCGAGCACGTCGGCCCGGCCGACGTCGGCCGTCGACTTGAAGCGCCAGGCCGGCTGGTGGTCCTTGTCGACGATCAGCGCGCGCACGCCTTCGATCACGTCGCCGTGCGCGAACGTCGAGCGCGTGAGATCCAGATCGCGCCGCAGGCACTCGGCCATCGTCGCGCCGCGGGCCCGCTCGACGACTTCGAGCGACACGGCCATCGACACCGGCGACAACTGCGTGCGCATCGCATGCGTCGCCTTCTCGACCCAGCCGTCGACGGCCGCGCAATCCTGCTCGGCGTCGAGCGACGCGAGAATCGCGCCGATATCGGGCTGCGCGAAATGCCGATCGATCCCGGCACGCGCATCGGCGAGCGCCGACGTATCGGGCGTCGGCACGACCTTGTGCGCGGCAGCCGCGTCGGCTACGCACGCGACGGCCTGCTCGCCGCTGTCGATGCGCGCGGTACGCAGCGTGTCGAGCAGCGCCGGCAACGCGGTATCGGGCACGTAGACGTCGGCGAGCTGCGCATACAACGCACCGGCCGCATCGAGCGTCGCGCCGGTCACGGCAAGATAGCGGCCGAGCGCACCGGGCGTGCGCGCGAGGAACCAGCTCATCCCGACGTCCGGAAACAGGCCGATGCGCGTTTCGGGCATCGCCATCTTCGTCGAGTCGGTGACGACGCGCAGCCCACCCGTATGCCGCGCCGCCTGCGAAATGCCCATGCCGCCGCCCATCACGACACCGTGCATCAGCGCGATGTACGGTTTCGGATAGGTGAAGATCGTATGGTTGAGCGTGTATTCGTCGATGAAGAACGTATCGACCGCAGCGCGGTCGCCGCGCTGCCACGCAGCGTGGAAGAAGCGCACGTCGCCGCCCGCGCAGAACGCCCGCGGATGCGGGCTGTGCACGACGACGGCAACGACGCCGGCGTCATCGCGCCACGCGTCGAGCGCCTGCTGCATCATGCGGATCATCCCGACCGACAGCGCATTGAGCGCCTTCGGCCGGTTCAGTTCGAGATAGCCGATACGGTTCGCGACATACGCGCGCACGTCGGGCTGGGCGGCCTCTGCGGAAGCGGGAGTGGAATCGGTCATGTAAGCCATCCGGCGTAGTGGAAGCGCACGCTCAGTGCGCCTGCATCTTCGAGAACAGGTTCAGCACCACGACGCCCGCGACGATCAGCCCGAGACCGATCACCGCCGGCAGATCCGGCACCTGACGATAGAGCAGCATCGCGACGAGCGTGATCAGCACGATGCCGGCGCCCGACCACACCGCGTAAATGATGCCGACGGGCATCGTGCGCAGCGTGAGCGACAGGCAGTAGAAAGCAGTGCCGTAACCGGCGACGACGAGCATCGACGGCCACAAGCGCGTGAAGCCGTCTGCCGCGCGCAGCGCGGATGTGCCGATCACTTCCGCGACGATCGCGATCGCGAGCCATGCATAACCGGGAAGCTGCATCGTTCAGCTCCTCGCGAGCGCCAGCACGGCGTAGTCCTGCCCGAGCTCCGCGCACAGCGCTTCGACGACGAACTCGTGATCCGCGCGCTGCGGCAGCCCCGATGCGGTGATCGAGCCGATCACGCCGGCCCCCGCGACGGTCAGCGGAAACGAACCGCCGTGCGGCGAATACTCGGAGATCGGCAGCCCGTGCTTGTCCGCGAGCGTCGCGCCGGCCTGCTGCATGCGCAGCCCGATCGCATACGAGCTGCGGCGGAAATGCGCGACGACGTTGCGCTTGCGGCGCACCCAGTCCGCGTTGTCGGGCGTTGCGCCGGCGAGCGCCGCATAGAACAGCGGCTGGCCGAACGTGACGATGTCGATCGCGATGGCATGGCCGCGCGACGTGGCGAGCGCATGCATCCGGTTGCCGAGCGCCCAGGCGCGCGCCGGGTCGAAATGGGGAAACACGAGCGCCTGTTCCTGCGCGCCGATCGATTGCAGATCGTGAGCGATGTCCATGAATCCGTCGATGCAGTAGTGAGGGTTGCAACGAGGCCGACGCGACGCAATCGCGCGCGGCCCCGCTGCGGGAATGAACGACACGAGCAAACCGCTCGATTCTAGCGCACGCGCCTGCCGTACCGGCCCCGCATGGTCCTCACGTGGCCGCCACGGCCGGTTGCCGCGCAATCGTCAGAAAGTGCTTGCACGCATTTGCGTTAGTCCCTATAATTCAATTCTTCGACGGACGCGGGGTGGAGCAGTCTGGCAGCTCGTCGGGCTCATAACCCGAAGGTCGTAGGTTCAAATCCTACCCCCGCAACCAACGTCCCGATTCGATGCAAAAAGCCCGGCTCCATGCCGGGCTTTTTGTTTTCCGTACCCGATTGCGCGCATCGCAGGGTGCGCTTCGAACCACACGCGACGCACGCGCGCTCGCGTTCGAGAATGCCCCGCCCCGGTGATACACTCGCATCACCTCGTCCCTTCCACTCGACATGAAATTCTGCTCCGTCTGCGGTCACGAAGTCATCGCGCGCATTCCGCCGGGCGACAATCGCGAGCGCTTCATTTGCGATCACTGCGGCACGATCCACTACCAGAATCCGCGCAACGTGGTCGGCACGGTGCCGGTCTGGGGCGATCAGGTGCTGCTGTGCCGCCGCGCGATCGAACCGCGCTACGGGTTCTGGACGCTGCCGGCGGGCTTCATGGAAATGGGCGAGACGACGGCCGAGGCCGCCGCGCGCGAAACGCTCGAGGAAGCCGGCGCGCGCGTCGAGGTGCAGAACCTGTTCACGCTGCTCAACGTGCCGCACGTGCACCAGGTCCATCTGTTCTATCTGGCGCGGCTCGTCGATCCGGCGTACGAGGCCGGCGAGGAAAGCCTCGAAGTCAAGCTGTTCGACGAAGCCGACATCCCGTGGGACGAAATCGCGTTCCCGACCGTCAGCCAGACCCTGCGCTTCTTCTTCGCCGATCGCGCCGCCGGCGACTACGGCGTCCATACCGGCGATATCTTCCGCTCGCTGCGCAACGGCTGAGCCGCGCCCCATGGTCCCCTGGCTCGGCCCGGACGATCCGTTTCCGCCCATCGAGCGCGCGCTCGGCGCCGCGACCGGCGCGCCGGGGCTGCTCGCCGCGAGCGCCGACCTGCTGCCGTCGCGGCTGATCGACGCGTATCTGCGCGGCATCTTCCCGTGGTATTCCGACGGCCAGCCCGTGCTGTGGTGGAGCCCCGACCCGCGGATGATTCTCGTGCCGGCCGAATTCAAGGTGTCGCCGTCGCTGCGCAAGACGCTCAAGCGCGTGCAGCGCGATCCCGCGTGGGAAGTGCGCGTCGACCACGATTTTCCGGGTGTGATGCGCGCGTGCGCGCAGGCGCCGCGCCGCGGGCAGCGCGGCACCTGGATCACGGCGGAGATCATCGACGCGTACACGTCGCTCTATCGCTCCGGCAACGCGCACAGCATCGAAACGTGGCATGACGGGCGGCGCGTCGGCGGCTTGTACGGCGTCGCGTTCGGACGGATGTTCTTCGGCGAGTCGATGTACGCGGACGTCACCGACGCGTCGAAGATCGCGCTCGCGGCGCTCGTCGCCCACCTTCGCGAGCACCGGCTGGAAATGATAGACTGCCAGCAGAATACGTCGCATCTAGCGTCGCTCGGTGGCCGCGAGATCGCACGCAAGGCCTTTGCCGCTCACGTGCGCCGCGCGGTAACCGAACCGCCGATTCCGTGGCAGTTCGACAAGCGCGTGCTCGCCGCGCTGACGGGCCCTGCCGAACCGGCGGCTCCCTCCGGGCCCGAGCGCTAGCGCGGCACTCCCTCCCTGCATCGAGAGCTGCCCATGACTCACCCGACTGAGCTGCCGCTTTCACCGCTTTCGGCGCTGCAATTCTATGCAACGGCGCCCTATCCGTGCAGCTATCTGGACGGCCGTATCGCGCGCTCGCAAGTCGCGACGCCGAGCCACCTGATCAATTCCGACATCTACACCGAGCTCGTGAAGGCCGGCTTCCGCCGCTCGGGCGTGTTCACCTATCGCCCGTACTGCGACGGCTGCCGCGCGTGCGTGCCCGTGCGCGTGCCGGTCGGCGCGTTCACGCCGTCGCGCACGCAGCGCCGGATGTGGAGGCGTCACCGCGCGCTCGTCGCGACCGTCTCGCCGCTGCATTACGACGAGGAGCACTACGCGCTCTACATGCGCTACCAGTCCGCGCGCCACGCGGGCGGCGGCATGGATCGCGACAGCCGCGACCAGTACGAGCAGTTCCTGCTGCAGAGCCGGATCAATTCGCGGCTCGTCGAATTCCGCGACCTCGACGCGCCGGGCGGCGAGCCCGGCAAGCTGCGCATGGTCAGCATGATCGACATCCTCGGCGACGGGCTGTCGTCGGTCTACACGTTCTTCGAGCCCGACGACCCGCACACGAGCTACGGCACGTACAACATCCTGTGGCAGATCGAGCAGGCGAAGAGCCTCGGCCTGCCGTACGTGTATCTCGGCTACTGGATCCGCGAGAGCCCGAAGATGGCGTACAAGGCGAACTTCCATCCGCTCGAAGGGCTGCTCGACGGCCGCTGGAAAATTCTCGATCCGGATCGCGTCGACCTGCCGCCGGTCGATGCGGCACTCGCGCGCGCGCCGCTGCCGGGCGGACATTCCGGCTCCGGTTGACGCGCACGCCTCGGCGCGGCGTCACGCGGGCGAGACGAGCACCGCCCCGGTGACGAAGCGGCTGACGCACGGCACGGCAAGCGTCGCCGGACACGCTACGAACCGAACCGCGCCCTTGCCGCGCAACTCCCGGTAAAATAGCGGGTTGTCATTCATTCCGGCAGTCCGCCCAATTCCCGTGTTCAGTTCCCTCTATCCGCTGGCCCGCGCATCCCTGTTCAAGATGGATGCGGAAGACGCTCACCACCTCACGCTGCGCGCGCTCGGCGCGGCCGGCCGCACGGGCCTCGCCTGCGCGCTGTCGGCTCGCGTGCCCGACGCGCCGCGCACCGTGATGGGGCTCACGTTCCGCAACCCGGTCGGCCTCGCCGCCGGTCTCGACAAGGACGGCGCGGCCATCGACGGCCTCGCGGCGCTCGGCTTCGGCTTCATCGAGGTCGGCACGGTCACGCCGCGCGCACAGCCGGGCAACCCGCGCCCGCGGATGTTCCGCCTGCCGCAGGCCGACGCGCTGATCAACCGGATGGGCTTCAACAACCACGGCGTCGACCAGTTCGTGAAGAACGTGCAGGCGGCCCGCTATCGCGGCATCCTCGGCCTGAACATCGGCAAGAACGCCGACACGCCGATCGAGCGCGCCGCGGAAGACTATCTCTACTGCCTCGAACGCGTGTACCCGTTCGCGAGCTACGTGACGATCAACATTTCGTCGCCGAACACGAAGAACCTGCGCCAGCTGCAAGGCGCCGGCGAACTCGACGCGCTCCTCGCCGCGCTGAAGGACAAGCAGCAGCGTCTCGCCGACCTGCATGGCAAGCTCGTGCCGCTCGCGCTGAAGATCGCCCCTGATCTCGACGACGAACAGGTGAAGGAAATCGGCGACACGCTGCTGCGCCACAAGATCGAAGCGGTCATCGCCACCAACACGACACTGTCGCGCGCGGCCGTGCAGGGCCTGCCGCACGCCGATGAAGCCGGCGGCCTGTCGGGCCGCCCGGTGTTCGACGCGTCGAACGAAGTGATCCGCAAGCTGCACGCCGAAGTCGGCAGCGCGGTGCCGATCATCGGCGTCGGCGGCATTCTCTCCGGCGAGGACGCGCGCGCGAAGCTCGCGGCCGGCGCCTCGCTCGTCCAGCTGTACACCGGTTTCATCTATCGCGGGCCGGCACTCGTCGCCGAATGCGTGAAGGCCATCGCGCGCGATCGCACCGCGTAATATAGCTATAAACAAACGATATTTAGTGGCCGATTGCGTTTTTGCTATGATCGACGTCACACTCCGAATCAAGCGCCCCACGCGGGCAAGGAAGCTCACACGATGAAAATTTCGCTGCTGAAGAAGTTGCTGGTCGCCGGCCTGATCGGCACGTCGTTCGCCGCCGCTACCGCGCATGCGGCCGACCTGCTCGACCAGGTGAAGCAACGCGGCACGCTGCGCGTCGGCCTCGAAGGCACGTTCCCGCCGTTCAACTCGAAGAACCCGCAAGGCGAACTCGTCGGCTTCGACGTGGACATCGCGAAGGCCGTCGCCGCGAAGCTCGGCGTGAAGGCCGAATTCGTCACGACCGAATGGAGCGGCATCATCGCGGGCCTGCAGGCCGGCAAGTTCGACGTGATCGTCAACCAGGTCGGCATCACCGACAAGCGCAAGGAGACGCTCGACTTCTCGCCCGCGTACACGTACTCGTCGGCACAGCTGATCCAGCGCAAGGACGACACGCGCCAGTTCAAGTCGCTCGAAGACCTGAAAGGCAAGAAGCTCGGCGTCGCGCTCGGCACGAACTACATGGACATGGCGAAGTCGGTGCCGGGCATCGACGTGAAGACGTACCCGGGCGCGCCCGAGTACCTGCGCGACCTCGCGGCCGGCCGTCTCGACGCGGCGCTGAACGACCGCCTGATGCTCGCGTACCTGACGAAGAACTCGCAGCTGCCGCTGCGCCCGGGCGCGAACGTCGGCTCGGCGAATCCGTCGGGCATCCCGTTCAGGAAGGGCAACCCGAAGTTCCAGAAGGCGATCGACGACGCGATGGCGCAGCTCGAAGCCGACGGCACGTTCACGAAGATCTCGGACAAGTGGTTCGGCATCGACGTGACCAAGCCGATCAAGTAAGCATCCCTCTGTTTCCCGTCTGACGGCGGGCCGGAAAGGGCGGCATCTGCAACGATGCCGCCCTTTGTTTTATCGGTCCGGTTTATGATTGCGCTTTCGCGCACGCATTCGATTCGTATTCCATGTCGACAACGTCCCTGCTCGTCCAATCGCTGCCGGTGCTCGCCCAGGGTGCCGTACTGACCGTCAAGTTCGCCGTGCTGTCGATGGTATTCGGCCTGCTCGGCGCCGTCGTGCTCGCGATGATGGGCATCCGGGCGGGCGAATCGCTCGAAGGCTTCGAGCGCATCTGGGTCAATGCACTCGCGTGGCTCGCGCGCGCTTACGTGAGCCTGATGCGCGGCACGCCGCTGCTCGTGCAGATCTTCGTCATCTATTACGGGCTGCCGAGTCTCGGCATCTCGCTCGATCCGACGCCGGCCGGCGTCATCGCGCTGTCCGCGAACGTCGCCGCGTACATGTCGGAAAGCATGCGCGGCGCGATCAACGGGATCGCGCGCGGCCAGTGGCTCGCCGCATACAGCCTCGGGCTGTCGTGGGGGCAGACGCTGCGCTACGTGATCGGCCCGCAGGCGCTGCGCATCGCGGTGCCGAGCCTGTCGAACAGCCTGATCAGCCTGATCAAGGACACGTCGCTCGTATCGGTGATCACCGTGACCGAGCTGCTGCGCAGCGCGCAGGAAGTGATCGCGGCGACCTATCAGCCGTTGCCGCTGTACCTGGCCGCCGCGGCCGTCTACTGGGTGCTGTGCCAGATCCTCGAATGGGTCCAGCGCTGGTACGAAAAGCGCCTGTCGCTGCCGGCACGTCACTGAGCACGCCGTTGCCCCTCCGGCCGGGCCGCGGCTGTACGCGCGGCCGCTGCGCTCCTTTTCGCGCTTACTCGCCCGAATAACGCACGCCGAGTGCAGCGCGCGCCGCATCGGTCATCGCGATCATCCGTCGCGAATGGTCGTGCGTCATGATCGGACTCTCGCGTTCGCCCGCGCGCAGCAGGTCGCAGAAATGCGCGGTCTCGTAGTTGAGGCCGCCGCCTTCGACCGGCGCATCGAGCTCGACGGTGCGCCCGTCCGCATAGCGGATCGTCGCGCGCGCCGGGTTCCACCACTTCTCGTGGATCGTCACGTGGCCGCCCGCCGCGGCGATCAGCGCGTCGCCGCGGCCCATCACGTCGAGCCCGCAAAAGAGCTGCGCGATGCCGCCGTTCGCGTGGCGGCTGTTCAGGCTCGCGAACACGTCGACGCCCGTCGCGCCGACACGGCCAAGCGTCTGCACGTCGAGCGCGGTGCCGAGCCAGTCGACCGCGAGAAACGCTTCGTAGATGCCGATGTCCAGCAGCGCACCGCCGGCACGGTCGAGCCGATACACGGAATGATCGTCCGGCACCGACGACGACGCGCACCCCGCCCGCACGAGCCGGATCTCGCCGATCGGATCGTCATCGAGATGCGCGCGCAATCGACGGTACAGCGGAAAGAACGGCGGCTTCATCGCTTCCATGAAGAGCCGGCCGCACGCGCGTGCCGCATTCAGCACGCCGTCGAGTTGCGCCGCGTTCAGCGTCGCCGGTTTTTCGCACAGCACGGCCTTGCCCGCGGCGAGCGCGGCGTGCGCGTACTGCGCATGGCTGTCGTGCAGCGTCGCGATATAGACTGCGTCGATATCGGTCGCGAGCAGTGCGTCGAGGCTCGCGGCCGGCGTGCCGCCGCAGGCGTCGCAGAACGCGGTTGCCGCGTCCGTGCGGCGCGCCCACACGCCGGCCAGCACGGCGCCCGGCACGTGTGCGAGGCTCTGCGCGAAACGGCGTGCGATGCTGCCTGCGCCGACGATGCCGAAGCGCACCGGGCGGTTGTCGAAGTCGTTCATCCGGATCTTCCGTGTCGGTCGTATGACGGGTGCCGGCACGCTGCCGGCCGGCCGTCATGATAATCGGCTCGCCGGCTCGCGGATCAACGACGCGTGCCGACTCAGGCGCGCACCGGCACGTCGACGGAGAAATCGCGCGAGATCTCGTCCGCGCTGAAATCGATCAGCGCGAGCGACGCCGCTTCGGCTTCGCGCGGATCGCGCCGCTCGATCGCATCGACGACGCGTGCATGTGCCTTCACCGCGATGTCGTGCGCGCCGTCCTTTTGCGCGACGCGCGGATTCACGAGCCGCACTGCACCGCGCACGATCGCCGCCATCTGCTGGAAAAACTGGTTGCCGCTCGCCTGGACGATCCGCGTGTGCAGCAACTCGTCGGCCGTGTCGTAGCCGGGGTCGCCCGGTTGCAACACCTTGAACGCGTCGAACGCCTCGCGAATGCCGGCAATGTCGACGGCCGTCGCGCGCACCGCCGCCTGCGCGGTCGCACGCGGTTCGATCAGCATCCGGAATTCGATCACGTCGCGCATGAACTGCGGATCCGGCTTCGCGCGAAACCGCCAGCTCACGACGTCTTCATCGATCATGCGCCAGTCGCGCATCGGCCGAACGCGCGTACCGACTTTCGGGCGCACGTCGAGCATGTCGCGCGCAAGCAACATCGACAATGCTTCGCGCATCACCGTGCGGCTCACGTCGAAGTCTTTCGACAGCACGTCCTGCGGCGGCAGAATGCCGCCGTACTTGTCCTCGACGATACCCGCGACAAGTCCATCCATCACTTTGGCGACCAGTGACCGGTCTTTGCCCTGCTCCATGACACCTCCCCGTGCGTCGATTTGCGAACACCTGCTCCGCAGTTCCGCCGGCCCTGGTTACGACTGTTCTTATGATCTATAAGTTGGCGAGTTCGGGGATATTTCGCTATCTGGTAAACACCTGACAGGGTTATCCCTCTTTTGGACGGGGTGATTTATACGGCTTCAAAAAAAACCCGGAAAGCGCGCTGCGCTTGCCGGGCCGTGATTTCCACAAAATTTAAACATGCAATCCATTACCGCATCGTGACGCCATTACGGACTGCTTCTCATTCAGTATTAATTAACCGGGATAAACGATCGTTTCAACGCCGTTTGCCGTGCCGAGCAGACACAGATTCGCGCCGCGCTCGGCGAACAGCCCGACCGTCACGACGCCCGGCCATCCATTCACCTGCGCTTCGAAACCGCGCGGATCGGCGATCTGCAGCCCTTTCACGTCGATGATCTCGTTGCCGTTGTCGGTGATGTACGGCGCGCCGTCCTTCGTCACGCGCAGCACCGGCACGCCGCCGAGCGCCGTCACGCGCCGGCCGATCGCCGTGCGCGCCATCGGCACGACCTCGATCGGCAGCGGGAACGCGCCGAGCACCGGCACGCGCTTGCTGCCGTCGGCGATGCAGACGAACGTGTCGGCCACCGAAGCCACGATCTTTTCGCGCGTCAATGCGCCGCCGCCGCCCTTGATCATTGCACCGCTTGCGTCGATCTCGTCCGCGCCGTCGACGTACACCTGCAGCGAGTCGACCTCGTTCAGGTCGAACACCTTGATGCCGTGCGATTTGAGACGTTCGGTCGTCGCGATCGAGCTCGACACGGCGCCGCGATAGCGCGACTTGACGGCCGCGAGCGCGTCGATGAAGCAGTTGGCGGTCGAGCCGGTGCCGACGCCGATCACCGCGCCTTCCGGCACGTTCTGGATCACATAATCGGCGGCCGCCTGGCCGACCAGGCGTTTGAGTTCGTCTTGAGTCATGAGGTGGGAATACAGCGGGATTGCGGAAAACCGCCAGTTTACCGGACTCGGAAGACGGGTCGGGCTTTTTCGGCGCCGATGCCGGCACCGAAGCCGGCGGCGATCACCGCGGCATCACTGCGCGCCGGTGGCGGACGCGGCGTCGGCTGCCGGGGCGGGAAAGTACTTGTCGAGCAGCGCCTGCGCGATCGCGTCGGTCCCGGCGTCCGGATTGCCTGCATAGTCGGACGGCCGGAAATGCATCTGGAACGCGGCGAAGACACGCCGCGTGCGCGCGTCGAGCACGCCGTCGGTCGGCACGTCGTAGCCGTAACGCGCGAGTTTCAGCTGCAATCCGCGCACGTCGACGAGCGCGTGCGGATCGCGGCCGGCAAGCCGCGCGGTCACCGTCTCGTCGTCCGGCCACGCGCCGACGCCCGCTTGCGCGAGCGCATGCCACGGGAACAGCGGACCGGGATCGATCTTGCGCTGCGGCGCGATATCGCTGTGTCCGACCACGCGCGTCGGCGGGATGCGATAGCGCTCGACGATGTCCTTCGACAGGCGGATCAGCGCATCGACCTGTTCGGGCGGATACGGCTGCCACGTGCGGTTTTGCGAATCGAGCGGGCCGCGATTCACGTTCTCGATGCCGATCGACGCCGCGTTGAGTTCCGTCGTGCCCTGCCATTCGCTGATGCCCGCATGCCACGCGCGCTTCGATTCGGGCACGAGCTGGTAGACGACCGGCATCCCGTGTTCGACGCGCGGTCGCGGCGGCACGACGTAATGCACGCTGACCGAGTCGCCCGTCAGCGTGCGCAGCGATTTCGCTTCGTCGCTTTCGGTGTAGTGCATCACGAGGAAGCGGATCCGCGAATCGGCACCGCGCGCATGCAGGCTCGTATCGGCGTAGTAGGTACCGCGCCCGACGAGCGACGGCGACGTACAGGCGGCCAGCAGGCCGAGGACGGCGCACGCTGCGCCGAAGCGAAACAGGGTCATGGTTCGCGCGTTCCGGGAGCCGCGTGCCGCGCGCGATCGCGGCACGCGTCGTTCGGTCGGTGCGGCCCGCGCATCGCACGAGGCCGCTTGCGGCGGCTGCGTATCGGCCGGCCTGTCAGGCCTTCACGCGCCGCTGCCGCACCGCTTCGTACAGGCACACGCCGCTCGCGACCGACACGTTCAGGCTTTCGACGCTGCCGGCCATCGGGATGCTCATCACTTCGTCGCAGGTGTCGCGCGTGAGCCGGCGCATGCCTTCGCCTTCCGCGCCCATCACGATCGCGACGGGGCCGTCGAGCTTCGTGTCATGCAGCGTCGCGGACGCTTCGTCCGACGTGCCGATGATCCACACGCCGGCCTCCTTCAGCTCGCGCAGCGCGCGGGCGAGGTTCGTGACCGTGATGTACGGCACCGTGTCGGCAGCGCCGCTCGCGACCTTGGCCGCGGTCGCGTTCAGGCCGACCGCGCGGTCGCGCGGTGCGATCACCGCATGCGCACCGGCCGCATCGGCGACGCGCAGGCACGCGCCGAGATTGTGCGGATCGGTGACGCCGTCGAGCACCAGCAGCAACGCCGGGCCCTGGATGCCGTCGAGTAGCTCGGACAGGTTCTGCGCGAGCGGGACGTCCTCGACGCGCGCGACGACGCCCTGGTGGCGCTCGGTATGCGCGAGGCCCCACAGGCGCGTTTCGTCGGCCGCGATCAGCCGCACGCCCGCTTCCTTCGCGGCGTGCAGGAAGTCCTGCATGCGGCGGTCGCGGCGCGTCTGGTCGTACAGCACCTCCGCGACCGTCGACGCATCGTGCCGCAAACGTGCGGTCACCGCATGAAAACCGTAAAGAACCTTCAGACGTGACATGACTGGAACAACCTTCGATCAAACGTGCGGCCGCGCGAACACACGCAACCGCGATCCATGGAAAAGGAAAGCGCCGCGTTGCCGGCCGGTGACCGGTAGAACGCGGCGTCTCTCGATACTGCAACGGGCGTGCGCATGCGCCGCCCCGTACGCTCAATACTTCTTGCGTCCGTGCGTCTTCTTCGCGGCCGTCTTGGCCGCCGCGCCGCCCTTCTTCTTTGCCGCGCGCGCGGCTTGCGCTTCCTTCACCGCGGCAGTCGGTGCACTGGCCGCCTTCTTGCGGCGCGGCGCGGCTTCGTCCACCGGCGGCAACGAGCGCACGCGCGGGCCGCCGCGATCGCTGCCGCTGCCGTTACCGGCGGCAGCCGGCGCGGGTGCCGGACGCGGCGCCTTCACCGGCGTGTCGCGCACCAGGCGGAAGTCGATCTTGCGTGCATCGAGGTCGACGCGGCTGACCTGCACGCGCACGCGATCCGACAAGCGATAGCGGATGCCCGTGCGCTCGCCGCGCAGTTCGTTCTTGATCTCGTCGTACTGGAAGTAGTCCGAGCCGAGTTCCGTGACGTGCACGAGCCCTTCGATGAACAGCGTATCGAGCTGCACGAAGATGCCAAACGACGTAACGCCGTTCACCATCCCGCCATACTCCTCGCCGAGCTTGTCGCGCATGAAGTAGCACTTGAGCCAGGCCTCGACGTCGCGCGACGCTTCGTCGGCTCGCCGCTCGTTCGCCGAGCAATGCAGGCCGAGTTCTTCCCAGATCGCGGTGTTCGCGCGCGAGCGACCGCGCGCCTCGTCGTCGGCCTGCTGCATCGCGCGCGCGCGCGGCGACAGCGCGGTGTTCAGCTCGAAGCCGTCCGGCGCCTTCGGCGTGTACTTCTTGCCCGACAGGATCGCGTAGATCGCGCGGTGCGTGAGCAGGTCGGGATAGCGGCGAATCGGACTCGTGAAGTGCGCGTAAGCCTCGTACGCAAGACCGAAGTGGCCGATGTTGTCCGGGCTGTAGACGGCCTGCTGCATCGAGCGCAGCAGCATCGGCTGCAGCATCTGCGCGTCGGGCCGGTCGCGGATCTGCGCCATCAGCGCCGCGTAGTCGCTCGCGTGCGGCTTGTCGCCGCCGCCGAGCGACAGCCCCATGCCGCGCAGGAACGCGCGCAGGTTCTCGAGCTTCTCCGGCGTCGGTCCCGCGTGCACGCGATACAGGCCCGGATGCTTGTGGCGCTTCAGGAAGTCGGCCGCGCAGACGTTCGCGGCCAGCATGCATTCCTCGATCAGCTTGTGTGCATCGTTGCGCTGACGCGGGACGATCTGCTCGATCTTGCCCTGCGAGTTGCAGACGATGTAAGTCTCCGTCGTGTCGAAATCGATCGCGCCGCGCTTCTGGCGTGCGGTGAACAGCGCCTTGTAGACGCCGTACAGGTCCTGCAGGTGCGGCAGCAGGTCCGCGCGGCGCGCGGCCTCGGGCCCCTTCGTGTTCGACAGCACGGCGGCGACTTCGGTGTACGTCAGCCGCGCGGCCGAATGGATCACCGCCGGATAGAACTGGTACGCCTTGATCTCGCCGCGCGCGGTGATCACCATGTCGCACGCGAGCACGCAACGATCGACCTGCGGATTCAGCGAACACAGCCCGTTCGACAGTTTCTCCGGCAGCATCGGAATCACGCGGCGCGGGAAATACACGGACGTGCTGCGCTCGAGCGCGTCGGCATCGAGGCCGCTGCCCGGCTGCACGTAGTGCGACACGTCGGCGATCGCGACGATCAGGCGGAAGCCGTCGCCGCGGCCGACCTTGGTCGGTTCGCAATAGACGGCATCGTCGAAGTCGCGCGCGTCCTCGCCGTCGATCGTCACGAGCGGCACGTCGCGCAGATCGACGCGGAAGCGCAGGTCCGCCGGACGCACCTTGTCCGGCAGCGCGGCGGCTTCGTCGAGCGCCGGCTGGCTGAATTCGTGCGGCACGCCGTACTTGCGCACCGCGATCTCGATTTCCATGCCCGGATCGTCGATGTCGCCGAGCACTTCGACGACGCGGCCGAGCGGTTGCGAGTGGCGGCTCGGGAAGTCCGTCAGTTCGACGACGACCACCTGCCCGACCTTCGCCTTCTTCACGTTCTGCGTGATCAGGATGTCGTGGCCGATGCGCTTGTCTTCGGGCGCAACGATCAGCGCGCCGTTCTCGTTGAGCAGGCGGCCGATCACGCGCTTGTTCGCGCGTTCGGTGACTTCGACGACATGACCTTCAGGCCGGCCGCGGCGATCGTAGCCGACGATTCGCGCGAGCACGCGATCGTTGTGCATCACCTTCTGCATTTCGCCGTTCGGCAGGAACAGGTCGTCCTGGCCGTCGTCGCGGATCACGAACCCGTAGCCGTCGCGATGGCCCTGCACGCGGCCGGCAACGAAATTCGATGGATGGGTGAGCTGGTAGTGGCCGCGCTTGTCGAGGCGGATCTGTCCGTCGCGTTCCATCGCGGCGACACGCCGGAAGAACCCCTCGCGCTCCTGACGCTTGATCGACAGCGCTTCCGCGATGTCATTGGCGGCCAGCGGCGCGTCGCTCGTACGCAGCACGCCGAGAATTTCTTCACGGCTCGGAATGGGGTACGGATATTTGCTCAAGGGTTTGTCGATGATTGTTCTCGTTGCGTTGACTGATGGTGCACGGCATCAACATAGAAGTGTCCGTCAGACAGTTCTATAGTGACGGCGGCGGACCATTCTATCACCCGCCTGTGCCGCCAAATGACGCGAATGCCCGCTGCACCCGCGGCAGCGGCCCGTTTGCGGCGCATCGCAAAAAAGTGTTGACACGAATAATTGGGGCGCTATAATTTCGCTTCTTTGCAGCAAGCAGCTACTGCAAAACGTGCCCAGGTGGCGGAATTGGTAGACGCACTAGGTTCAGGTCCTAGCGGTGGCAACATCGTGGAGGTTCGAGTCCTCTCCTGGGCACCATCTGTTTTTAAAAAGGTCGGCTTTCAGCCGGCCTTTTTTCATTTCAAGTCCAGGAAGCAAAGCACCTGCGCGCTTTGCGCGAGGACTCGAAAGGCTGCGCTTGCAAGCGCAGCGGGGATCGCGCGGGGGGTAACCGAGTCCTCTCCCGGGCACCATCCGTTTTTGAAAAGGTCGGCTTCCAGCCGGCCTTTTTCGTTTTCGGCGCCGTATTACCGGCACGCACCGCGCCATATGCCCGCCACTCCGATCGATAGCAGAATTAATCGCTTATCGATTGCCGCCTCCGTTGGTACGTTAGCCGCCTTGCTTTCAACGCATCCAACGAGGAGCACGATCCATGACGCCGATGAACCGCCGCGCGTTCGCGCGCGCGATGCTGGCCGCCAGCCTGAGCGCTGCCGGCATCCGGGCGCACGCCGATAACGCGCCTGCCACGCTGCGCATCGGATACCAGAAATCGTCGACCCTCATCACGCTGCTCAAGACGCGCGGCACGCTGGAGCAGTCGCTCGCGCCGCTCGGCCTGCGCGTATCGTGGCATGAATTCGCGAGCGGCCTGCCGCTGACCGAAGCGCTCAACGTCGGCGCGGTCGATTTCAGCGCCGACGTGGCCGACACGGTGCCGGTCTTCGCGCAGGCCGCGCATGCCGGTTTCGTGTACGTCGCTCAGGAAGCGCCGTCGCCGAAAGCGCAGGCCATCATCGTCAAGCAGGACAGCACGCTGCGCACGCTCGCCGATCTCAAGGGCAAGCGGATCGCCGTCACGAAGGCCGCCGGCAGCCACTACCTGCTGCTTGCCGCGCTCGCACGCGCGAAGCTCACCGCGGGCGACACGACCATCCACTACCTGACACCCGCGGACGGCCGCGCGGCATTCGAGCGCGGCAGCGTCGATGCGTGGATTACATGGGATCCATATGTCGCGTCGGTCGACACGAATCCCGACGTGCGGATTCTGGCCGACGGCAGCGGTCTCGCGTCATATCAGCGCTATTACCTCGCGTCGAGCAGCTTTGCCGCCGCACGCCCCGACGTCATGCAGATCGTGTTCGACCGGTTGTCGCGAGCCGGTGCGTGGCTGCGCGAGCATCAACAGGAAGCCGCCACCACGCTGGCGCCGATCTGGGGACTCGATGCACGGACGATCGAGCGCGCGAACGCGCGACGCAGCTATCAGGTGCGTGCCGTTGCCACGCAGAACTTCGGCGAACAGCAGAAGATCGCGGATACGTTTCTCGCAGCCGGCTTGCTGCCCGCCCGCGTCGACACGAGCGAAGCGCTGCGCTGGAATTTCACGGCCAGACGGGCGGAGTCGATCGGCGCGTGATGTCGCGGCACGCCGCACACGATATTTTTATCGTCATCGATCGAATTGTGTTGACAGCGTTTCCAGGCACGCTATAATTTCACTTCTTTGCAGCAAGCAGCTCGCTGCAAAACGTGCCCAGGTGGCGGAATTGGTAGACGCACTAGGTTCAGGTCCTAGCGGTGGCAACACCGTGGAGGTTCGAGTCCTCTCCTGGGCACCATCTGTTTTTAAAAAGGTCGGCTTCTAGCCGGCCTTTTTTCATTTCAAGCCCAGGAAGCAAAGCACCTGCGCGCTTTGCGCGAGGACTCGAAAGGCTGCGCTTGCAAGCGCAGCCGGGGTCGCGCAGGCGTGACCGAGTCCTCTCCTGGGCACCATCTGTTTTGAAAAGGTCGGCTTTTAGCCGGCCTTTTTTCATTTCCTGCGCCGAATCGCTGTGCACGCAGATGACATCGGTTCTCGCCGCTCACTCCCGAGACGAATCAATGCTCATGCGTACGGGTGCGCTGCGCATCCCCTTCTCTCGCCGCGCAAACAAGCCGCAAATTATTTGCGTTCAAGACCTCAAATTGTATTGACAGATCCTTCGGGCACGCTAAAATAGCGGTCTTCGCATCGCAGCAAGCGAAACGTGCCCAGGTGGCGGAATTGGTAGACGCACTAGGTTCAGGTCCTAGCGGTGGCAACACCGTGGAGGTTCGAGTCCTCTCCTGGGCACCATCTGTTTTTGAAAAGGTCGGCTTCTAGCCGGCCTTTTTTCATTCCCGCCGCCCCCTCACGGAAACCCACCATCCGATCCCGACCTACGCCGCCCCGCTGATACGCACGGTGTGCCGAATTCCCTCCCTCGCCATCTTCGCGTAAGGACAAATCGCCTCGGTCTGCGCAACGAGCTCACGTGCATCGTCTGCGTCGATGCCCGGCATGTGGACCTCCAGATCGAGTGCGATCGCAAACAAACCATCCGCCGGATCGCGCTGGAACGTCGCGCTGGCCGAGACTGCAAGGTCATCGGGCAACCGGATCCGCCGCTTCAGCGCAACCAGCGTCAGCGCGCCATGAAAACACGCGGCGAAGCCGGCCGCGAACAGCTGCTCCGGATTCGTGCCGCCACCCGCGCCGCCCAGTTCGACCGGCAGGCGTAACGCCAGATCGAGTTCGCCCGTTGCCGAACGCGCGCGCCCGGACGATCGTCCGTGAGCCGCTTCGCCGCCGGTGACTGTGACCGTCGTCGTGTAAAGCGGCAGCGGTTCGCTGCCGGTGTAGGAATCGAGCAGCGATATCGAAGGCCGCGTCGGACGATGCATGGACTTTCTCCCAAAAGCGAACGCGGGACGGCGGCAGCCGCACCACGCCGGATGAACAAGCGGCGCCCCGCATCACCGCGTTCGGCTGAGCGAGCCGCCTTTTCGATCTATTCCGGCCGTCATGCCGCAACAGCCGGGCCGGCAATGGTGGCGCACCGAAAACGGCAAATCCATCAGACGAATTCGAAAATTCAGTCCATGGCGAACACGCCGCGGATCTCCACGCAGGCTGCAACCCAAGCCCCGCCTTCGTCACCGGCCGAAACCGGGATTTCCCTAGGCTGACATGCGGCCGCTCACGCGGTTAAATAAATCAACGTGATTTATTTAATGCGTCGACCGCTGACGCGCCATGGAAGGAGACGCCATGAGAAGCCCGCACATCGGCCAGGGAAGCAACTCGGCCAACGTGCGCCGTTACAACGAGCGCCTGCTGCTGAAGACGCTGCGCCGCGCGGGCAGCGCGTCGAAGGCCGATCTCGCCCGTCTCGCGAACATGACGGGGACGGCAGTCGGCAGCATCATCGCGTCGCTCGCCGACGCGAAGCTGATCGAATTCGCGGGTCGTACCGAAGGCCAGCGCGGCCAGCCGGCGTCGCTGATCCGCCTCGATCCGCGCGGCGCGTTCGGCATCGGCGTCCATCTCGACCGGATGCGCATCGAGACGGCGCTCGTCAATTTCGCGGGCGACGTGCTCGGCCGCCGCTCGCACGACACGCTGCTCCCCCCGCCCGCCGACGTGCTCGAGATCGTGCGGCACGACATCGACGCGATGCAGGACCTGCTCCCCGCCCACGAGCGTGCGCGCCTGGCAGGCGTCGGCGTCGCGCAGCCGTACAACCTCGGCGCATGGATGCGCGAGCTCGGCCTCGCGCCCGACACGTTCCGTGCCTGGGAAGACGTCGACTTCGCGAGCGATCTCAGTCGCGCGGTATCGCTGCCGGTATTCGGCGAAAACGACGGCAACGCGGCCGCCATCGCCGAACTGTTCTACGGTTACGGCCGGCAGTGCGACGACTTCGTGTACCTGTTCATCGGCCCGGCGATCGGCGGCGGCATCGCGATCGACGGCGACTGCCTGCGCGGCGTGACCGGCAATGCCGGCGACATCGCGGTGATTCCCGTGCCGCCGAGCCGGCTGGCGTCCGCCCCGCCGCCGCGCGGCCCGTGGGACATCCTGCTCGCCCGCGCGTCGCTGCATGCGCTCGTGCGTCACCTGCGCCATCACGGCGAGACGGTCGAGAACCGCGCCGACCTCGAAGCGTGCATCGCGCGCGGCCTGCCGGCGGTCGACGAATGGATCGACGACTGCGTCGACGCGCTCGCGCCGGCATTGCGCGCGGTGCTGTGCGTCGTCGACGCGCCGGTGGTCGTGCTCGACGCCGATACCGATGCGGGCCTTCTCGACGCGGTGACGACGCGGCTGCGCGCCGCGCTCGTCGCGACCGCGCCGGAAGCGCGCGGCACGCCGACGCTCGTGCGCGGCACGTTCGGCGCCGACGCCGGCGCAATCGGCGCCGCGACGCTGCCGATGTACTTCAATTTCTCCCCGCGGGCCGGCATCCTCAAGGGCGCCCGCACCGAATCGCAGGAGGTCAACCATGTCGCGATCTGAGTCGCCCCGGCCGTTGCTCGAAATGCGCCGGATCAGCAAGACGTTTCCGGCCGTGCGCGCGCTCGACAACGTCAGCCTGACCGTCTATCCGGGCGAGATCCATTCGCTGATGGGCGAGAACGGCGCCGGCAAGTCGACGCTGATGAAGATCCTGTCGGGCGCCTACCGCGCCGACGCCGGCGGCGAAATCCTGATCGACGGCGAGCGCATCGACGTCGACGGCCCGCTCGCCGCGCGCGATGCCGGCGTCGCCGTGATCTACCAGGAGCTGTGCCTCGCGCCGAACCTGACCGTCGCGGAAAACATCTACGTCGGCCGCGAACTGCGGCGCGGCAACCGGCGCTGGGGCACCATCGACCGCACGGCGATGGCGCGCGGCTGCCAGGACGTGCTCGCGCGCCTCGGCGCGCCGTTCGGGCCGGACACGCTCGTCGGCACGCTGTCGATCGCCGAACAGCAGCTCGTCGAGATCGCGCGCGCCGTGCACACCCGCGCCCGCATCCTGGTGATGGACGAACCGACGACGCCGCTGTCGTCGCGCGAGACCGAGCATCTGTTCGGCCTGATCCGCCAGCTGCGCGAGGAAGGCCTCGCGATCATCTACATCAGCCACCGGATGGCGGAGATCTACGAACTGTCCGACCGCGTGTCGGTGCTGCGCGACGGGTCGTACGTCGGTACGCTCGAACGCGCATCGCTGTCGGCCGAGCGGCTCGTCGCGATGATGGTCGGCCGCGACATCTCCGGCTTCTACAAGAAGGAACACGCGCCGTACGACCCTGGCCACCTGCTGCTGTCGGTGCGCGACATCGCCGACGCCGACCGCGTGCGCGGCTGCAGCCTCGACCTGCATGCCGGCGAAGTGCTCGGCATCGCGGGGCTCGTCGGCGCGGGCCGCACCGAGCTTGCGCGGCTGATCTTCGGCGCGGAGCCGCGCACGCGCGGCGACGTGAAGCTCGGCGATCGCACGTTCGGTGCGCATTCGCCGCGCGACGCGATCGACGCAGGCCTCGTCTACCTGACCGAAGATCGCAAGCGCCAGGGCCTGTTCCTCGACATGAGCGTGCGCGACAACATCAACATCTCCGTGTGCAATCGCGACGCGCGGCTCGGCGCGCTCGATCTCGCGCGCGGCGCCGAACGTGCGCGCGACGCGATCGCATCGCTGTCGATCCGCGTGCCGCACGCGAACGTGAACGTCGGCGCGCTGTCGGGCGGCAACCAGCAGAAGGTGCTGCTGTCGCGGCTGCTCGAGACGAAGCCGCGCGTGCTGATCCTCGACGAACCGACGCGCGGCGTCGATATCGGCGCGAAGTCCGAGATCTACCGGATCATCAACGAACTGGCCCGCGCGGGCGTCGGCGTGATCGTGATCTCGAGCGAACTGCCGGAAATCATCGGTGTCGCCGATCGCGTGCTGGTGATGCGCGAAGGCGAGATCGCCGGCGAACTCGGCGGTCACACGCACACCCCGATCACGCAGGAAGCGATCATCGCGCTCGCGACCGGCTCGCAGGCCGAACTCGCCGACGCGCACTGACCACGGCCCCTTCATTTCCCTCTTCTTTCAAGGTACCGAAATGATCAACCCGACCAAGCAGCGGAACCTCGCTTCCGCGACGGCCCATCCGGTCGCCACCCGCACGCCGCTGATGCGCGGCGCCGATCATCGTGCGCGCATGCAATCGCTGATGCGCACCGCCGGCATGCTGCCGGTGCTGCTGGTCCTCTGCATCGGCTTCGGCTTCCTGACCGACGGCTTCTTCACGCTGCAGAACCTGTCGATCGTCACGCAGCAGGCGTCGATCAACATCGTGCTCGCCGCCGGCATGACCTTCGTGATCCTGACGGGCGGCATCGACCTGTCGGTCGGCTCGGTGCTCGCCGCGTCGGCGGTCGCCGCACTGCTCGCGTCGACCATCCCCGGCTGGGGCTGGCTCGGCGTGCCGATCGCACTCGCCGTCGGTCTCGTGTTCGGCGCGATCAACGGCGGCCTGATCTCGTTCCTGCGCCTGCCGCCGTTCATCGTCACGCTCGGCGCGATGACCGCCGTGCGCGGCGTCGCCCGGCTGATCGGCAACGACACGACCGTCTTCAATCCGCAACTGCCGTTCGCGTTCATCGGCAACGGTTCGATCCTCGGCGTGCCGTGGCTCGTGATCATCGCGATCGCGGTGATCGCGCTGTCGTGGTTCATCCTGCGCCGCACGGTGCTCGGGATGCGGATCTATTCGGTCGGCGGCAACCCGGAAGCCGCGCGGCTGTCGGGCATCAACGTGCGCGCGATCCAGCTGTTCGTCTATGCGGCATCGGGCCTGCTGGCCGGCCTCGGTGCGGTGATGTCGGCCGCGCGCCTCTATGCGGCCAACGGACTGCAGCTCGGCCAGTCGTACGAACTCGACGCGATCGCCGCGGTGATCCTCGGCGGCACGAGTTTCGTCGGCGGTGTCGGGTCGATCGTCGGCACGCTGATCGGCGCGCTGATCATCGCGGTGCTGACCAACGGCCTCGTGCTGCTCGGCGTGTCCGACATCTGGCAATACATCATCAAGGGGCTCGTGATCATCGGTGCGGTCGCGCTCGACCGCTACCGCCAGCGCGACTCGGCCCGCACCTGAGCCGTACTTGCCCCGTAGCGCTCAACGTTCAACCATCGAGGCGCAGGCAGGTCCTCCTGCGCCCGTCCGCCAACGGACCTTCCGGAGACACAACGACATGTTCAAGCACCAAGCCGCCCTGACCGCCGTCGCCTGCGCACTCGCATTCGGCACCGCCGCCGCCCATGCCGCCGACAAGCCGCTCAAATCGATCGGCGTCACGGTCGGCTCGCTCGGCAACCCGTACTTCGTCACGATCGTCAAGGGCGCGGAAGCGCGCGCGAAGCAGCTCAATCCGAACGCGAAGGTCACCGCCGTGTCGGCCGACTACGACCTGAACAAGCAGTTCACGCAGATCGACAACTTCATCTCGGCGCACGTCGACATGATCCTGCTGAACGCGACCGATCCGAAGGCGATCGAGCCGGCGGTGAAGAAGGCACAGGCCGCCGGCATCACGGTCGTCGCGGTCGACGTCGCGGCCGCCGGCGCGAACGCAACCGTGCAGACCAACAACGTGAAGGCCGGCGAGCTCGCGTGCGACTACCTCGCGAAGAAACTCAACGGCAAGGGCAACGTGATCATCGAGAACGGCCCGCAGGTGTCGGCCGTGATCGACCGCGTGAACGGCTGCAAGACCGTGCTCGCGAAGAACCCGGGCATCAAGCTGCTGTCGAGCGACCAGGACGGCAAAGGCTCGCGCGAAGGCGGGATGAACGCGATGCAGGGTTACCTGACGCGCTTTCCGAAGCTCGACGGCGTGTTCACGATCAACGACCCGCAGGCGATCGGCAGCGATCTCGCGGCGAAACAGCTGAACCGTCCGAACATCGTGATCACGTCGGTCGACGGCGCACCCGACATCGAGGTGGCGCTGAAGTCGAACACGCTCGTGCAGGCGTCGTCGAGCCAGGATCCGTGGGCGATGGCGCAGCAGGCCGTCAACGTCGGCTACGGGATCATGAACGGCCAGAAGCCGGCCAATTCGATGATCCTGATCGAGCCGACGCTCGTCACGCGCGACAACGTGAAGGGCTACAAGGGCTGGAGCAGCCCGCGCTGAGCATTGCCGCGCGATTCTGCGATTCCGGCCGACGCGGGACCGGGCCCCGTCGCGTCATGCGACGCCGGCCCTGCCCGGCCGTTCACCTCAACCTCTGCACCGCCCGCGCGACGCGCGCGGCACAAGGTTTCGACATGACGACGACGTTCCCCCGCCTGATCGTATTCGGCGAAGCGCTGACCGATTTCATCCGCGACGATGCGCAGCACTGGCGCAGCATCGCCGGCGGCTCGTGCTGGAACGTCGCACGCGTCGGCGCGCGGCTCGGCGTGCCGACGGCCTTCGCCGGCACGGTCAGCCGCGACATCTTCGGCGACGAACTGATGCGCAGGAGCGCCGATGCCGGGCTCGACCTGCGCTTCATCCGGCAGGTCGATCGCGCGCCGCTGCTCGCGATGGTCGTGTCGAAACAGCCGCCCGAGTATTTCTTCATCGGCGAGAACAGCGCCGACCTCGCATTCGATCCGGCCGACCTGCCCGACGGCGCGCTCGACGCGGCGGAAATCGTGCATGTCGGCTCGCTCGGCGTCGTGCGCGAGCCGCTCGCGTCGCGGCTGATCGACGTCGTGCAGGCCGCGCGTGCCGCCGGCAAGCGGATCTCGTTCGACCCGAACTTTCGCGCGCCGATGGCCGCGCCGTCGTATCGCGACACGCTGCGCCGGCTGGCCGGTCTCGCCGACTGGATCAAGGTATCGGATGAAGATCTGCGCGGGCTGTTTCCCGAACTCGACGAAGCTGCCGCGCTCGCGCAATTGCGCGCGTGGGCGCCCGATGCGACCGTGCTCGTCACGCGCGGCGCGGCCGGCATGCAGCTGCTGCATCGCGACACCGCGCTGTTCCAGCCGGCGTTCGCGACCGAGGTGGCCGACACGGTCGGCTGCGGCGACGCCAGCATCGGCGGCTGGCTCGCGAGCCAGCTCGCGTATCCCGACGCCACGGCCGCCGATCATCTGCGCTATGCGGCCGCGTGTGCGGCGGTCGTGTGTGCGCATGCGGGCGCGTATGCGCCGACGGCCGACGAAGTAGCCGACATGGTCGCGCGTCCGGCGCTCGGCGAGCCGGCCGACACCGCGTTGTCGCACTAGGCGGCCAACCGGCACCACGCGACACCAAACGCCCCCTCCCGCACTCGACGTATCAGGCGGCGCGTGCGCGCGGTCTCGTCACACGCCGCGCGTGTCGCCGGCTCCTGCCTTGCCGCGCGCCTGCAGCAATTGCAGGCTCTCGTCGACGCTCAATTCCGACATCGCGTCGTCGCGCAGCGTATCGTCCGCCGCGCGGCGCAGCGCATGCAGCGCATGCTCCTTGAGCCGCACGATCGCGAACTGCAGCCCGCGTGCCGCACATTCGGCCGCGAACGTGCGCAGCGACTCGATCGTCGTGCCGTCGACGTCCGGTGTTTCCTCGAGGCTCAGCATCACCGTATGCGTATCGGGCGCGTCCTTCAGCAGCACGCGCGCGCGATTGAGCATCCGGTCCGCGTTCGCGAAGAACAGCTGCGCCTCGGGCCGCACGATCAGCACGCCGGGGACCGGCTTCGCGTCGGCATGATTCGCGACGTCGACGAAATCGTGCCCGTCGCGCAGCCGGCCGAGCACGCTGACGTTCGGCTCCGACAGCTTGCGCAGCGTCAGCAGGAGGCTCACGCCGATCGCCGCGAGCAATCCGTGCAGCACGCCGAGCACGAGCACCGCGAGCAGCGCGGCGATCACGACGAGCCGGTCGCGATGCCAGACCCAGTACGGCCGGAACACCGACGGATGCAGCGAATGACTGACCGCGAAGATCACGATCGCCGCGAGCACCGGCTCCGGCGTGCGCGCGAGCTGCGGCAGCAGCAGCCACACGATCAGCGCGACCACGCCGGCCGCCCACAAGCCCGCCAAACGCGATTGCGCGCCGGCCGCCTCGTTCGCGGACGTCGCCGAGTAGCCGGCGCCGACCGGCATCCCGTGCAGCAGCCCGGATACCAGGTTCGCGCAGCCGATCGCGACCAGGTCGCGGTTCGCCGACACGCTGTCGCCGTGCTTCAGCGCGAAGTTGCGAATCGATCCGTACGATTCCGCATACAGGATCAGCATCAGCGCGAACGCGAGCTCGACGGTCTGCATCCACACGTTGCGATCGAGGCGCGGCAGCCCGAAGTCGAGGTGCCGGAAATCGATGTGCCCGACGATCGCGATCCCGTAGTGCTGCCAGTCGAGCAGGTAGCCGGCCGCGATCGACAGCACGATCACGACGAGCGTCGCCGGCACGCGCGAGCGCCGCCCGAGCACGAACAGCAGCGCGAGCGCGGTCGCGCCGAGCGCGACGCTCGCAAGATTCGCCTGCGGCGCGCCGGTGACGAGATCGAGTGCGACTCGCGGCGCGTCGCTGTGGTGCACGGAGATCGACAGAATCTTCGGCAGCTGCTTGATGACGATCGTCAGCGCCAGTCCGAACGTGAAGCCGCGCAAGACCGGACGCGCGACGAAATCCGACATGCCGCCGAGCCGCGCGGCGCCCGCGAGGATGAACAGCACGCCCGTCATCGCGACGAGCGCGGCCGCGAGCGCCAGTTGCGCGGCCAGCGCCATGCCGGATTCGGCGAGCACGGTCGCCGCGAGCACGGCCGCCGACGACGACGTCGACGACACGATCGCGAAGCGGCTGCTGCCGGTCAGCGCATAGACGACGAGCCCCGACAGCAGCGCGATGAGGCCTGCCTGCGGCGGCAGGTTCGCCAGCCCGGCATACGCGACCGCCTCGGGAATCAGCAGCCCGGCGATCGACACGCCGGCCAGCGCATCGAGGCCGATGCGCCGCGCGGGCGGCGGCGTTGCCGCATCGAGTGCAGCGAAATGCTCGGGATGCTGCGGGCCGGCATCCGGTCGGGTCTGGGCGGTCGTCATGAGGCGGGAGGCGCCGTGCGCGTGTCAGGGCTTGACCGCGATCACACCCGACCAGCCGGGCAGATAGCGCGCGTCCTGGTCGTGTGCTCGGCGCAGCGCGACGTCGAGCGCCTTCGAGAAGTTCTTGCGGATCTGGTCGAGCGTCACGTGCTGGCGCAGGTAGTCGGCCCACAGGAATTCGCTGAACGGCGTCGCGTCCTTCGCATAGCCGCCCGCCGTGCGCAATTCGCCGGCGAGGCTGCGGTACGGATCGTCCTCGAGCCCCGTCAGCGCCTTCGGCAGATGCGCGTAGTCGCGTCGCGAGCCGTCCGCGCCGAACGGATGCACCCACTGGTTGTGTTCCATCATCCGCCAGAAGATCGTGTCGTCGAGCCAGGACAGGTCCTTCAGCAGCATCGCGTTCACGCGCGACTCGCCTTCCTCGATCAGCGCGAGGCCGAGATGGTGGTGATCGGTGATGTAGTGGAGCCCGCCCGGGCCAAGGACGGCCGGAAACCAGTGCGATTCGATCGCGGCCTTGCGTGCGCGCTTGTCGAGCGTCTTCCAATGCTTGCGCTTCGCCTTCACCTCACGATAGCCGACCGTCATTTGCGTCGGGCGCAGTGCGTCGAGCCGGACGGGAATCAGATGAACGTCGTTGCCGAGTGCCATGGTCGTACCCCATGTTGCGAATTTCCGGCAACGATACTCCTGATTGCGCGACCCGTTAATAGGCGACGAGGCCGCTGTGCGCGCGTTTGACCATCCCTGACAACCGGCCGCGCCGCATGGCCGGATCACGCGCGCAGGTCGTCGCGTTCGAGTCGATGGCGGATGTACGGAATCCCGTCACGCACGATGCCCACCCGGCGCATGCCGAGCTTGCGTGCGACGTTGAGCGAGCCCGTGTTCGCCTCGGCGATGTCGGCGATCACGCGCGGCAGCCGCACGGTGTCGAACGCGTGACGCACGACGGCCGCGGCGGCCTCGCTCGCGATGCCGCGCCCCCACGCCGCACGCACCAGCCGCCAGCCGATCTCGACGTCGCGCGCGCCGCCCGCATAGTCGGGAATCAGCAGGATCCAGCCGATGAATGCGTCGGGCGCCGCCTTCTCGAAGATCGACCAGTAGCCGAGCCCGCGCGGATAGTCGCGCGTGATCCGGTGCGCGACGAAGCGGCGGTGTTCGACCGGGTCGTGCCACGGCCCTGCGATGTGCCGCGTGACTTCCGGATCGCGATCCATCTCGATGCTCGCGTCGAGATCGGCCAGCACGCGCGGCCGCAACCACAGCCGCTCGGTCGCGAGGACGGGCAACGCGGCAACGGAAGATTCGGTCATCGGGACTCCTGATGCGGGGACGATGCGCATCGCGCATTACATAACGGATACAACATGCCTTCCGGAAGGATACAGACGCCTGTCGCTCGGCTCGCGCGGCCGCGTTCCCGCTTTCGCAACAATGCATTTCGTAGGGATTATTCCCGATTCTTCGGTATCGCGCCCCACATCGCGGGGCGCTGCCGCCTACACTCGATCCATGCCCCCCGCATCGCGCGCCAGCCGGGCCGGCATCCGCCTGCAGATCGTCGGCGCGCAAGCCAACGAGGAGACCTCGGACATGAGCTGGACCCGCGAACAACGTAACGTGACGATCGCCGCCTACCTCGGCTGGACGCTCGACGCGTTCGACTTTTTCCTGATGGTCTTCGTGCTGAAGGACATCGCCGCCGAATTCGCGTCGACGATCCCCGCCGTCGCGTTCGCGCTCACGCTGACGCTCGCGATGCGTCCGATCGGCGCGCTCATCTTCGGCCGGCTCGCCGACCGCTTCGGCCGCCGCCCGACGCTGATGGTCAACATCGCGTGCTATTCGCTGCTCGAACTCGCGTCCGGCTTCGCGCCGAGCCTGGCCGCGCTGCTGGTGCTGCGCGCGCTGTTCGGGATCGCGATGGGCGGCGAATGGGGCGTCGGCTCCGCGCTGACGATGGAGACCGTGCCGACCCATGCGCGCGGCTTCGTGTCGGGATTGCTGCAGGCCGGTTATCCGAGCGGCTATCTGCTGGCCTCGATCGTGTTCGGCCTGTTCTACCAGTACATCGGCTGGCGCGGCATGTTCATGATCGGCGTGCTGCCCGCGCTGCTCGTGCTGTACGTGCGCGCGCACGTGCCCGAATCGCCCGCGTGGAAGCAGATGGAAAAGCGTGCGCGGCCGGGCCTCGCCGCCACGCTGCAGCAGAACTGGAAGCTCACGATCTACGCGATCGTGCTGATGACCGCGTTCAACTTCTTCTCGCACGGCACGCAGGACCTCTACCCGACCTTCCTGCGCGAACAGCATCACTTCGATCCGCACACCGTGTCGTGGATCACGATCGTGCTCAACATCGGCGCGATCGTCGGCGGGCTGTCGTTCGGTGCGATTTCCGAGCGCATCGGGCGCCGCCGCGCGATCTTCATCGCCGCGCTGATCGCATTGCCGGTGCTGCCGCTGTGGGCATTCTCGAGCGGCGCGCTGGCGCTCGCTGCCGGCGCATTCCTGATGCAGATCTCCGTGCAGGGCGCGTGGGGCGTGATCCCGGTGCACCTGAACGAGATCTCGCCGGACGAAATCCGCGCGACCTTCCCCGGCGTCGTCTATCAGCTCGGCAACCTGCTTGCGTCGGGCAACGCGACGATGCAGGCATCGCTCGCGGTCTCGCAAGGCAACAACTACGCTTTTGCGCTCGCGCTCGTCGCGGGCATCGTCGCCGTCGTGATCGCCGTGCTGATCCTGTTCAGCCGCGAACGCCGCGGCATCGACATGACGCAATCGGTCAATACGCGTACCACGACCGGATAACGCCGCCCGATTCCGCATTGCATCATCGCGCGTGCACCGTCCCGCCGGGGTCACGCGCGTCGATTTCCGCACCTGCACATCGAACTAGAGGAATTTGTCCAGATTCGCCGCTTGCCCGCGCCGCCCGCGTTTTTTTATCTTAATAAAAACGGCTGTTTGAATCAGATAATCAAATCACCTGTTCGCGGCCGGGCGACCGGCATTGGGAGGCGGGACATGGCAGTAAGTCAGGAGGGGCGACCGTCTGCGGGACGGCCGTCCGGGACGCGGTCATCCGGCAATCGGCAGACCGGCGGGACGAAGGCGCGCATTCTCGATGCGGCCGAGGACCTGTTCATCGAGCATGGCTTCGAAGCGATGTCGATGCGGCAGATCACGTCGCGCGCGGCGGTGAACCTCGCCGCGGTCAACTACCACTTCGGCAGCAAGGAAGCGCTGATCCACGCGATGCTGTCGCGCCGGCTCGATCAGCTGAACCAGGAACGCCTCGGCATTCTCGATCGCTTCGATGCGCAGCTCGGCGCGCACATCACGTGCGAACACGTGCTCGGCGCGATGTTCATTCCCGCGCTGAAGGCGTCGCGCGATCCCGATCGCGGCGGCCCCGCATTCCTGCGGCTGATCGGCCGCGCGTACACCGACCCGTCGCCGTTCGTGCGCAACTTCCTGACCGCGCACTATGCGAGCGTCGCCGGCCGCTTCTTCGATGCGTTCCAGCGCGCGCTGCCGCATCTGCCGCGCACCGAGCTCGGCTGGCGGCTGCACTTCGCGATCGGCGCGCTGTCCGGCGCGCTGGCCGGTGCCGAAACCGAAAGCCTGATCGACGAATTCTCGCAGGGCCGCACGATGAACGACGTGCAGATGATCGCGCGGTTGTCGTCGCTGATCGTCGCCGCGCTGAAAGCGCCGATGCCCGACAGCGCGCAGCTGTCGATCTTCGCGGCCGTGCTCGACGATGCGGGTGCGGGCGAAGCGTTCGGCTTGCCGTCGGGCACGGCAGCCGCCGATACGGCGACGCTGCATCCGGCGAGCTGATCGCGCCAGGCCGCGCACGCGGCAATTCACGAGGAAGTCGGCCCGGGCTCGCGTTGATGCGCCGGCTCGGGCTGAGCGAATGTCATGCGGCGGGAGCACGCGCCAGAGCGCTGACGCTCATCGACCGCGAAGCATGGGACGAGAGCAAGCGCTAAAGCGCCAACTCTCGTCGACCGCGAAGCATGGGGTGAGAGTAAGGCGCTAAAGCGCCCACTCTCACCGACACCGGAGACAAATCATGTCCTCATCCGCAGCAAGCACAGCGGCCCAGCTCCCGCCGAACACCGACGGCATCTGGTACGCGTCGTACCCGCCCGGCGTGCCGCACGAGATCGACGTCACGCAATACGAATCGCTCGTGCAGTTCTTCGACGAATGCACGACGCGCTTCGCCGAGCGAGTCGCGTACGTGAGCGCCGGCGCATCGATGACGTACCGCACGCTCGCGCAGAAGGTCGACGCGTTCGCGTCGTATCTGCAAGGCATCGGCGTCAAGCCCGGCGACCGCGTCGCGATCATGCTGCCTAACACGTTCCAGTACCCCATCGCGCTGTTCGGCACGCTCAAGGCCGGTGCGATCGTCGTCAACGTGAACCCGCTCTACACCGCGCGCGAACTCGCGCACCAGCTGAAGGACAGCGGCGCACAGACGATCGTCGTGTTCGAGAACTTCGCACGCACGCTGCAGGACGCGCTGCCGGAAACGCAGGTGAAGAACATCGTCGTCACCGCGCTCGGCGACCTGCTCGCCGACGGCTTCAATGCGAAGGGACGCCTGATCAACTTCGTACTGAAACACGTGAAGAAGCTCGTGCCGGCCTACAACCTGCCGCAGGCGATCCGGCTGCGCTCCGCGCTCGCGCTCGGTGCGCGCGGCAAACCGCAGCCGGTGCAGGCCACGCGCGACGATCTCGCGTTCCTGCAATACACGGGCGGCACGACCGGCGTCGCGAAAGGCGCAATGCTCACGCACGGCAACCTGATCGCGAACCTGCTGCAGGCGAAGGCATGGATCGCCGACCAGGTGTCGGGCGACGTCGAAACCGTGCTGACGCCGCTGCCGCTCTATCACATCTATTCGCTGACCGTGAACGCGTTCATCTTCATGGGTCTCGGCGGACGCAACATCCTGATCGCGAACCCGCGCGACATGACGATGGTGATGAAGATCATTCGCCACGAAACGTTCACCGGGATCACCGGCATCAATACGCTGTACAACGCGTTCCTCGACAACGACGAATTCCGCAAGCGCGACTTCTCGAAGCTCAAGCTCGCGATGGCCGGCGGGATGGCGATGCAGCGCGCGGTCGCGGAACGCTTCCAGCAGGTCACGGGACGGCCGGTCGTCGAGGGTTACGGCCTCACCGAATGCTCGCCGATCGTCACGATGAATCCGGTGGACCTGAACGACATGGCCGCGTTCAGCGGCTCGATCGGCCTGCCCGCGCCGTCGACGCTCGTGCGCTTTCGCCGCGAGGACGGCACCTGGGCCGGTATCGGCGAACCGGGCGAGCTGTGCGTGCACGGTCCGCAGGTGATGCGCGGCTACTGGCAACGGCCCGACGAGACCGCGAAGGTGATTGACGCCGACGGCTGGCTCGGCACCGGCGACATCGGCGTGATGGACGAGCGCGGCTTCATCCGCCTCATCGACCGCAAGAAGGACATGATCCTCGTGTCGGGCTTCAACGTGTATCCGAACGAGATCGAGGAAGTGCTCGTCATGCATCCGGGCATCAGCGAAGCGGCCGCGATCGGCATCCCCGACGAGGTGCAGGGCGAGCGGATCAAGGTGTTCGTCGTGCGCCGCGACCCGGCGCTCACGGTCGACGACGTGCTCGCGCACTGCCGCAAGAACCTCACCGGCTACAAGATGCCGAAATTCGTCGAGTTCCGCGACGCGCTGCCGCAGACGAACGTCGGCAAGATCCTGCGCCGCGCGCTGCGCGACGAGGAACTCGCGAAGATCAACGCCGCGAAGCAAGGCTGAACGCTCCACCGCTCCGGGAGACGCTGTCGATGAATCAACGAAAGAGGCGCTGCGCTGCGTCCGTTGTTGCCGCCGCGATTGCAGGCATGCTGCTGCTCGCGCAGCCGCGCCTGCGTGCGCAGGAAACGGCCGACGCCGCGAACGCGGCGCCGGAGGCCACGCTGCCGGCGGACCTGGCGAAGGTCTCGCACGAGCCGGTCGCCCAGCAGGCGCGCTGGCTGCGCACGGCCGCGCAGCGCGGCACGCTCGCACAGCTCGACGACACGACGCTCACGGCGCTCTTCAAGGCGCTCGACCCGCTCGCCGTGCCGCTCTATATCCGCAACGGCCCCAACGGTTATCCGTCGTACCAGTTCACGATGGTGCGCCAGGAGCGCATCGGCGGGAAATGGTCCGACACGCCCGACCGCATGCTCGTGAAGACCACCCGCGAGCCGCTGCGCGTCTATGCAAAATGGCTGCCGGGCGGCGCGCATGCCGGACAGGAGACGATCTACGACACGACGCAGCGCAAGGACGAGATGTACGGCCATCTCGGCGGCCTGCTCGGCAAGATTCCGTTGTGGACCGCGCTCGACGGTGCGCTCGCGCGTGCGCAGTCGAATCACCAAGTGAAGGATCTCGGCACCGAGTTCATCGCGAACCTGTACCTGACCGAAGGGAAGAAATACCAGGAAGCCGGCGTGCAGCGGCCGACGCAGGTGGAAGCGAAGACGATCGGCGGCGTGCGCGTCGTCGCGCTCACGTACGAGACGCCGACCGGCCGTCCGCAGTTCTATGCAAAGAAGGAAATCCTCGGGCTCGATCTGCACGCGCCCTACTTCCGGACCGTCGAGTCCTATGACAACGACGGCAGGATGTTCGAGCGGATCGTCATCGAGAAAATCGCGCCGGCAACGCTCGACGAATCCGCGTTCGATCCTAAGAACCCGGATTACGCGTTCTGACGGTCACCGGCGCGACGGACGTCGCGCTCAGTCGTCGTCATCGTCGTGATGCCTGCGCCAATGCTTGTAATAGTGCTTGCGCCATTTGCGGTAGCCGTCGTCGTCATCGTCGCCATAGTAGCCGTATCCGTAACCCGGATAGGCGACCACCGCCGGCTGCGGCGCCACATAGACCGGCGCCGGTTCGGCATAGACCGGTGCGACCGGCACACCGATGCCGACCGACAGGTCGACGTGTGCCATTGCACTGCCGGAGGCGAGCAATGCCGCGCTCCCGATCCACACAGCCAATCCCCTCTTGCTCATGTTTCCGTTCCCAGTTCCGCCGGCCTGCCCGGCACGCGCGACGAATGTAATCCCGCCCGGTGCCGGCATGTGCTACGCCGATGCGAGAGTCGTAACGCGACGTAACGAACGGCCCTAGCCATTTGACCGAATCGCGAAAACACGCCGGAGCGTCTATAGTGGGTTACGGTTCGACACAATCGCGACCGCGCGCTGGCGGAACGAACAGGGTAAAATCCCGCCAAATACCCGGTGGGCGACCACGCCACACACACGCACAACATATTCTCTGACGCAGGCTCCTGCCGCACCTCAATGGCCAATCCCGCAGAATCCCATCCGCAAAACGACTTCATCAATGCGGCGCGCAAGGAACGTAAGCGCGTTGAAATCTACCTCGTCAACGGCATTCGTCTGACGGGCTGCATCGAGTCGTTCGACCAGTACCTGGTGATGCTGCGCACCCCCGTGGGTCTGCAAGGCATCTACAAGCGTGCGATTTCCACGATCCAGCTCGACACGGGCGGCTCGCGCCCCGGCGGCGGCCCCCGCGGCCCGCGTACCGGCGGCCGGCCGGGCGGCCGCGAAGGCGGCGGCCACAGCCCGTACGGCTCGCACGGCGGCTCCCGCGAGTCGCGCGGCGACGGCGGCTACGGCTCGCGCGAACCGCGTGAAGGCTACGGCTCGCGTGAACCGCGCGAAGGTTACGGCTCGCGCGAACCGCGCGAGGGTTATGGCGCGCCCCGCGAAGGCTACGGCGCCCCGCGCGAACCGCGCGAAAGCTACGGTGCGCCGCGCGATGCCGGCGATGCGTCGGGCAACGCGTCGTCCGACGCGCGTGGCGGCAACGGGCCGGTGATCGTCACCCGGCGCCGGCGCATCGTGCCGGACGGCCAGTAAAACGAAAGGGCAAGCCAACCGGCTTGCCCTTTTTGCTGGTGGGTCGGCGCGGCATGTCGCCGCACCGGCCGGCCCGCGATCGCTCAGCGCGCCGTCGTCGGCAAGCCCGCGTCGGCCTCGCGCTGCAGCGAACGCACCCGCTGCTGCAATGCGCGCAGTTGCGACTGCAGCTCCGCCTGTTGCGCCTGCAGCGCTGCCGTTTCATTGCGCACGTTCTTCTGGCGATCCGCAACCGCCACCTGCTGTTCGCGCGCGATCGAGATGTCGGCCTGCAGACGCCGCGCCCGTTCCTGTGCGACTTCGATCTGCCGATCCATCTGCGCCTTCTGCGATTCGAGCTTTGCCGCGCGCAGTTCGTTCACGGCCAGCCGTTCCGCCTGACGCGAGAAATCGCGATAGATCGCTTCCGCCCGCGTTTCGTCGTAAGTCTTGATCACGCGCCAGAATGCCTTCTGCTGAAACAGCGCGACGAAATACGATCCGTCCTTCACGCTGAACAGCAGGCTCGCGCCGTAGCTGCCGTTATAGCTCGTGCGCATTTCCGTCAGCGAACGCGCCTGGATCTGGCGCTGCAGTTCATCGGCCGTGCTCGGCCCGGTCGTCTCGCCCGCCTGCGGCTGCACCGACGCCGGCACCTGCTGGTCGATCACCGGAATCGCCGCCACCGGTGCCGATGCCTGCTGTACCGCCGGCGCCGCCGTGCCCGCCAATCCCTGCGCATGCGCGCCCTGCATGCCTCCCATCATGGCGAGCAACACACACGCCCGCCCCAACCCCGTCATATGGCTCATCGATTTTGATTCCCGCCCGTGTTGTTGTAATTCAGCGCGATTTTATCTCATTAATTACTCGCTTTCGCGGGTCTCGGGCTCTTCGTCGAAGATCTGATATTTACGCATCTTTTCCCACAACACCTTGCGGCTGATACCGAGCTGCTGCGCCGTGTCCTGGCGCCGCCAACCGTTTGCGTCGAGGGCCGCGATCACGCGGCTGCGCTCGTTCATGTCCCATTTGCTGCGGTCAACGAACACTTCCGCCGCACTCTCCGCCGGCACCGGCTGCGCCGCACTGCGCGCGTGCGCGACCAGCCGCTGCAGCCGCGCGGCATCCCAGCCGCCCGTCTGCCGCACCGTCACGCCGACGCGCTCGGCGAGGTTGCGCAACTCGCGTACGTTGCCGGGGAAATAGCTGTCCGCGACCGCCTCAGCGAGCCAGTAAGGCAGATCGGGCAGTTGCGCGAGCCGCTCTTCACCCACCACTTCCGCGACGAACGACTTGAACAGCGCGATCTTGTCGACCGCGCCGCGCTCCTCCAGCGACGGAATGCTCAGCTCGATCACCGCGAGCCGATAGTAAAGATCCGCGCGGAACAGGCCGTCCTTCACGAGCTGCGGCAGCTTCTTGTTGCTGGCCGCGACGAGACGGAAATCGACCTTGATCGGCGTCGTCGCGCCGACGCGCAGCACCGCGCCGTCCTCGAGCACGCGCAGCAGCTTGACCTGCTGGTACAGCGGCAGGTCGCCGACTTCGTCGAGGAACAGCGTGCCGCCCGCCGCCTGTTCGAAATAGCCTTTATGCGCAACAACCGCGCCGGTGAACGAACCTTTCGCGTGCCCGAAGAACAGCGATTCGAACAGGCCGTCCGGAATCGCACCGCAGTTGACCGGCACGAATTCGCCCTGCCGGTAGCGCGAATGCTTTTCGTGGAGCAGTTGCGCGATGCGTTCCTTGCCGACGCCGGTTTCGCCGTGCAGCAGCACGTTGGTGTCGCAGTCGGCGAACGTATCGACTTCGTGCAGCAGCGCCTGCATCGATTCGGAGTGCGCGACGAGTTCGGACGGCTGCAGCGTTTCGGCCGCGTGCGCGCGCAGCTGCGTGACGAGCTTGCCGACCATCCCGCGCAGTTCGGCGCAGGTAAAGTCGAGCGGCAGGATGTGCGAATAGTCGGGCGGATACTGAGACGCGTCGTGGTCGCGTGCCGCACCGACCCATACGACCGGCATGCCGATGTTCGCCTGCCAGTCGCGCAGGAACGCCGCACCGGTTTCGATCATCGTCACGCTGATGATCGCGAGCGACGGCCGCAGCGCGGCGCGCTCGGGCGAGATCTCCGCGTTGTCGGCGCGGATCACTTCGACGTCGAAGCTCGCCATGCAGCGGGCAACGCGGTCGACGATGTCCGCCTTGCCTTCCCAGACGTACAGGTCGAGTTCTGCGATTGCGGGGGGGGTTCTCATCTTCTTCAGTAAACCGTTTGGGCGACCCCGCAACTAAGCGAGATCTGATGGACCGTTGCTGCGCCAACCTGGACGCCGAGCAGATTCAGCAGCGGAACGAGAACTGCGTCCAGGCTCGAAAGTAGCGGGCCCAGAAGGCTGGTCAAAAAGCCGAGCAACGTCGACAGAAACGTCGACGGAAGCGACAGCAGGTTCGCCCCGGCGATGCCGATATTGGCAGTGATCTTCGCGGCTGCGACTTGAGTCAGGGCCGAGCTCAGCGCGGAACCGAGCGCATTCGAGTTCACGGTCCAGAAGTTCTGATCGGTTCCTGACACGCCACTAAACGTGTGCGATTGGGAAGCGCCTTGCACCTGCACCGAAACGTTGGACATGGAGGCGGTCAATTGCGCAAGTTTGAGCACGTTTGCGTTGATGATCTGCGCGGGCGATGAACAACTGTAACTCGAAGAGAGGCTGATCTTGCCGGACGCATCGAGCGGCGGCTGGCCGATACACAGATTGGCAACACCGGGTTGGGCTGTTATGACGACCGTACTCGTCGCCTGCGTGGAAGCGCATTGCGTCGAATTCAGCCACGCGGTGCCGGTACCGACTTGCAGGTAGATCGGAAGGGTGACATCGACGCCAACGTCGATTGCACCCAGCAGCGCGCCGAGTATCGGCAACTGCGCTGTGCCGAGGTCGACGTTCAGGTACACACCGACCGAAGCAGTCGAGGCCTTCGTCCGCCAGTTTCCGGTCGCAGGATCGATGCCGCCCTCTCCGATACCGATCGACGGCGGACTGATTATCTGGACCTGCAGTTGCGTGCCCGTGAGTCCACCGAGATTCAGCGACGGTACGTTCACCGTCACCGCCGGCTTTCCGGCCGCGGCAATCTCCGCACCGACGAGCAACAAATCAAGCAGATCCACCTGGGCATTGAGCGCTGCCTGGGTATCAGCGAGCGCGACATTCAGCAGGCCGCCCGCGCCCCCGAGGCCGATCGACGTTCCCGGAACATTCGCAGCAAGAATGGCCTGCAATGCGCCGAGGCTTGCCTGCAGATCGGCGTTCGCAACGGTGGTCTGTGTCGCCGCGTTCACCATCAGTTGAAGCAACTGGGGCAACGTGAGTTTCAGCGCGAGCAACTGGTCGACCGTACCGACGCCCGCCGCCACGACGAGATCGCTGACCTTTACGTTCGTACAGGCGAGCGCCTGGTACGAGCCGACGTTCAGATTCAGATTAGCGCCGAGCAGCGCGGCAACCAGTCCATTCACAAGACCCGGATTGCCGGACGTCGGCGCCGATCCGCCTGCGCACCCGACGCCGCCGAGCGCTGCAATGGTTGCACCAACGGAGAACGTATCGATATTCGTCGAACGAGCGGTCGATACCGCGGACACCGTTCGATCAGGGCCGACGAAAAAGAACGGCACCTTCCGCGTAACCGTCGCCTGGACCGCATTCAACTGCGTCGTTCCTCCGGCCGCGGCCGCGAAATAGCTCGGTGCCGGATTGGCCGCCATGTCCCAGCGGCCGCAAACGACCTTGAGCGTGTCGCCGTTCGACTGGGACAGCCCGTTCGACTGGGCGTTGCTGGTCGCAGTCGCGGTCGGTTGCGAGCATGCGTCGTCCATGCGCTGCACGGCGGCGAGTGCCGCCATGTCGGCAATCCGCTGTACATCGCGTCGCTGGTAGAACATGTTGCCCACGCCGATGACCCCGAGCGTCGTGACCGCGACAAGCAAGCCGATGATTGCCATCACCGAGAATGCGCCGCGCTGTCGCGATGCGTGGCGAGGCGAGTGGCCGCAGTTCCGGATATTCACGATCCCGCTCCGTCAACGGGCCATTTCGGCGCCAGCCAGCCCGCTGCCACTGCCGCCGCCCGTCGTGGACATCGTGCCGAACCACGCCGGAATCGGCGTCTTGAACGACTCGAGGTAACGCTGATAGGCGTAGGTGCCCGCTGCACCGTCGATCGGTTGCGGGCTCGCGGCGGCGCGGTTCGAGCGTTGCAGATCGAGCAACGCATTCGTCGAATGGCCGATTTCCGATGCCGGCGCCTCGCTCTGCGCATGAGCGCCGTTCGCGCTGAGCGCACACACGAGCGCAATCCCCGCACCGTGCACGCGAATCGATGAAAGGCTAACCATGATTGGCTCCGTGAATATCGTTGTCATTGAGCGAAACGCTGAAGCAGCGGTGCCGCAAGGTCGAAGTTGTCGCGGTTCGCCACCGGTTGCGTCGACGCACCGTTCGGTGCGCGCGCCGCTGCAAGTTGCCACGCCCGCGCGGCGGCGGCGATCCTTCCCGCGTCCTCGCGAATCTCGTTGCGCACCGCTGGCGGAAACTTCTGCTGATCCATCAGCCGCCGCGCATCCTTGGCATGACCGCTCGCAAGCAGGTACAGCGCGAGGTTGCTCAGGATTTTCGGATTCTTCTGTTCGAGTTCAGCCGCCTTCAGCAGGGGCACGCGCCCAGCCGCCAAATCACCTTCACGCATCCGCGCGTATGCGAGGTCCGACAACGTCGCGGCGTCGGTCGGCGCAAGTGCTGTCGCCTGCTCCAGTTGTTGGGCGGCAGTTCCGAAATCTCCGCGCGCGCCCGCAATCAGGCCAAGCCCCCGATACCCGCGCGCGGCGAGCGCCGTCGCGAGCAGCTTCGTATAAGCAGCGATGCCGGCGTCATACTGGCCTGTCGCTCGCAACGCATCTGCGCGCAGCAGGATCGTGTCCGGAGACACGCCGTACTGCTTCTCATACTGATCGATGTGTGCGAGCGACGCGAAATACAGCCCCTGCCCCTGCATGCGCTCGATCAGGCCAAGGTACATGCCCGGCGTATCCGGCGGCGCGCTTTTGTCGGCCGCCGCCTGCATCAGGGCGCCTCGCTCCGCCTGTGCTCCGATCCCGTAACCCGACTCCTTGAACAGCGAGCACCCGCTGGCGAGCATCGCGAACGCCGCCGCGCCGGCGACCGTGCGGATCCAACCCAATCGATTCATTTCGTGTTGCTCCTTCCCCTCGTACCGCATCAACGATGAATTGCCGCAAGCGCGGACAGAACGGTCATGATCCCCGGCCCCGCCGTGACGATCAATAATGCGGGTAGCAGCGTGATGATCATTACACCGGTCATCTTCACCGTCAGTCGCCCGATCCGTTCGCGAAGCGATGCGCGCCGTCCTTCGCGCAGGCGGTCGCCGAACTGCTTCAGCGGCTCCTGCACTGCGCCGCCGTGCTTGTCGACCTGAATAAGCAAGCGCACGATCGCGCGCAGATCCTCGTTGTCGAAACTGTTCGTGAGTCGCTGCAGCGACTGTTCACGCGTACGCCCGGCGGCGAACTGCCGTTGCGCGACGCCTAGCTCCCACGACAACACGGGCAGCATCGTCTGAAAATCGTGGGTAACGACCTGGATGCTTTGATCCAGGGACAGGCCTACGCCCTGCAGCAGCCTCAGCATGTCGACGAGGAGCGGCAATTCGGCGGCAACCCCCTGTCGGCGCTCCGTCGCCCGTCGACGGACGTACATCTTCGGCAGCATGAATCCGATCGCGAACGCAACGCTGATCGACAGCAGCCAGCGCAGTCCTGAAGCCTGCTGACCCGCGACGAAGACTGCTACGAGCAACGGCAGTCCGATCGAGCATACGATTCGGGCACTGAGGAACAGGCCCCGCGCGCGAGCTTCGACGAAGCCGCACTGCTCGAGCAGTTGTCGATCCTCGTCGGCAAACAGATAGCGTCCGACACCCGTATCGAGCCATCGCATCCCGGCACTCTCGAGACGCTCGCGCAATCCGGCAAGCGGCGGCCGCGGCTCTGCGGCGTCGCGCGCAGGCTCGGCCGAATTGGCGCGCGTAGCGGCAGCTTCAACGGCTGCAGTGCGGCGGTCGAGCGCCCTCAGCAGCGCGCGCTCGGAACGCTGCGCCAACAGCACACGAACGATCGCCAATCCCGCCAGCAACAGCATGCCGATCGATCCAAGCACCAGCGCGAGCGCGCCCAAACGATTCGCATCCATCCTGTCACCTCAACCGCGCAAGCCGGTACAACCAGAACCCGCCGGCCGCCTGCAGGATGAACGCCAGGTAAATCAGGCGACGCCCCGCCTCATCGCTCCACATTGCCGTGAAATAGCGAGGACTCGTTGCGACGACGAAGCTGCCGACCACGATCGGGAGCAGCGCGAGCACCCATGCCGATAGCCGCGTTTCCGCCGACATGGCGGACAATTCGCGTTCCGCCTGCTCGAGATCGCGCATGAACGTCGACATCCGGTCGAGCATCACGTCCGCGCGGCCGCCATAGCGAACCGACAGACGCAATACCGCGCCAACCAGTTCGAATTCCCGAATACGATACGTGCGCGAGACGTGCATCATGGCGCGATCGATTTCGGCGCCGGTGCGCAACATTCGCGATACGTCGTCAAGACAGCGGCGCAGCGGCATCTCGGTCGTCAGCAGCGCAGCCTGGAAGGCTGCCGGCACGCTGTTGCCAAGTGTCACGAGACGCACGATCCCATCGAGAAACGACGGCAATTGCCGGACGATCTTCAGCCTGCGTCGACCGATTCGCGATGCGAGCCACAGCGCGACAAGCGCCGCACCGGCCACCAATGCCGCCGCAGCCGCGATCGGACCACCGGCTACCCCCGCCCATACCGCGAGCACCACGAAGCCCCCGAGTACGAGCATCAGGCCAGCGCGCACCTCGTCGAGGCCTGCGCGGTCCGACAGGGCCGCCCATGCATCGAGCATGTATGCCCGCCAGCGGGCAAACGCGGCGTCCGGCTCCTGCACGTCGGCTGCCCCGGCCGCCGCTGGCCGCGCACGGCGCGCACCGTCGGCCGGCTGTGCCGGACGCCCCGGCGCGCCGATTCGGCTGTCGAAGAATCGCTGCGTGTGCGCACGCTCTGCGCGCATATGGCTTCCACGCCACAGCAGCAACCCGGCTGCCGCACAGACCAATGCGAACATCAGCGCGAACAACGCCGTGCTAGACATTGAAACCCCCGCCGCGCCCGAACGCACCGCCGAAACCACCGCCGCTGGACACGAGCGTGCTGCGGAAACGCGCCAGTTTCGGCGAATGCGGATGAATACCCAGCGATTCCCAGTGATCGACCTCATCGCCGTCGGGCGTCACGCGCGCCTCATAGCGGTACAGTTCCTGGGTCGATACGATGTTGTCGGACATGCCGGTGACTTCCGTAATCGACAGGATGCGCCGGCGGCCATTCGACAACCTGCCGATCTGCACGATGAAATCGATCGCATTCGAAATCTGTCGACGCAGGCTTGCCTCGGTACCCTGGAAGCCGGCGAAACCGGCGAGCATCTCAAGACGGTACAGGCACTCACGCGGCGAACTGGCGTGAACGGTGCCCATCGATCCGTCGTGCCCCGTGTTCATGGCCTGCAGCATTTCGAGCACTTCTCCGCCACGCACTTCGCCGACGATGATCCGGTCCGGACGCATCCGCAGCGTGTTGCGCAACAGATCGCGGATGGTCACGACTCCAGTGCCGTCGAAGCCGCCCGGGCGACTCTCGAGACGTACGACGTGCGGATGGTTGAGCGAAAGCTCGGCCGTATCCTCGATCGTCACGACACGCTCCGGCTCCGGAATGTGGAACGCAAGTGCGTTCAGGAGCGACGTCTTGCCCGAACTGGTGCCGCCGGACACGAGGACGTTGCAGCGTGCCTCGACCGCGGCCTCGAGCAGCCGTCCGATCTCCTCGTTGTAGGTCCCGTTGCCGAGCAGATCGGCAGGTCTCAGCGGGTCCTTGCGGAATTTGCGGATCGACACGACGGGACCATCGATCGACAGCGGTTCGATGACGACGTTGACACGTCCTCCGTCCGGCAGTCGCGCGTCGACCATCGGATTCGATTCGTCGAGCCGGCGGCCGATGGGTGCGAGAATCCGCCTTACGATCCGCAGCAGGTGTGCATTGTCGGTAAAGCGAATCGGCAGCTTCGACAGAATCCCGTGCCGCGACACATAGATGTCGTTGTAGCCGTTGATCAGAATGTCTTCGACGTGCGGGTCCGCAAGCAGGTCCTCGATCGGCCCGAAGCCCGCGAGCTCCTTCGTCAGCGCCTCGGCGACCGCGCGTACTTCGCTTTCGTTCAACGGGATGCGCCGCAACCGCACAAAGCTGTCGATCTCGAGATCGACAAACTGATTGATCGCCTGTCGCGACCACCGGCCAAATTCCGCGCCCAATTCCTCGATCCGCGTCAGCAGATGCTCGTGTGCGGCATTCTTGATGTCGTGGAATTGCTGCGTTTGCGAGAACGGCGCTGCGCCGTCGGCGAATTGAATGTCGTGTGCCATCGCTTACGACCGCTTCGTAGAGGATTGAATGATTCGCTTCAGCGCCGCGAGACCGCTTGCCGCGCGTGGCGCTCCGGCCGATGCCACTTCGCCCGCCAAACGATCCGCGAGCGGTCCGAGAGCGCGCACGTATGGATCGCGTTCCGCGACTTCAGCGATCAGCTTGCCTTGATTCGCGGCATGGCCGATCGCGACGCGTCGTGACGGCAGCGTCGCGACGAGCGGCAGATTGAGTCGTTCAGCTATCTGCGCCGGCATCAGCCCGAGATCCGCATCGAACTGGTTGACGATCAGCCGGATCCGGTCGGTCACGATCCCGGCATCGCGCAACCCTTCGAGCAACTCGACTGCCGATACGACGGACGCGACGCCCTGATCGCAGACGAGCCACGTTTCGTCCGCGAGATTGACCACCTGCCCAATGAAATCCCGATTCGAGAACCCGCCGAGATCGACGATCTGATTGTCGAAAAATGCGCGCAACCGATTCAACAGGCCCGCGCACGATGCAGTCGCCACGTCGCGAAGGTCGGCAAGATTCGGCGGCAACGTCGTGAGCGCCACGCCGCTCGGGTGCCGCGCAAGCGCCGTTGTCACGAACGTACGGTCGATCCGGCGCAGGTTGCGCACGGCTTCGACGAAATGAAACTCGCAGCGCGTATTCAGGAACAGCGCGCCGTCGCCCGCAGGCAGGCCCAGGTCGACCAGGGCCGTAGCACGCGCGGGCTCCGCGGGCCGCCGCTGCGTCAGCACCGCGAGATTCGCCGCGAGCGTACTCACGCCCATTCCGATACGCGCCCCAAGCAATGCAGTGACCTTCCCGTGGCGGCTCGCCGGCTCACCGACGTTGTCGAGCAGCACGCGCGTTATCCGCAGCGCCTCGTCGGCCGGCGCGGAGAAATCAACGAAATCGCGCACGCCCGCGCGCAACGCTGCAAGCGCACTTTCCGGTTGCGATACGGAGCCCAGCGCAACGACGGGCACGCCCGGATGCGCCGAGCGCACGGCAGCGACGGCCGTGCTTGCCGCCGCGCAATCGCCGGAGAAATCGATGAATATCAGCGCGGGATTCAATACGCCGATTCGCTGCGACAGCAACGTACTGTCGAGCGGAGATGCCTCGACCGTTCCGGCCGAGATCAATGACTGGGCAAGCCATTGCACGTGCTCTGCGCGCGCGGACGCACAGACGAAATGGTCGGTCACGGCAGGCTCAGCCAACGAAAAGGTTCTCGCATTCATGGTGGATACTCCCGATGAAGCGAGGCGGCGCAACGTATGCGATCGCCTTCGCTACCTCGTAATTCAGTGCGCTCATTTCGAGAACCCCGGCCCCGCATCCGGCGACGCGATGCCGCCGACAAACGAACGCCACACCGGCCCGTCACGCTGTTCGGACATTTCGCCTGGCGTCGCAGGCAACGCCGCGCCCTGCGCAATCGGCGCGACCAGATGGGGCGTGACGATGATGACGAGTTCCTTGTCGTTCTGCTGATAGCTCAAGTTCTTGAAGAATGCCCCGATGATCGGCAAGTCGCCCAGAAACGGCACCTTGTTCACGTTGGAAGTGGTCTCGCGATCGATCAACCCGCCGATCACGAAACTCTCGCCGTCGCCCAGTTCGACCGTTGTATCGGCGCGGCGCGTGGTCAGCGCGGGCACCTGGATACCGTTGATGGTGATCGAATGCACGAAATCGAGCTGACTCGATTCGGGCGCCACTTTGAGCGCGATCCGGCGCGGGTTCAGCACGGTCGGCGTAACCGTCAACCCAACGCCGTACGGCTTCCACTCGATGGAGATCGTCCCGAGCGATTGCGGAACCGGTACTGGAATCTCGCCGCCCGCCAGAAAGTTGGCGCTCTGCCCGGACAACGCAACGAGCGTCGGCTGCGCGAGCACGCGCGCGAGATTGTTCGCTTCGAGAATCGACAGATCGGCAAACAGCCCGCGTGATAGCGAATGCACGACGAGGTTGAATGCGGACGAAATCGGCACGTTCGTGTTGTAGGTGAGCGCGCCCGCTCCCGGCGAGCCCGAAATCGACGTCAATCCTGACGGAGCGAACGATCCGAACGAAAACCCGTTGTTCTGCTTGAAGAAATTGAGGCCGGCCTGTTTCAACACCGAGCGACTGAATTCGACGACGCGCACATCGACCTGAACGACGTTCTTGCCGGCAATCGTCGATGCGTCAAGCGTCGCCCCGTCCTTGCCTCCGAGACTCTTCGCGGCATGGACCGCGCGCTGATGACCCTCCAGCGTCGCCGATCCGCCGCCGATCACCGTCGTGCCGCCATAAGTGCTCACGTTCGGCGATGCCCCGTCGAGCAATGCTCGCGCTGCTCCGCTCGTCACGCTCACGTTGTATATCGTCGGTTCATCGTGGCCGCGCTCCCAGATCATCACGTTCGTCGATCCAGCGTTCTTTGCGACGAGCAGCACGCCTCCGCGACCGCCCTTCACGATGAGTACATCTGCGACCGACGGATCGCCGACTGCAACACGCTGCAACGAACGTCCGGTCGCGAGTTGTCGCTGTGCACCCACGGCGAGACTGATCGTCCCGCTCACATCAGCCGCGTACGACAGCGGCTGCATGGTCAACGAACCCAATACGATGGCCAATGCAATCAGTTTTTTCTTCATTGTTTTGGAGGCATCGAACCGCCCCTTTTCCAGTGGTTGTCTTCGCATGGCTCAGTAGGCGACCGATTCGGCTCGCCCCGCGCGAATCACTTCGATGCTGCCGCCATTGGAGCGGCGCACGGTCATCCGCGCCGCAGTGCGCGGCGCAGGCGCGGCCGCGCTCTTGGACAACTCTCCGAGCATCACCCCGGTCGCTGCAAGCGCCGACGGACTCTTGTCCGCCCCCGGGCGCATCGCGACCGTCTGCACTGCAACATCTTCATCGCGCGGACTCCGCAGTGCGAGCACGAGCCGGCCGCTCTGCTCGGCCAGCGTCAGCGCGTCGACCTGGGCGGTGGGAACGGCCAATACGGCGGTTCGCATGCCGACGACCGAGCCGTTCGAACTGTCGCGCTCCGTCGTCGCGTCGCCGAAGGCCAGCACGCGGACCCTCGACATCAACAGCCGCGCTTGCGTGTTGGCGATTTCCGCCGTCGATACGCCGGCTACTGCGGCACCCACGCCGTCTCGCTTCAGGTTCACGAACACGTCGACGTAGTTGCCCGGCCGAACACGGTTCCCGACCGCATTGGTCTCGTCAACCTTGATTGCAACCGCGCGCTCGCCAGGTTCGATCTGTTCTGCGAGACCGGAAGACAGCACACTCGCCACCACAGGCGCCTGCGCCGGAATATCGCTGGACGGGATACGGCCGACAAGCGGCATTGGATCGGAAAAAGCGCCCTGCGGAGCAGCAGCCGCTTGCTGGACCCGCAGCGACTCAGCCTGAATCGGCTGGCCCGCCGGCAACGGTCGCACCGCAACGACGACGGGGACGCTCTGCACGGCGACCGTCGACGTCGCCGGGATGACGGCCGCCGGCTTGCGACCGAGTACCCACGCGTAGATGCCCAGCAGGATCGCGATCGCGATCAGCAAGCCCGCAATGATCTTCGTCAGATTGTTGGCCATGGTTTTGTTATGTATCCCCGCTACTCACGATTGAAATCTCCGCGTTACGCTGGCCACCGGGCACCGCGAAACCCGACGCATCGCCGCGCGCCATCCCCTAAATGATGTTGACCGGACTGATCTGTACCATCGCGGTTCCCGTAAGTTTCTGCGGCACCGGCAGCAGCGAACCGAGCAACGGCAACGATGGAATCAACGGACTCGTCGCATACGGATAGGTCAATGTGATCTGGACGCAATACATCGACCCGTCGTAACTGCAGTTGCCTTGCTGCGTGGGCGTGCATGTCGCGCCTTTCAACCACGTGGTGAGGTTCGTCGCCGCCGTACATGCGGCAGTCGCACGCGCGGCGAGCGCCGCCTGCTGAGCTGCCTGCTGCGTCGCCGCCGCTCCGACCTGTTGATAGTTCAGCGCGGCACGCGCCCCCTCCGTTGCCGCGAGCGTCAGATTTTGCTGCGCGGCAAAGATCATGCCGTACGTAACGATTGCGTACAGAACGAGAAAGAAGCCGGGAAGCATCAGGGCAAATTCGACTGCAGTCGCACCGCGTTCACGCGAGTGAAAAGGCGCCATCACCCAAGCCCTCCGGTCGCAATCCGGTACACGAGCCATAGCGCTGCTGGAATGACGAGAAAGGCGGCATATGGCGACGCCCGGAAACGGGAAATCGCCATCGTCGGCAACCGGCGCTGCCATAGCGCGGATATGGGCGTGCTCGTCGCAGCCAACAGCGCACCCGCATGGGCGAAAGCAAGCAGGCTCGCCACGATCCAGAGCCAAAGCAGCCCATATGCGCCGCACCACGCGCCGAGCACCGCGAATACCTTGACGTCAGCCGCGCCCATTACGCGCAGCAGAAAAAAAGGGAAAAGACCGATACATCCGATCGCGGCACCCATTAGCGCCTGATAGATGGAGATGCCGAACGGGTTGTGTCCGGCAAATAGAAGCGCAAATACGAATCCGCCAACCGACAACGAATTTGGAATGCGCCTATCGCGGATGTCCCCGAGCGCGACGAGCGTCGCCCATGCGAGGAAAACCCCGATGCCAGATAGCAGGATCATTAACGCCCCGAGCGGCAAAAAATACCTGCGCGGATTGCCGAAGCAATCCGCGCCCCTCAAAAACAGGGAGACGAGCGAACGCTCTGCTTTACTTCGGCAACTGGCTTGCGATGTAGCTGAATGCTCCCGAGATGCCGCCCGTGAGGGTACTCAGCGCGGCAACAAGAGCAACGGCGATAAGTCCGGCGATAAGTCCGTACTCGACTGCGGTAACCCCGTCTTCTTCCTTAAGGAAACGCTTGATGATTGCTTTCATTTTATTCCTCGTGCCTGTATGTACGTTTTTTGGCCTTTTATACGTTGTACATCCCCGCATATCCGGCCCTTGCCCCGCGCTGTTCGCTGCATCTGCGGCAACGACAACCAGGTGCGCTTTCTTTATATGTCACCCCGAGGGGTGTGTACCACGATTTGATGCAAGTTAACATTCGCGATAGTCATCCTCCTCGAACGTCGTGTACCGGACCGTACATTTCCTTACACCTGCCCGGGATTCTATATCCGATCCCATTTAAATTCCAACCTCTTTCAAGACGGGATCGAAAAACTTTCCGCGAGCGCCACGTATTTGTACGGCGTTTCGGTACGACTTACACATAGGATTTACGATAGGTTAGATGTGCACGCCTAATCCACCAGTAAAACACTCCAGCCACCTGCGGGGCACGCGCCCCACCCCACGTTACGCCGCACGCGTAACGCCAATGATGTGACGTTACGTTACGAAACGGCCGAAACCGTTCTCATTCGGCCGCTCTTAAACAGTTTCAACAATCTTTCAATTTCCATAAATTCCTTTTCCGACAAGGAATTGCCTCGTTTAAAACCAGTCGTCGAACCGACGGCCGTCGAAATGGCACGACAGTTGCAGAGTAATCCTCGCATCACCCAACACAACATCAGCTTCAATGCGAGGACGAAAATGGACATTCAGGTTATCCCTCATGGCACGCTCCGGACGACTATGATCGCGGCCACCGTGGCAGCCATGCTTTCCCTCTCCGCGTGCGGCGGTTCCGGTTCGATCAGCAAGGGCCTCAGCGGCGGCTCGAGCTCGGGCGGCGGCGACTCCATCTCTACGTCGGGCGGCGGCACCTCGGGTGGCACATCCGGCTCGACGAGCGGCAGCACGTCGGGCAGCACCAGCGGATCGACCAGCGGGTCCACGAGCGGGTCGACCAGCGGCAGCACGAGCGGCACGACGAGCGGCACGACGAGCGGAACGTCCAGCGGCACGAGCGGCACCTCGGGCGTGTCGTCGAATGCAGTGGGTAAGGTCCTCGCGAGCAGCACCAATATCATCACCAATCTCGGCGATACCGTGTCGAGCCTCGGCGGCGTCGTGTCGAGCCAGTCGCTGCCGGGCGTGAACCCGGGCACGACGCAGGCGGCAGGCGGCATCGTGCAAAGCGTCGGCGGCGCGGTCACGGCACTGGGCAATGGCCTCGGCAGCGGCCTCGGCCAGCTCGGCGCGACGACAGACCCGGTCGGCGTCACGGTCGCCAGCACGGGCGGCGTCGTGAACCAGCTCGGCGGCGCGGTCACGCAGACGGGCAACCTCGTCACGAGTCTCGGCAGCGGTCCGCTGTCGCCGCTTGCACCCGTCACCGGCGCCGTCGGCGGCCTGGTCACGCAGGTCGGCGGCGCGGTAGCGAACGGCGGCACCACACTGTCCAACGTGCTGTCGACCGGCCCGATCCAGCAGGTCACGCAGACGGTCAGCTCGGTCATCACGCCGATCACGACGATGGTCGGTCAGACGACGCAGACGATCGGCACGACCACCGGCCTCGGCGCTCCGGTCAATACGCTGCTCGGCACGATCGGCAACGGCCTGAACCAGGGCGGCGCGCTGATCGCATCGACGGGCGGCAACCCGGTCACGACCGGCCTCGGCGGCACCGTCTCGTCGGCCGGCAATACCGTGAAGGCCGTCGGCGGCCTGCTTACCGGCGGCACCGGCGGCGTGACCAACCCACTCGCGCCGCTTACGGGCCTCCTCGGGAGTGTCGGCGGTCTGGGCGGCGCTGCAGGCGGCACGAGCGGCGGCCCGCTCGCACCGATCACCGGCCTCGTCTCCACCGTCACGGGCGCGCTCGGCGGCGCCGCAGGCGGCACGAGCGGCGGTCCGCTGGCACCGGTTACCGGCCTCGTTTCCACCGTCACCGGCGCACTCGGCGGCGCTGCAGGCGGCACGAGCGGCGGTCCGCTGGCTCCGGTCACCGGCCTCGTTTCCACCGTCACGGGCGCACTCGGCGGCGCCGCAGGCGGCACGAGCGGCGGTCCGCTCGCACCGGTCACCGGCCTAGTCTCCACCGTCACGGGCGCACTCGGCGGCGCTGCAGGCGGCAGCGGCGGTCCCCTCGCACCGGTCACGGGTCTCGTCTCCACGGTCACCGGCGCACTCGGCAGCGTAACGGCCGGCGGCAATCCGATTGCCGCTCCGGTTCCCGCAGTCACCAGCACGGCCGGCGCACCGACACTGAGCGGCGGCACCAGCGCCGTCACGAGCTCCGGCTCCGGCACGAACCTGCTCTCGCCGGTCACGTCGCTGATCGGCGGCCTGCTTGGCGGCACGCACAAGTAACCCGACATCCGTTCATCGACAAGACAGCGAGGAGTCCATCATGTCCAAGCGTTCCATCACGACCACCGCCCTGCACCAATGGCGCGTGCCCCTTACCGTTTTCGCGACGGCGTGCCTGCTCGCCGCGTGCGGCGGCAACAGCGTCAGTGCGCCGCCGAGCAGCAACAACGGCGGCAGCTCCAGCGGCACGAGCGGTACCAGCGGAACGAGCGGCACCAGCGGCACGACGTCCGGTACCAAGGGCGCCGTCAGCACGCTCGGCCAGACCGCGACCGACCTCGGCAGCACGATCGGCAACGTCAGCGTGCCGGGTCTCGGCGACGGCGTGACGAAGGGCGTCGGCAGCACCGTATCGAGCACCGGCACGATCATCAACGCGGCCGCGGACGCGTTGAGCAACGGGCTCGGACAAACCGGCTCGATCAACGATCCCGTCGGCACGACGGTCGCCGGCCTCGGCAATGTCGTCGGCGCGACGAGCAACACGGTGTCGGGCCTGAGCTCGACGGTCAAGGCGCTGGGCACGGGCCAGCTCGCACCGCTCGCGCCCGTCACGACGCCGGTCGGCACGGTCCTCGACACGGTCGCGAACGGCCTGTCGGCGGCCGGCACGACGATCGGCTCGACGCTGTCGTCGGGTGCCGTACAGCAGGTAACGCAGCCGCTCAGCTCGGCGGTCACGCCGCTGGTGATCACCGCTGGCCAGATCACGCAACAGGTCGGCACGACGACCGGCCTCGGGCAACCCGTGTCGGGCCTGCTCGGCCAGGTCGGCGGCGCGATCAGCTCGGCGGGCAAGCAGGTCGCCGGTACGTCGAATCAGCCGCTGGTCGGTGACGTCGGTCAGCTGGTCACCGCAGTCGGCAACACCGTGACCAACGCGGGCGGCCTCGTGAATCCGAACGGCCCGAATGGCGCGGCACCGATCCCCGGCCTGATCACGAGCCTCGTCGGCGGCTCGACGGCTACCGTTCAGAACGGCTCGTCGTCGGGTTCCGGCTCGACGAACCCGCTCGGCGGCCTGCTGTCCGGCCTCGGCTCGACGCCGCTCGGCTCGCTCACGGGCACGGTCGGCGGCACAACGGGCAGCTCGGGCAGCAGTCCGCTCGCACCGGTCACCGGCCTCGTCTCGACGGTCACCGGCGCGCTCGGCGGCGCAACGGGCGGCGCGGGCGGTGCAAACCCTCTCGCGCCCGTCACCGGTTTGCTGAATACTGTCACCGGAGCAGTCGGCGGCGCAGCGGGAACCGGGGGTTCGTCGAGCCCGCTCGCGCCGGTCACGTCGCTCGTCGGCGGCGTAACGGGTTCGGCATCGTCGGGTAGCTCGACGGGCCTCCTGGCGCCGGTCACGGGATTGCTGGGCACGCTGGGCAGCGTTGGCAAGTAAGGAGGACGGTCGCGCCTTTGCAGCCGGAGCGGGAGGCGCGGCCGTACAAACACAACCGGCAATGCGGTACGCGGCGCGCGGCACCCCGGTGTCGCGCGCCCGCATTAGAAAGAAGACGAAAAGCAAGGCCTACGAGGAAAAACAATGAAATCCAGACTCGACAGATGGATGATGCTGCTCGCGATCGCGGCAGCAGGCACGGCACATGCACAGACGCGCGCGGCGGGTAACCCGCTCGATTCCCTTCCCCAGATCAACGCACCGAAAAAAGGACCGAGCGTCACCGTCCAGGTCGCGCCGCAGGCACCGCAGCTGCAGGAACTGCTGTCGCGCCATCTGACGCCAACGACATTCCAGGTCGAAGGCGTGAAGTCGATACCGTTCGACGAAATCTCGCGCCGCTTCACGCCCCTCGTCGGCAAGGACATCACGATCGGAGAACTGATCGAAACCGCCAACGGCGTGACCAAGCTGTACCAGGAGCGCGGCTATGCCCTGTCGTTCGCGTTCATTCCCGCGCAGACGTTCGAGAACGGCGTCGTGCGCGTGACGGTGGTCGAAGGCTACGTGGCGGACGTCAAGGTCACCGGCAAGCCCGGCGCGATGGAATCGAAGATCCGCGCGATCGCCGCGCACATCACGGCCGACCGCCCGCTGCGCCGCGCGACGTTCGAACGCTACGTGAACACGTTCGGCCTGCTGCCCGGCGTGTCGGTGAAGGCGAACGTGCCGCCGCCGCAGACGACCGACGGCGCGACGACGCTCGAACTGGCGGTCGACCGCAAGGCATTCAACATCAGCACGGGCATCGATTTCAATCACCCGGGCGTGCAGGGCCTCATCACCGCGACCGAAAACGGCCTCACGTCGTTCGGCGAGCAACTGAGCATTTCCGCGCTGGTGCCGCCCGGACGCGACAAGCAGACCTACGTCGCGTTCAGCGGCGCGGTGCCGGTCGGCAGCAGCGGCCTCGTCACACGTCTCGATGCCAGCACGTACCGTGGCAAGCCGACCGACAACCCCGGCCTGCCGTCGAGCGTCGAGCGTACCGTGAAGAACGAGAAGCTCGGCCTTTCGGCATCCTATCCGTTGCTGCTGAACAACCAGCGCAGCCTGCTCGGCACCGTGTCGGGCTATGCGTCGCACAACGAAGACCGTTACCAGAGCAAGCTGAACGGCAACAGCATCGACACCCGCTCGCAAGTGCGCGTGCTGCAACTGCAGCTCGACTACACGAGCGTGTCGGACAAGCAGGTGCAGAAGCTGAGCGTCAACGTCGCGAAGGGTTTCAACATCCTCGGCGCATCGAAGGCGCAGGACATCACGATCGGCTCGAACACGACGTCGGTGGACAGCCCGATTTCGCTGACGTTCGTGCGCACCGGCGCGACGTTCACGCAGACCAACGAATGGCCGTTCAAGATCGGCACGTCGGTCTCGCTGACCGGCCAGTACAGCCCCGATTCGCTGCCGACGTCCGAACAGATTTCGTTCGGTTCGACGCGCTATGCGCTCGGCTACCAGCCCGGCGAAACGTCGGGCGACTCCGGCTGGGGGATGTCGCTCGAGGTCAATCGCGGGTTCACGCCGGGCTGGACGTACATGAAATCGATCACGCCGTACATCGCGTACGACATGGCGCGCGTGTACCTGCATACCGGCACGCCGTCGCCGAGCCGGCTATCGTCGGTCGGTATCGGCGTACGGTTTACCGACAGCCGTTACTACAGTCTCGACCTGAATATCGCGAAGCCGGTCGGCGATGCGCCGGTTGAAAGCGCATCGCGCAGTCCACGCGTGAATGCGGCGTTCTCCTATCAGCTCAACTGATCGGACACCAAACAGCCCGCGTCCAGCGGGCTGTTTCGATTAGAGTCCCCTCTATCAAACGCGGCGCGCGGTTTCACGTATTCTGGCGAAGCTCGCAACAAGCCACCGCCCCATGCAGACGGTCGTGCGGGCACATCGAACACGACATGAAACAAGGAGGAAGACAATGATTCAACTGACCCGCCCGTTGCGCGCACTGGCCGTCGCAAGCGCGCTGCTCGCCTGCGCCGCCCCCACCTTCGCCCAGTCCGACAGCCCCGTCGGCATGTGGCAGACGATCGACGACAACACGCATCAGCCGAAGGCACTCGTGCAGATCGCCGATGACGGCGACGGCACGCTGTCGGGCAAGGTCGTCAAGGGCCTCGGCGCGAACGATACGCCCGATCGCCGCTGCACCGCATGCACGGACGAGCGCAAGGATCAGCTCATCAAGGGCATGACGATCATCAAGGCGATGAAGAAGGACGGCGATCACTGGGACGGCGGCAACATCCTCGACCCGGAAAACGGCAAGGTCTACAAGTGCAAGATGGCGCTGGAAGACGGCGGCCAGAAGCTCGTCGTGCGCGGCTACATCGGCGTATCGCTGCTCGGCCGGTCGCAGACCTGGGTTCGCGCGCAGTAAGTGCCGCGGCGCGCATCGATACGCGCGACGCAATAAAAAAATCGGCCTGCGACGATGTCGTCAGGCCGATTTTGTTTTGATGTGCGCGTGAATGAAATCAGCCGCCATCATGCTGCGTGCTTCATCGTATCCGGCGCATAGCTGCCCGGCGCGCGATACACCGGCACTGCGGCACTTCGCACCTCGGCCGCCTTCGACTGCGCGTGCTTGCGCATTCGCGTCGACAGTTCGTTGCACAGATTGACGCCGACGTCGCCATACAGCTCGCGCATCACCTGCATCAGCGTGCCGGTGTCGTGCCACACCTTGAAGCGGCGATGGCACGTCTGATACGACGGATAACGGCGCGGCATCGCGGACCACGTCGCGCCGCTATAGATCACCCACAGTACGCCGTTCAGGACGGCGCGCGTGTTGGCCAGTGGCCGGCCGCGCAACTCGGTGCGCGGCTGCATTTCGGGCAGAAGCGGCACGACGGCGCGCCACTGGTGGTCGGTCAGATCTCGATACGGTGTCATGGACATCTCCAGCCTTGGGAACCATGACACAACGATATCGGCTGACCTCAGCGGTGAATATAAGACGAGTCCGAAAATGCCCCGAGATCGCCGGAATTTGACCGGAATTGACGATTGAAGCGCGTCACTTGCCGGGCGCTGCGATCAGGTGAGCGAAGTATCGACGATGCGGCGCGGCGTTTCGAGGTATTCCTTCGACTGCATCTCGACGATCCGCGATACCGTGCGCGCGAATTCGTTCGCCATCGGCCCTTCGATGTACAGCTGCTCCGCCGGCACCGCCGCCGACATCAGCAGCTTGACCTTGTGGTCGTACAGCACGTCGATGAGCCACGTGAAGCGGCGCGCCTCGGACGCCATCCGCGGCGACATCTGCGGCACTTCCGACAGCACGATCGCGTGGAAGCGGCTGGCCAGCTCGAGATAGTCGTTCTGCGAGCGCGGGCCGCCGCACAGCGTCGCGAAATCGAACCACACGACCCCGTCGGCCTTGCGCAGCGCCTTCAGCTCGCGCTTCTCGATGTGCAGGATCGGGCTTTCGTCCGGCACCGCGGCGAGCTTCGCGAATGCATGACGCAGTTCGCGGTCGGCATCCGCGCCGAGTGGCGTGTGATACATCTGCACCTGCGCGAGCGTGCGCTGACGATAGTCGACGCCCGCGTCGACGTTCAACACGTCGAGCTTCTGCTTGATCAATGCAATCGCCGGCAGCATGCGGTCGCGATGCAGGCCGTCGGGATACAGGTCGTCGGGATCGTAGTTGGACGTCATCACGAACTGCACGCCGTTGTTGAACAGGCGATCGAGCAGCCGGTACAGGATCATCGCGTCCGCGATGTCCGACACGTGGAATTCGTCGAAGCAGATCAGCCGGTAACGCTTCGCGATGCGCCGCGCGAGTTCGTCGAGCGGATCGGCCTGCCCCTTCAGTTCCTCGAGTTCGCGGTGCACTTCGCGCATGAATTCGTGGAAGTGCAGGCGCGTCTTGCGCTGCACGGGCACCACCGCGTAGAAGCTGTCCATCAGGAAGCTCTTGCCGCGGCCGACGCCGCCCCACATGTAGACGCCGCGCGGCAGGTCCGGATGATTGATGAGCTTCTTGAATGCGTTCGAGCGGCGCGCCTTGTAGTCGACCCACTCGTCGAAGCAGCGCTGCAGGCGATCGACGGCTGCGCGCTGTGCGGGATCGGACTGATAGCCGCGCGTGGTCAATTCGCGCGTGTAGTATTCGGTGACGTTCATCGGGACAAACCGGAAAAAACGAAGGCGAGCGGGAAATCCCGCCCGCCTTCGTCATGAGACGGCTGCGCCGGCCAAACGGCCGGCCGGCGCTATACCGCGCTCAGCTGTTCAGCGAGCGCTTGTCGACCGCGAGCGCCGCTTCGCGCATCACTTCCGACATCGACGGGTGCGGATGGCAGATGCGGGCGATGTCTTCCGACGCCGCCTTGAACTCCATCGCCACCACGGCTTCCGCGATCAGGTCCGACGCGTTCGCCGCGATCACGTGCACGCCGAGCAGTTCGTCGGTCTTCGCGTCCGCGATCATCTTCACGAAACCGTCCGGCGCGTTCATGCCGAGCGCACGGCCGTTGATCGAGAACGGGAACTTGCCCGACTTGATCTCGCGGCCTTCGGCCTTCAGCTGCTGTTCCGTCTTGCCGACCCATGCGATTTCCGGGTACGTGTAGATCACCCACGGAATGCAGTTGTAGTCGATGTGCGGCTTCTGGCCGTCGATCACTTCCGCGACCAGCACGCCCTCGTCTTCCGCCTTGTGCGCGAGCATCGGGCCGCGCACCACGTCGCCGATCGCGTAGACGTTCGGCACGGCCGTGCGGCAGTGGTCGTCCACGTCGATGAAGCCGCGCTCGTTCGCCTTCAGGCCGATCGCCTCGAGGCCGAGGTTGTCGGTGTTCGGCACGCGGCCGACCGACACGATCAGGCGGTCGGCGTCGAGCGTCTGCGCGTTGCCGTCCTTGTCCGTGTAGGCGATCGACACGCCGTCCGCGGTCGTCTTCACGTCGCCGATCTTCACGCCGAGATGGATGTCGAGGCCCTGCTTCTTGAACAGCTTCGCCGCTTCCTTCGCGAGCGCTTCGTCGGCTGCGCCGAGGAACGCCGGCAGTGCTTCGAGCACCGTCACTTCGGCACCGAGGCGACGCCACACCGAGCCGAGCTCGAGGCCGATCACGCCTGCGCCGATCACGGCGAGCTTCTTCGGCACCGAGTCGAACGTCAGCGCGCCTTCGTTGTCCGACACGATCTTGTTGTCGACCGGGATGTTCGGCAGGTGACGCGCCTTCGAGCCCGTCGCGATGATCACGTTCTTCGCCGTGACGACTTCGGCTTCGCCTTCGCCGCTCACTTCGATCTGCACGCCGGCGTCGGTCTTGCCGGTGAACTTGCCATGGCCCTTCAGCCAGGTGATCTTGTTCTTCTTGAACAGGAACTCGATCCCGCTCGTCATCTTCTCGACGATCGCGTCCTTGCGGCCGAGCATCTTCGCGACGTCGATCTTCACGCCATCGACCGTGATGCCGTGATCGGCCAGGTGATGCGACGTGTTCTCGAACTCTTCCGACGACGCGAGCAGCGCCTTCGACGGAATGCAGCCGACGTTCAGGCAGGTGCCGCCGAGCTTCAGCGCGCCGGCCGGGTTCTTCCACTTCTCGATACAGGCAACGGTCTTGCCGAGCTGCGCGGCGCGAATCGCGGCGATGTAGCCACCGGGGCCGGCGCCGATCACGACGACGTCAAATTCCTTGGACATGACAATCCTTTCTACTTGTACGCCCGCAGGCTCGCGCGTGGGCGCGAACCTGCGGAGCGGGTCAATGCGGTGAGACTCGGCTTACAGGTCGAGCAGCAGGCGTGCCGGATCTTCCAGCGCGTCCTTCATCGCGACGAGCGACAGCACCGCTTCGCGGCCATCGATGATCCGGTGGTCGTACGACAGTGCCAGGTAGTTGATCGGACGGATCACGATCTGGCCGTTTTCGACAACCGGGCGCTCCTTCGTCGCGTGCACGCCGAGGATGGCCGACTGCGGCGGGTTGATGATCGGGGTCGACAGCATCGAGCCGAACACGCCGCCGTTCGAGATCGAGAACGTACCGCCCGTCATTTCCTCGATCGACAGCTTGCCGTCCTTCGCCTTCTGGCCGAATTCGGCGATCTTCTTTTCGATCTCGGCGAGGCTCAGCTGATCCGCGTTGCGCAGGATCGGCACGACCAGGCCGCGCGGCGAACCGACCGCGATACCGATGTCGAAGTAGCCGTGATAGACGATGTCGTTACCGTCGATCGACGCGTTCACCAGCGGGAACTTCTTCAGCGCGTGCACGGCCGCCTTCACGAAGAACGACATGAAGCCGAGCTTCACGCCATGTTCCTTCTCGAACTTGTCCTTGTACTTCGCGCGCAGGTCCATGACCGGCTGCATGTTGACTTCGTTGAACGTCGTCAGGATCGCGTTGGTCTGCTGCGATTCGAGCAGACGCTCGGCGATACGCGCACGCAGACGCGACATCGGCACGCGCTGTTCCGGACGGTCGTTGAGCCACGTCGTGGCCGATGCCGGCACCTTCACTTCCGGCAGCGACGGCTTCGCAGCGGCGGTCTTCGCCGGTGCGGCGGCCGGAGCAGCTTTCGGTGCGCCCGCGGCCAGCGCGTCGCCCTTCGTGACGCGGCCGTCGCGGCCCGAACCCGCGACGTCGCCTGCCGACAGGCCCTTCTCGGCCAGCAGCTTCGCTGCGGCCGGCGATGCGGCGGCCGAGCTCGATGCGGTTGCGGCTGCCGGCTGGGCTGCCGGTGCGGCTGCAGCAGGCGCTGCCGCCGGCTTCACTTCCGCGGCGCCCGCCGCTGCTTCTGCAGCACCGGCCTTCGCTTCGGTGTCGATCGTTGCGATGACCTGGTCGGCAACGACCGTGTCACCGTCGTTCTGCAGCACTTGCGCGAGCACGCCCGCGGCCGGTGCCGGCACTTCGAGCACGACCTTGTCGGTCTCGAGTTCGATCAGGATTTCGTCCTGCGCGACTGCTTCGCCCGGCTTCTTCTTCCACTGCAGCATGGTGGCTTCCGAAACCGACTCCGAAAGCTGGGGGACTTTGACTTCTACGATAGCCATGTGATTTTCCTGGATGCTTAATCTGGGTAATGACGAGGTTCGTGCGACCCTTTCGGCCGATGCGGCGCGCGACGCGGCCGGCGGGCCAAAAGAGACGGGAAAGCGCAGTGCGCCTTCCCGTTTCGCTTGACGTCGATTATTTCGCGATCGATGCGCTCTTCAGGCGGCCGAACGCACCTTCGATGAGGGCCTTCTGCTGCTCGTAGTGCTTCGCGTAGTAGCCGACCGCCGGCGAGGCCGAAGCCGGACGGCCGCTGTATGCCAGCTTCTGCCCTTCCTTCATGCCTTCCTTCAGGTGGTGCTCGACGTAGAACCAGGGGCCCTGGTTCTGCGGCTCGTCCTGCACCCAGACCACTTCAGTCGCGTTCTCGTACTTCTTCATTTCGGCTTCGAACTGCTTGTGCGCGAACGGATACAGCTGCTCGATACGGATGATCGCGACGTCGTTCGCCTTCGCTTCGCGGCGGTGCGCGACGAGGTCGTAGTACACGCGGCCCGAGCACACCAGCACGCGCTTGACCTTCTTCGCGTCGATGCCGCCGTCGGTTTCGCCCAGCACCGGCTGGAACGAACCCTTCGCGAGTTCCGACAGGTCCGACACCGCTTCCTTGTGGCGCAGCAGCGACTTCGGCGTGGCGACGATCAGCGGCTTGCGGAACAGGCGGATCATCTGGCGGCGCAGCAGGTGGAAGATCTGCGCCGGCGTCGTCGGCTGGACGACCTGCATGTTGTGATCGGCACACAGCTGCAGGAAACGCTCGATACGCGTGGACGAGTGTTCCGGACCCTGGCCTTCGTAGCCGTGCGGCAGCAGCATCGTGAGACCCGACACGCGGCCCCACTTCACTTCGCCCGACGAGATGAACTGGTCGATCACGACCTGCGCGCCGTTCACGAAGTCGCCGAACTGCGCTTCCCACAGCACGAGCGTGTTCGGCTCGGCGGTCGAGTAACCGTATTCGAAACCCAGCACCGCTTCTTCCGACAGCACCGAGTCGATCACCGTGAACTTCGCCTGACCGTCGGCGATGTTCTGCAGCGGCACGTACGTGCCGTCGTTCCAGCGCTCGCGATTCTGGTCGTGCAGCACCGCGTGGCGGTGCGTGAACGTGCCGCGGCCCGAGTCCTGGCCCGTCAGGCGCACCGAGTAGCCCGATGCGACGAGCGACGCGAATGCGAGGTGTTCGCCCATGCCCCAGTCGAGCGGCTGGTCGCCGCGCGCCATGTTGCGGCGGTCGTTGATCACGCGCTCGACGAGCGGGTGAACCTTGAAGTTTTCCGGGACCGTCGTGATGCGTTCGCCCAGGCGCTTCAGTTCGGCGAGCGGCACGGCCGTATCGGCCGCGTCCGTCCACTTGCGGTTCAGGAACGGCACCCAGTCGACCGCGTACTTGCTCTTGTAGTTCGACAGGACCGGATCGACGGTGTGGTGACCGTCGTCCATCGCCTTGCGGTACGCCTTCACGTAGTTGTCGGCGTCTTCCGCGGTGATCACGCCCTGCTGCACGAGCTTCTCGGCGTACAGCGCACGGGTGCCCGGGTGCTGCGCGATCTTCTTGTACATCAGCGGCTGCGTGACGGCCGGCGTGTCCTGCTCGTTGTGACCCAGCTTGCGGAAGCAGACGATGTCGATCACGACATCCTTGTGGAACTGCATCCGGTAGTCGATCGCGATCTGGATCGCGAGCACGACGGCTTCCGGATCGTCGCCGTTCACGTGCAGCACCGGCGCTTCGATCATCTTGACCACGTCGGTACAGTACAGCGTCGAGCGCGCGTCGCGCGGGTCGGACGTCGTGAAGCCGATCTGGTTGTTGATGACGATGTGCAGCGTGCCGTGCGTGCCGTAGCCGCGCGTCTGCGCGAGGTTCAGCGTTTCCATCACGACGCCCTGGCCGGCGAAGGCCGCATCGCCGTGGATCTGCACCGGCAGCACCTGCAGGCCGTCTTCGTCGCCGCGGCGGTCCATCCGCGCCTTCGCCGAACCTTCGACCACCGGGTTCACGATTTCGAGGTGCGACGGGTTGAACGCGAGCGACAGGTGGACCGGGCCGCCTTCCGTCGACACGTCCGACGAGAAGCCCTTGTGATACTTCACGTCACCGGCCGGCAGGTCGTCGACGTGCTTGCCTTCGAATTCGGCGAACAGGTCGGCCGGCATCTTGCCCAGCGTATTGACCAGCACGTTCAGGCGGCCGCGGTGCGCCATGCCGATGATGATTTCCTGCACGCCGCGCTTGCCCGCGTGCTGGACGACTTCGTCCATCGCCGCGATGAAGCTTTCGCCGCCTTCGAGCGAGAAGCGCTTCTGGCCGACGTACTTGGTGTGCAGATAACGCTCGAGGCCTTCCGCTGCCGTCAGGCGATTCAGGATGTGCTTCTTCTTGTCGGCCGAGAAGGCCGGCGTCGCGCGGATCGATTCCAGGCGCTCCTGCCACCAGCGCTTCTGCTCCGGGTCGCTGATGTACATGAACTCGGCGCCGATCGTGCCGCAGTACGTGTCACGCAAGCCCTTGACGATGTCGCGCAGCGAAGCCTGGTCGAAACCGAAATACAGGTTGCTCGCGCTGTACGTCTGGTCGAGATCGCCTTCGGAGAAGTCGTAGAAAGCAGGTTCGAGTTCGGGGATGGCGGGACGTTCGCGACGCTTCAGCGGATCCAGATTGGCCCATTGCGAGCCGAGGAAGCGGTAGGCGCTGATCAGGGACTGGACGTGGACCTGCTTGCGCGCGGTCGCCAGATTGCTGGTGCTTTCGCGCGGGATGAAGGCATTGGCCTTCGCACGCTCGGCGAACGATTCGACGATCGGGAAGTGAGCGACGTCATTGGCGTTCGAACCGTCGGTTGCAGGCACGTTCTGCAGCGCGTCGAAATACTCTCGCCAGTTCTCCGGCACCGACGCCGGATTGTTGAGGTATGCATCGTACAGTTCTTCAACGTACGAAGCATTGCCGCCGAACAGATAGGAGTTCAGCTGAAACTGCTTCATTACATCTGACATTTTACGCTCACCTTTCTTCGAGCTTCTCGAGAAATAGCGGGTTACTCAACCTTCCGCGACACGGCCTGACCGTTTAGCGGATTGCGAATCAAGTCTTGCTTGGAAGGACCTAAAACTTGCGTGCGCGCAGCATATCACAGAACCGATACCGGAGTTCACGACGAAATGCGCGTGAAAGCCCGCGCGGCGGGGTTTTGCCGGATTGCAGCGACCGCGGGGAACAGTGTTTTGCAATCGACCGGATTGCGCGTCGCGCGAATGCAAAAAAGGCCGCCCGAAGGCGGCCTTTTCCGTGATGCGCGGGAACGCTCGATGCTTAGTCGACCGCGCCTTCGCGGCTCGCGCGGCGACGCTCATGCTCCTTCAGGAAGCGCTTGCGCAGGCGGATCGACTGCGGCGTCACCTCGACGAGCTCGTCGTCGTCGATGAATTCGACCGCGTATTCGAGCGACATCTGGACCGGCGGCACGAGACGCACGGCTTCGTCGGTGCCCGATGCGCGCACGTTGGTCAGCTGCTTGCCCTTGATCGGGTTCACGACGAGGTCGTTGTCGCGGCTGTGGATGCCGATGATCATGCCCTCATACAGCGCGTCGCCCGGCTTCACGAACATGCGGCCGCGATCCTGCAGCTTCCACAGGGCGTACGCGACCGCCGCGCCGTCGTCCTGCGAGATCAGCACGCCGTTGCGGCGTTCGAAGACCGAACCGTCCTTGACCGGCGCGTACGAATCGAAGATGTGGCTCATCAGGCCCGTGCCGCGCGTGAGCGTCAGGAATTCGCTCTGGAAGCCGATCAGGCCGCGCGCCGAGATCTTGTATTCCAGACGCGTACGGCCGCGGCCGTCCGATGCCATGTCGAGCATCTCGCCCTTGCGGCGGCCGAGCTCTTCCATCACGCCGCCCTGGTGTTCGTCTTCGACGTCGACGGTCAGCAGCTCGTACGGCTCGTGGCGCACGCCGTCGATTTCCTGCATCACGACGCGCGGACGCGACACGGCGAGCTCATAGCCTTCGCGGCGCATGTTCTCGACGAGAATCGTCAGGTGCAGTTCGCCGCGGCCCGACACTTCGAACACCGTTTCGTCGCCCGTGTCCTTCACGCGCAGCGCGACGTTGTGGTTCAGTTCCTTCATCAGGCGGTCGCGGATCTGGCGGCTCGTCACGAACTTGCCTTCGCGGCCGGCGAGCGGCGACGAGTTGACGAGGAAGTTCATCGTCAGCGTCGGCTCGTCGACGGTGATCATCGGCAGCGCTTCCGGCGTGTCGACCGCGCAGATGGTCGCGCCGATGCCGACGTCTTCAATACCGTTGATCAGCACGATGTCGCCCGCTTCGGCCGACTCGACCTGCACGCGCTCGAGGCCCTTGAACGACAGCACCTGGTTGATCTTGCGGTTCAGCACGTCGCCTTCCGGGCCGAAGCGCATCACGACCGGCTGGCCCGGCTTGATACGGCCGCGCGTGATGCGGCCGACGCCGATCCGGCCGACGTACGTCGAATAGTCGAGCGACGTGATCTGGAGTTGCAGCGGCGCTTCCGGATCGGCCGGGCGAACCGGCACGTGCGCGAGGATCGCCTCGAACAGCGGGCGCATGTCGCCTTCGCGGGTCGCCGGATCGAGCGACGCGTAGCCGTTCAGGCCCGATGCGTACACGATCGGGAAATCGAGCTGCTCTTCGGTCGCGCCGAGCTTGTCGAACAGGTCGAAGGTCTGGTTGATGACCCAGTCGATCCGCGCGCCCGGACGGTCGATCTTGTTGATGACGACGATCGGCTTCAGGCCGAGCGCGAGCGCCTTCTTCGTGACGAAGCGCGTCTGCGGCATCGGGCCCTCGACCGCGTCGACGAGCAGCAGCACCGAGTCGACCATCGACAGCACGCGCTCCACCTCGCCACCGAAGTCCGCGTGCCCCGGCGTGTCGACGATGTTGATGTGCGTGCCTTCGTATTCGACCGCGCAGTTCTTCGCGAGAATCGTGATCCCGCGCTCTTTTTCGATGTCGTTCGAGTCCATCACCCGTTCGGCAATCTGCTGGTTCTCGCGGAAGGTGCCGGACTGGCGAAGCAGTTGGTCGACGAGCGTGGTCTTGCCGTGGTCGACGTGAGCGATGATGGCGATATTGCGAAGGGCGCGGGTCATAGAAACCTGAAATCGTTGAACGCGCAAACGCGCACGCTCGTCAGTCACCGGGACACGTGCGCGCGCGTTGCAGCTTGGAAACCGCAAATTATAGCACGTGAGCGTGTCGAAAGCCGGCCCGCTTCGTTGCAATGCAACAAGCGGGGGACGCCCGCCCTCGCCTCCGACCGACAACGCCGCCCGCGAACGTCCTGCGCGCGACCGAAAACCCTGACGCGCACAAGGTAATTTCGAGATACGGAGCACGGCCTCGGCCGTTCGATTAACATTTGCCGCGGCAAGCAATTGCGCCTATACTGCTGCCTAGTCAACTATTGCAGCTTCAGGGTTTTATGTCGGATTCTCCTTCCCAACCGCCCGTTTCGCCGCTGTCCACGTATCAGATGAACGACAGCGTCGGTTATCTGATGTCGCGCGTGAAATCGGTGATGACCAACCTCGTCACCCAGCGCACGCAGGAAGAGCTCGGCATCACCGGCACGCAGGCGAGCATGCTGTTCATGATCGCGGTCGGCAAATGCTCGACGGCCGCCGAACTCGCGCGCGAGTACGGAATCGACGCAAGCGCGGTCACGCGCCTGCTCGATCGCGTCGAGAAACGCGGGCTGCTGTCGCGCGTACGAAGCGTCGAGGACCGGCGCGTCGTGCGCCTCGAACTGACCGACGAAGGCCGCGCGCTTGCCGAGCGGCTGCCGCCGGTGTTCCGCAGCGTGCTCGACGAGTTGCTGGACGGCTTCACGCCGGAAGAAGTCGGTTTTCTGAAGAGCATGCTGCGCCGCATTCTCAGCAACTATTGCGAGAACGCAGGCGGTAGCGTCACGTAATAGTTGCCATAACAATTACTTTTGACAGATTAATGTAAGGAAATCCTTGCAGTGTCCATCATTCATTCCGAGTCAGGGAACAGCGCGATGAAATCCTCCCCGTTGTCCGTGCGCGCCGGGTCGTGCCGCGCCGCCGTTGCCGCCGCGGTTGCCGCGCTGGCGCTGGCGGGCTGCGCAAACTACATCGGCATCAAGAGCGACAAGCAGATCGCTCCCGCGTCGCAATTCGAAACCGCCCAGAGCCTGCCGGCACAGGGCGGCCAGTGGCCGACGCTCGACTGGGCGAACCAGTTCGGCGACCCGCAGCTGCCGAAGCTGATCGACGAGGCGCTCGAGGGCAGCCCGTCGATCGCGCAGGCGCAGGCGCGCATCGCGAAGGCGTCGTCGTATATCGAATCGTCGCGCTCGAACCTGATGCCGAAGGCCGAGGCCAGCTACTCGTGGACGCGCGAACTGTATTCGTCGAACGCGCTGTTCCCGCCGCCGTACGGCGGCCAGTGGTACAGCGAGAACAACGTGCTCGCGAGCGCGTCGTGGGATCTCGACCTGTGGGGCAAGAACCGCGAGCGGCTGCATACCGCCGTGTCGCAGGAAAAGGCCGCCGAAGCCGACATGCAGCAGGCGCGCATCACGCTCGCCGCGTCGGTCGCCCGCACTTACAACTCGCTCGCGCAGCTGTATGCGCTGCGCGACATCGCGCAACGCGAGATCACCAACCGCCAGACGGTCGGCAAGATCACCGACGGCCGCGTGTCCGCCGGGCTCGACACCAACGTCGAGCGCCAGACCGCGCGCGGCAACATCGCGACCACGCAGGCATCGCTGTCCGACCTCGACGGCCAGATCACGACCGTGCGCTACCAGCTCGCCGCGCTGCTCGGCAAGGGACCGGACCGCGGGCTGCAGATCGCCGCGCCGGTGATGAACCCGACCGGCGAAGTCGCGCTGCCCGGCAACCTGCCGGCCGACCTCGTGTCGCGCCGCCCGGACATCGTCGCCGCGCGCTGGCAGGTCGAGGCCGCGATGCACGACGTGAAGGAAGCGAAGGCCGAGTTCTTCCCGGACGTGAACCTCGCGGCCGGCTTCGGCTTCGATGCGTTCGGCTGGGGCAAATTCCTGAACTTCGCGAGCCGCCAGGCGCAGTTCGGCCCGGCCATCCACCTGCCGATCTTCGACGCCGGCGCGTTGCGCGCGCAGCTCAAGGGCCGCTATGCGGACTTCGACCTGTCGGTCGCGAACTACAACCAGACGCTGATCAACGCGCTGAACGACGTCGCGACGCAGGTCGCGTCGATCCGCGCGGTCGATCGCCAGATGGACGACGCGCAGCGTGCGCTCGACGCATCGACGCGCGCGTACGACCTCGCCGTGATCCGCTACAAGGCCGGCCTGTCGCCGCAGCTGCAGGTGCTGACCGCGGACAGCAACCGCCTCGCGTCGGAACAGACCGTCACCAACCTGAAGATGCGCCGGCGCGACATGCAGCTCGCGCTGATCAAGGCGCTCGGCGGCGGGTTCGACGCGACCGGCACGCGGCTCGCCGCGCCCGACGCCGACAAGCAGACAAAACAGGCCGCCAACTGATCCGGCGCCACCACTACGCAGACACTCGAAATAACGGACGGAGAAAATCGCCATGAGCGACCCTCAACAAAACGCCGCCAGCGCGCAGCCGCAGAACAACGGAAAGCGCAAACGGATGATGACGCTGCTGATCGCGGTCATCGTGATCGCGGCCATCGCGTACGGCCTGTACTACTTCCTCGTCGCGCGCTTCCATGAAGAGACCGACGACGCGTACGTAAACGGCAACGTCGTGCAGATCACGCCGCAGGTCACCGGTACCGTGATCGCCGTGAAGGCCGACGATACGCAAACGGTCAAGGCCGGCGATCCGCTCGTCGTGCTCGACCCGGCCGATTCGCAGGTCGCACTGCAGCAGGCCGAAGCGAACCTCGCGCAGACGGTGCGCCAGGTGCGCGGCCTGTTCGTCAACGACGACCAGTACCGTGCGCAGGTCGCGCTGCGCCAGTCCGACCTGTCGAAGGCACAGGACGACCTACGCCGCCGCCTCGCCGTCGCGCAGACGGGCGCCGTGTCGCAGGAAGAAATCTCGCATGCACGCGATGCCGTGCGCGCCGCGCAAGCGTCGGTCGACGCCGCTCAGCAGCAGCTCGCGTCGAACCGCGCATTGACCGCGAACACGACGATCGCGTCGCACCCGAACGTGCTGGCCGCGGCGGCGAAGGTTCGCGACGCGTACCTCGCGAACGCGCGTAACGTGCTGCCGGCGCCGGTCACCGGCTACGTCGCGAAGCGCTCGGTGCAGGTCGGCCAGCGCGTATCGCCGGGCAACCCGCTGATGTCGGTCGTGCCGCTGAATGCGGTATGGGTCGACGCGAACTTCAAGGAAGTCCAGCTCAAGCACATGCGCGTCGGCCAGCCGGTCGAACTGACGGCCGACATCTACGGCTCGTCGGCGGTCTATCACGGCAAGGTCGTCGGCTTCTCGGCCGGCACGGGCTCGGCGTTCTCGCTGCTGCCGGCGCAGAACGCGACGGGCAACTGGATCAAGGTCGTGCAGCGCCTGCCGGTGCGGATCGAGATCGATCCGAACGACCTTCAGAAGCATCCGCTGCGCATCGGCCTGTCGATGCAGGTCGACGTCGACATCAAGGACGAGCGCGGCGACCAGCTCGCCAACGCGCAGAACACGGTCTACGAGACCAACGTGTTCGCGAAGTACGGCGATGAAGCCGACGCCGAGATCGCGCGCATCATCGCCGAGAACGCCGGCGGCAATGCGCCGGCACCGGCCGCGGCGAAATCGAACAACGCCGCCAAGATGATGTAACGGTTCCGACTCCGGAAAAACTACCGACATGGCACAGGCTCCTGTCTCCCACCCGCCGCTGCAAGGCGGGCAACTCGTGCTCGGGACGATCGCGGTATCGCTCGCGGTGTTCATGAACGTGCTCGACACGTCCATCGCGAACGTCGCGATCCCGACCATCTCGGGCGACCTCGGCGTATCGTCCGACCAGGGCACCTGGGTCATCACGTCGTTCGCGGTCGCGAACGCGATCTCCGTGCCGCTGACGGGCTGGCTGACCGACCGCTTCGGACAGGTGCGCCTGTTCCTCGCGTCGATCATCCTGTTCGTCATCTCGTCGTGGATGTGCGGACTCGCGCCGAGCCTGCCGTTCCTGCTCGCGTCGCGCGTGCTCCAGGGCGCGGTCGCGGGGCCGATGATTCCGCTGTCGCAATCGCTGCTGCTGTCGAGTTATCCGCGCGCCAAAGCGCCGATGGCGCTCGCACTGTGGTCGATGACGACGCTGATCGCGCCGGTCGCCGGCCCGATTCTCGGCGGCTGGATCTCGGACAACTACTCGTGGCCGTGGATCTTCTACGTGAACATCCCGGTCGGCATCGCCGCCGCGCTCGCGACGTGGTCGATCTATCGCACGCGCGAATCGACGGTGCGCCGCGCGCCGATCGACGGCGTCGGCCTCGCGCTACTCGTGCTGTGGGTCGGCTCGCTGCAGATCATGCTCGACAAGGGCAAGGATCTCGACTGGTTCGCGTCGACGACGATCATCGCGCTCGCACTGATCGCCGTCATCTCGTTCGCGTTCTTCGTGATCTGGGAACTGACCGCCGAACACCCGGTCGTCGACCTGTCGCTGTTCCGGATGCGCAACTTCACGGGCGGCACGATCGCGCTCGCGGTCGGCTACGGGCTCTACTTCGGCAACCTCGTGCTGTTGCCGCTGTGGCTGCAGACCCAGATCGGCTATACGGCGACCGACGCCGGCCTCGTGATGGCGCCGGTCGGCCTGTTCGCGATCCTGCTGTCGCCGCTGACCGGCAAGTTCCTGCCTCGCACGGATCCGCGCTACATCGCGACCGCCGCGTTCCTGATATTCGCGCTGTGTTTCTGGATGCGCTCGCGCTACACGACCGGCGTCGACGAGTGGTCGCTGATGCTGCCGACGCTCGTGCAGGGTATTGCAATGGCCGGCTTCTTCATCCCGCTCGTGTCGATCACGCTGTCCGGCCTGCCCGGCCACCGCATTCCCGCGGCATCGGGGCTGTCGAACTTCGTGCGGATCATGTGCGGCGGCGTCGGCACGTCGATCTTCCAGACCGCGTGGGATCACCGGAACAACTTCCACCACGCGCAGCTGGTCGAGCAGACCAATCCGTACAACCCGACGTTCAACCAGGCCGTCACGCAGATGGGCAACCTCGGGCTGACGCGGGACCAGGCACACGGCCTCATCAACAACATGGCCACGCAGCAGGCTGCGCAACTCGGCGTGAACGACCTGTTCTACATCTCGGCCGCGATCTTCGTGCTGCTGATCGGACTGATCTGGATCACGAAGCCGGAACGCGCGGGCGGCGGCGATGCGGGTGCGGCCGCGTCGGCGGCACACTGAGCCGTTACGCGTCTTCGCGTTCACGCAACAAAAAGCCCGGTCTCGACCGGGCTTTTTTTCGTTTCGACGGCGCGTGCGCGCCGCGCATCATCCCGCCGTCACGACGAGGCGTTCGGGCGCGAGCACGCCATTGGCCTTGCGCGCGACACCGAGCAGCCGCTGCGCGTCGTACACGCGCACGCGTTCGCCGTCCGCCGCGTCGATCGGATCGAGCGCCGACAGCGGCAAACGCTGGCCGTGCAGGAATCGCTTCGCGCTGGCGTCGTCGAGCCGCACGAGCGGAAAGGTCGACAGCAATGCGTCGACCGGCTGAAGCCACGCGTCGCGCGCCGCTTCGTCAGCGTCGGACAGCGCGTCGAGCGTCACCGCATGCTCGAGCGTCAGCGCGCCGACACCCGTGCGGCGCAGCATCGTCAGATGCGCGCCGCAACCGAGCGCTTCGCCGAGATCTTCCGCGAGCGTGCGCACGTACGTGCCCTTGCTGCAGGTCACGCGAAACGTCACGTCCGGCAGTTCGCACGCGAGCAAGTCGAGCGCATGGATCGTCACGTTGCGGCCTTCCCGCTCGACCGTCTGGCCCGCCCGCGCATATTCGTACAGCGGCTTGCCGTCGCGCTTGAGTGCCGAATACATCGGCGGCACCTGCACGATCTCGCCGGTAAAGCGCGCGAGCGCCGCTTCCACCGCCGCGCGGTCGCATTCGACGGCGCGCGTGCCGAGCACGTCGCCTTCCGCATCGCCGGTCGTCGTGCGCACGCCGAGACGCATCGTCGCTTCGTAGGTCTTGTCCGCTTCCAGCAAGTCCTGCGAGAACTTCGTCGCCTCGCCGAAGCACAGCGGCAACAGGCCCGAGGCCAGCGGATCGAGTGTGCCGGTATGGCCGGCCTTCTTCGCGAGCAGCAGGCGCTTCGCGCGAATCAATGCGTCGTTGCTCGACAGGCCGACCGGCTTGTCGAGCAGGAGAACGCCGTCCAGCGCGCGTCGCGGCACGCGCGGACGCTGGGAAGCTGCAGTCGTCATCGGCGCGCGCTCAATCGTCCTTCGCGGGTGCGTCGGCTTCGTCGTCGTCCTTCGCGCGCGTCGAGTTGGCTTCCTTGATCAGGCGCGACATTTCCACGGCCTTCTCGATCGTCTGGTCGTAATGGAAATGCAGCGTCGGCACCGTGTGGATGTGCAGCCGCTTGAACAGCAGGTTGTGCAGGTGACCCGACGCGTGGTTCAGCGCTTCCTGCGTCTTGTCCGGATCGCCGGTAAGCGCGGTGAAATAGACCTTCGCGTGCGCGTAGTCCGGCGTGAGCTCGACGCTCTGGATGGTCACGATGCCGATGCGCGGGTCTTTGACCTCGCGCATGATGAGTTCGGACAGATCGCGCTGAATCTGGTCGGCAATCTGAACGTTGCGATTGGGGGAAGTACGTTTCCTGGACATGATCGATCCGTGATCCGTTTATCAGGATAAAGCGGCGCGCCTCGGGCACGCCACCATGAAAATGGGCGGGACAGGCCCAAGCCTGCCCCGCCCAAGAGCCGATTCGCGACGATTACAGCGTACGTGCGACTTCGGTCACTTCGAAGACTTCGAACTGGTCGCCTTCGACGATGTCGTTGAAGTTCTTCACCGACATACCGCACTCGAAGCCTTGCTTGACTTCCTTCACGTCGTCCTTGAAGCGCTTCAGCGATTCGAGTTCGCCCGTGAAGATCACGACGTTGTTGCGCAGCACGCGAACCGACGACGAGCGCTTGACGATACCGTCGGTCACCATACAGCCGGCCACCGTACCGATCTTCGGCACCTTGAACACCTGGCGCACCTCGACCATGCCGGTGATGACTTCGCGCTTCTCCGGCGCCAGCATGCCCGACATTGCCGCCTTCACCTCATCCACTGCGTCGTAGATGATGTTGTAGTAGCGGATGTCGATACCGTTGGCTTCGGCCAGCTTGCGCGCCTGTGCATCCGCACGCGTGTTGAAGCCGATGATGACCGCCTTCGAGGCCGTTGCGAGGTTGACGTCGTTTTCGCTGATGCCACCGACCGCGCTGTGCACGATCTGCACGCGCACTTCGTCGGTCGACAGCTTGAGCAGCGACTGCACGAGTGCTTCCTGCGAGCCCTGCACGTCCGCCTTGATGATGAGCGGCAGGTTCTGCACTTCGCCTTCGCCCATCTGCTCGAGCATGCTTTCCAGCTTCGCGGCCTGCTGCTTCGCCAGCTTGACGTCGCGGAACTTGCCCTGGCGGAACAGCGCGATTTCGCGCGCCTTGCGCTCGTCCGGCAGCACGATCACTTCCTCGCCCGCACCCGGCACTTCCGACAGACCCTGGATTTCGACCGGGATCGACGGGCCGGCTTCCTTCGTCGGCTTGCCGTTCTCGTCGAGCATCGCACGCACGCGGCCATAAGCGGTGCCTGCCAGCACGATGTCGCCGCGGTTCAGCGTACCGGACTGCACCAGGATCGTTGCGACCGGACCCTTGCCCTTGTCCAGCTTCGCTTCGATCACGATGCCCTTGGCCGGCGCCTCGACCGGTGCCTTCAGTTCCAGCACTTCGGCCTGCAGCAGCACGTTCTCGAGCAGGTCGTCGATGCCGACGCCCGTCTTCGCCGAGACCGGCACGAACGGCGAATCGCCGCCGTATTCTTCCGGCACGACGCCTTCCGCGACCAGTTCCTGCTTGACGCGGTCCGGGTTCGCTTCCGGCTTGTCGATCTTGTTGATCGCCACGACGATCGGCACGCCACCGGCCTTCGCGTGGGCAATGGCTTCCTTCGTCTGCGGCATCACGCCGTCGTCGGCCGCCACCACCAGCACCACGATGTCGGTCGCCTTCGCGCCGCGTGCACGCATTGCCGTGAACGCCTCGTGACCCGGCGTATCGAGGAACGTGATGACGCCGCGCGGCGTTTCGACGTGGTATGCGCCGATGTGCTGCGTAATGCCGCCCGCTTCGCCCGCTGCGACCTTCGCGCGGCGGATGTGGTCGAGCAGCGAGGTCTTGCCGTGATCGACGTGGCCCATCACCGTGACGACCGGCGGACGCGGCAGCTGCTCCGCATCGGTACCGGTCTCGCCTTCGACCAGCAGCGCTTCCGGATCGTCCAGCTTCGCGGCAACCGCGCGGTGGCCCAGTTCCTCGACGACGATCATCGCCGTTTCCTGGTCCAGCACCTGGTTGATCGTGACCATCTGGCCCATCTTCATCATCACCTTGATGACTTCGGAGGCCTTGATCGACATCTTGTGCGCGAGATCGGCAACCGAGATGGTTTCCGGCACGTGCACTTCACGCACGATCGGTTCGGTCGGTGCCTGGAACGTCGACGCGCTGTCCTGGTGACGGCCGCGACCCTTCGGGCCGCCGCGCCAGCCGCGGTCGACGCCGCCGCTCGAATCGCCGCGCGTCTTGATGCCGCGGCGCTTCGCTGCGTCGTCCTGCCAGCCGCCCTTGCCGCCGCCCGGCTTCTTGTTGCGGTCGCCCGCGCCTGCCGGTGCCTGCGTCGTCGCCGGCGCTGCGCCGGCCGGCTTCTTCACGGCCGGACGCGCCTGCGCACCTGCGCCAGCCGGCTTGGCCGGCTTGTGCAGCGTGCCCTTCGCTTCGGCCGGCTTCGGCGGTTCGACCGGCTTCGGCGGCTCGACTGCCTTGACCACGGCCTTGCGCGGCGTGTTCATCATTTCGCGGATCGCGCGTGCTTCGGCTTCTGCCGCCGCGCGCCGCTTGCTGATCTCTTCCTGCTCGGCGCGTGCCTTGTCCGCCGCCTCGCGGGCTGCGTCCTCGGCCTTCTTCGCCGCTTCGCGCTGGGCCGCGCGTTCGGCGGCCGCGCGTGCTTCATCCTGCGCGGACTGCGCACCGGCGGTTTCCTGCTGGGCCTCGGCGGCCTGCTGCGCAGCTGCCTGCTTTGCCGCCGCGGCTTCGGCCGCGGCACGCTTCGCCGCCGCCTCTTCCTCGGCACGGCGGCGCTCGGCCTCGGCCGCTTCCTCGCGGGCGCGGCGCTCGGCTTCCTCGCGCTCGAGGCGTTCCTGGCGCTCGCGCAGCTCCTGCGCCTGCTTCTCGAGCAGTTCGGCCTCGCGGCGCGCCTCTTCCTCGCGACGCTTCAGTTCCGCATCGTCGTCCGCTTCGGCGACCTGCGCCTGACCCTGTTCCGCACCTTCGGCCACGTCGTCGCGCTTGACGAACGTACGCTTCTTGCGGACCTCGACCTGAATGGTGCGAGCCTTGCCCGTCGCGTCAGACTGCTTGATCTCCGACGTATGCTTGCGGGTCAGCGTGATCTTGCGCTTGTCGCCGTCGGTTGCGCCGTGCGACTTGCGCAAATGATCGAGCAGACGCGCCTTGTCCGCCTCGGACAGCGCATCGTCTTCACTCGCTTTCTGGACGCCCGCTGCCTGCAGCTGTTCGAGCAGCACACCAGCAGGCATTTTCAGTTCCGCGGCAAATTGGGCTACGTTGTTACTCGCCATTCATTCCTCTTAGTGCAAGGACCGATTCCTTGCGGTTAGCATCGGGTCAGGCCATACGGCCGCCATCAAATCAGTGCGCCATGGTCATTTCTCACTGGAACCAATGTTCACGTGCTTTCATGATCAACGCCTTAGCGGCATCCTCTTCCATCCCGGTCATGTCGACCAGTTCATCCACTGCGAGCTCGGCGAGATCGTCGCGCGTCTGCACGCCGTGCTCGGCCAGCTTCGTGAGCAACTCCGGCGTGATGCCGTCGAGGCTCTTCAGATCCAGCGCTGCGTTTTCGACCTTTTCTTCGTTCGCGATCGCCATCGTCAGCAGCGCGTCGCGTGCGCGGTTGCGCAGCTCGTGCACGGTGTCCTCGTCGAACGCCTCGATCTCGAGCATTTCGTTGAGCGGCACGTAAGCGATCTCTTCGAGGCTCGTGAAGCCTTCGTCGATCAGGATGTCGGCGACTTCTTCGTCGACGTCGAGACGCGCCATGAACAGCGCACGCAGCCGATCGCGCTCTTCACCCTGCTTCAGGGCGGATTCGTCCGGCGTCATGATGTTGATCTGCCAGCCGGTCAGTTCGCCGGCAAGGCGAACGTTCTGACCGCTGCGGCCGATCGCGACAGCCAGCTCGTTCTCGTCGACGACGACGTCCATCGAATGCTTTTCTTCATCGACGACGATCGACTGGACGGCTGCCGGCGCGAGCGCGCCGATCACGAACTGGGCGGGATCCTCCGACCATAGCACGATGTCGATGTTTTCGCCACCGAGCTCGTTACGCACAGCCTGCACGCGCGAACCGCGGATGCCGACGCAGGTGCCGATCGGGTCGATCCGCTTGTCGTACGCGATCACGCCGATCTTCGCGCGAACGCCCGGATCGCGAGCGGCCGCCTTGATCTCGAGCAGGCCCTGCTCAATTTCCGGCACTTCCATCTCGAACAGCTTCATCAGGAACTCGGGCGCCGTGCGCGAGAGTTCGATCTGCGGGCCGCGCGCGGTGCGGTCGACCTTCGCGATGTATGCGCGCACGCGGTCGCCCACGCGCAGGTTTTCCTTCGGGATCAGCTGGTCGCGGCGCAGCAGCGCCTCGACACGGCCCGATTCGACGATGAAGTTGCCCTTGTCCAGGCGCTTCACCGTGCCGGTCATGATCTTTTCGCCGCGCTCGAGGTAGTCGTTCAGGATCTGCTCGCGCTCGGCGTCGCGCACCTTCTGCAGGATCACCTGCTTGGCGGCCTGCGCGCCGATACGGCCGAACTCGATCGACGGCACCGGCTCCTCGATGAATTCGCCGACTTCGACGTCGGGCTTCTGCTCGCGTGCTTCGAACAGCAGGATCTCGCGATCCGGCTCCTGCAAGCCTGCCTCGTCGGGCACGACGAGCCAGCGACGGAAGGTTTCGTGCTCGCCGCTTTCGCGATCGATATGGACGCGGATTTCGGCGCCTTCGTCGAACAGCTTCTTGGAAGCGGACGCGAGCGCAGCCTCGAGGGCGCCCAGCACCACATCCTTGTCGACGTTTTTCTCGCGCGCCAGCGCATCCACCAGCATCAACACTTCGCGACTCATTATTTGCGGCTCCTAAAGTCAACTTGCGGAATCAGGCGGGCTTTGTCGATATCGGCCAGCGTGAAATCCAGCATGGCTGCCTCGCCCTTCTTCCTCTCAAATTCCAAACCGATCGTTTCGCCATTCGGCGCGTGCAGAATGCCCCGGAACGTCTTGCGCCCGTCCAGCGGCTTTTTCAAGGTCACGGAAACTTCGCTGCCGGCGAAGCGCTCGAAGTCGGCCAGCTTCTTCAACGGGCGGTCGAGCCCCGGGGACGAGACTTCGAGCCGTTCGTAATCGATGTTTTCGACCGTCAAGACGTGCTGGAGCTGACGCGTGACCTTTTCGCAATCTTCGAGCGAGATGCCGGCAGGCTGATCGATATAGATGCAAAGCATGCCGCGCCCGGTGCGCTCGAGATCCACCAGCTCGTAGCCGAGCCCGGTGACCGTGGTTTCTATCAGTTCCGTCAGTTGCACAGTGTCCTCTCAGGTGTTCGCGCCCGCCGCTCGCGATTCACCCGCGGGCGCGCGCCTTAGCCGGCGCAGGAAGCGCTACCCGAGATGCCTAACCGTTTCAGCAAAAAAAAATGGGCGGAACGCCCATCTTCTTACTGGTGGTCGCACCTGAGCCGCACATTGAATCCGTACGCCCAGCGACTCCGCGATTATAGCGATTTTTGGCGCAAACGCCAAGCCAGCCGGTAAAAGCAGCGTCCATCCCGCCTTTACCGACCAAAAATGCGAAACCCGACCGTCCGCTCACGCGGCGCAATCCGGCAGCGCAATATATTCAGTGGAAAGCAAACCGCGCAGTGCGCGGTGCCGACGCAACGGGATCGGTGCCGATTTCGCCGGCACGCCGGCGGCTTCACGCCGCCGGATGCCCGGACGCTCAGCGACCGCGCGAGCGATTGCGCTGCGGACGCTGGCCGCCGCGCAGGCCGCCGGCGTTGCCGCCGCCGTCGGCGCGATTGCCGTTCGGATTGCGGTTGCCGCCCTTGCCGCCGCCGCGCTTGCCGCCGGCGCCTTCACGCTTCGGACCGGCGCCATACGACGCGCGATTGCCGTCGACATCGCGACCGCCGCCCGAACGATTGCCGTAGCCCGACGGCGAAACCGGCAGGCTGCCGTAGCCGCTCAGGCCCGGCAGGCCTGCGCCGCCACCGCGGCGGCCGCCGCCGCGACGCGGCTGGTCGAGCTGGCTGTGCGTGGTCAGCACCGGCTCGCGGCTGATGAAGCCCATCGACGTCTGCATCGGATCCGGCTGGCGGCGCTCGGACTGCGCACCACCGCCGCGCTTGCCCTTCTCTTCGGACGGCGCCTTCAGGCCGACGGTCGCCATCAGCTTGCGCACCTGCGCCTCGTCGAGCTCTTCCCAGCGGCCGCGCTTCAGCCCGCGCGGCAGCGGGATCGGGCCGTGGCGCGTACGAATCAGGCGGCTTACCATCAGGCCGGCCGCCTCGAACATCCGGCGCACTTCACGGTTGCGGCCTTCGGCCAGCGCGACGTGGTACCAGTGGTTCGTGCCTTCGCCGCCGCCGTCGCGGATGCGCAGGAAGTTCGCCGGGCCGTCATCGAGCTCGACGCCATGCAGCAGCTTCTGCCGCATCCCTTCCGACAGCTCGCCGACGACGCGCACCGCGTACTCGCGCTCGACGCTGTAGCGCGGGTGCATGAAGCGGTTCGCGAGATCGCCCGAAGTCGTCAGCATCAGCAGACCTTCGGTATTGAAGTCGAGGCGGCCGACCGCGAGCCATTTTGCCGTCTTCATCGGCGGCAGGCGGTCGAACACCGACGGACGGCCTTCCGGATCCGCGTGGCTGACGATCTCACCCGTCGGCTTGTGATACAGCAGCACGCGCGGCGGCTTGTTCGGCAGCTTGCGCTTGACCGGCTTGCCGTTGATGCGGACCTGGTCGGTCGGCATGATCCGCTGGCCGATGTGCGCCGGCTCGCCGTTCACCGACACGCGGCCGGCGACGATCAGTTCTTCCATTTCGCGGCGCGAGCCCATGCCGGCTTCCGCGAGCACCTTGTGCAGCTTCGGCGCATCGTCGTCCGGCGACAGCACGCGCTTGTTCGTCGGCTGGTTGCGGCCGCGGCGCAGCATCGGCGCACGCACGCCGCTGCCGCCTGCCGAATTGTCGGCGTCGAATGCCGGCGACGTCACGTAGGCGAACAGGTCGTCCTGCGATGCCGCATCGCCTTCAGCCTTCGCCGCGCCGCCGTCGGCCTTCGCCGAACCGCCGCGCCGCCCCTGGCCGCCCTGCGCACCCTTGGCTGCGCCTTCACGCTTGCCGGCCGGCTTGCGGCCGCCCTTGGCGGCGCCTTCCTTGCGCGGTGCGCGGGCAGGCTGCGCTTCGGCCGCCTCGGCCGGCTGCGCATCCGCGCCTTCGCCGCCCTGCGACTCGCCATCGGCGCCCTTCGACTTGGCCGCCGCGCGACGCCGCGCGATCAGGCTGCGCGGCCCGCGCCGCAGGCCGCGGCGGGGACGCTCGTCACCACCCGCGGCCGGAGCGTCCTGCTCCGGCGCATCGTCGGCACGCGCGGCCTGCACGGCAGGCGCGGACGATTCAATATCGTGGATATCTGTCAAAACAACCTCAAAATGTCAGGTCTCGCGCCCGGCGCGGGCGCGGCAAGAAGTCGGCCGCGATCAGGCGCGGCGCTGTTCGGGTTCTGCTTCGTCGTCCGGCAGCGCATCGGCGCCGATCGGCGCGCTGGCACTGCGTACGGCGTCGGCAAGACTGTCGGACGTATCGTCCAGCGTCTCGCCGTCCGCGGGACGGGAGCGCGACGCGTCGGCCTGGCCAGCGCCGTCCGGCATGTCGCCGGCCGCTTCCGCTCCGTCTCCGGCAACCGCGTCGGCGGCCGGCTTGCGATCTTCCTCGTTCCGTTCCGCGCGCAGCGGCTCGGGCTGCCCGCCGGCCGGCGCTGCTTCGGCGCCGCCCTGTCCGGTTTGAACGCGATCAGCTTCCAGCGTATCGCGGTTCGGCATTTCTTGCGTCGACGTGATGCCCGTCGCGGCGTCGCCCGGCAATTCGCCGGCCGGCGGCTCCGGCGTGTCGACCGCTGCCTCGCCGGTTTCCGGGACGTCGTCCGCCGCCGGTGCATCGCCATCAAAATCCATCGCCTGTTGCGCGAGCAACGCGGCCTCGATGTTCGCGGCGGGCTCCTCGAGCGCGGGCAGGTCGTCGAGCGCCTTCAGACCCAGATCGTCGAGGAACTGCTTGGTCGTCGCGTACAGCGCCGGGCGCCCTGGCACGTCGCGATGCCCGATCACCTCGATCCAGCCGCGATCCTCGAGCTGCTTGACCACCTGCGTATTGACCGTGACACCGCGAATCTCCTCGATGTCGCCGCGCGTGACGGGTTGCCGGTACGCGATGATCGCGAGCGTTTCGAGCACCGCGCGCGAATACTTCGGCGGTTTCTCGGGATGCAGTCGATCCAGATAATGGCGCATCGCCGGCTTGCTCTGAAAGCGCCACCCGGTTGCCAGCGCCACCAGTTCGACGCCGCGGCCGGACCAATCCTGTTTCAGATCTTCGAGCAACGTGCGGACCGTGTCAGCCGACACGCCGTCGGCAAAGAGCTTGCGCAAATCGCCGAGCTTCAGCGGTTCCTGCGCACAGATCAAAGCAGTCTCGAGGACGATCTTCGCCTCTTGGGTATTCATGCAGCTAGGCCAGACCCTGTGGTCAAACGAACCGGATCAACAAACAGACGAAAGGAACGGAAGACGCGCTCGCCCGATTCTGATCGGTCATATTGATGGGAGCACGAACCGGGGGCGGCGAACCAACTTCAAGCCAGGCCCAAACCGGACGGAACAGCACGGCACAACGACGGAACCGCGTGACTGAGCGCCATATTACGCAAAATTGCCCGGTGCGTAAAGATGAGCCGAATGGCCGGCCGCGCCCCGGCCGCGCCCGTTCCGCCCCCGCTTCAGCGCACGGCGGCGCCGCGCGCGAGGAACGCCCGCAGACGCTCGACACCCGTATCGAGCCGCGCCGGATCGCACGCGTAGCACCAGCGCACGAACCCTTCGCCCTCCGGACCGAACGCGCGCCCGGGCGCGAGCCCGAGCCTCGCGTCGCGCACGAGCGTCTTGCAGAACGCGAGGCTGTCGTCCGCGCCCGGCAAACGCAGGAACACGTACATCGCGCCGTCCGGAGCCGGCACGTCGACGCCCGGCAGCGTGCGCAGCGCGGCGACCAGATGGTCGCGCGCGCCGCGCAGCGCCGTGACGAACGACTGCACGAACGGCTCGCCTTCGCGCAGCGCGACTTCGCCCGCGGCCTGGACGAAACCCGGCGCGCACGACGTGTTGTATTCGACCAGCTTCGACAGATCGTCCATGACCGACGCCGGCGCGACCAGCCACCCGAGCCGCCAGCCCGTCATCGCCCATGCCTTCGAGAACGAGTTGACGACGATCACCCGCTCGTCGCGCGATGCGATGTCGAGGAACGACGGCGCGCCGCGCGCACCGATCGCGAGTCCTCCGGCGGACCCTCCGGCAAGCCCTTCGGCGAGCCGTTCGTACACCTCGTCGGCCACGAGCCAGATGCCGTGACGCCGGCAATGCGCGAGCACGGCCTGCTGGTCGTCGCGGGACATCGTCCAGCCGGTCGGATTGTTCGGCGAATTGACGAACAGCATCCGCGTGCCGGGCGTCAGCGCGGCCAGCAGCCGGTCGGCGTCGAGCCGCCAGCCCGTGTCGCCATAACGGAGCGGCACGCATTCGACCTGTGCGCCGAGGATCTTCGGGATTTCGACGAGGTTCGGCCAGAGCGGCGTGATCGCGACGACGCGATCGCCCGCCCCGACCAGTAACTGCGCGGCCAGCATCAGCGCGCTCACGCCTGAACTCGTGACGGCGATCGTGTCGACTGCCGTCGCGCCGTGCCGTGCGCTCACGTACGCGGCCAGCGCGTCGCGCAGCGACATCGTGCCGAGGTTGTGCGTATAGAACGTCGCGCCGTCACGAAGCGCTGCCGCGGCCGCGTCGCGAATGAACGCCGGCGTCACACGATCGGATTCGCCGAACCAGAACGGCAGCACGTCGGGCAGGCCCGAGCCGGCGTTCGCCACTTCCCTGATCAGCGACGACCGCAGCGCATGCACTGCGCCGCGTGCCGCCGGCCCGCCCGTCGCCAGGCCGGCATCTGCGAAATGCGTCATCGAGAACCACCGCCGAGGAACACGATCCGCGTAGTGTACCGGCGCGGGTGCCGGATCAGCACGCTCAGTCGAGATCCTCCGCCCGCGCCGGCATCTGCCGCACGAGTTCCCAGATCGCCTGCGCGGCGGGCGACAGCGACCGGTCGCGGCGACGCACCAGTTCGACGGTCCGCTCGGTGCGCGGCGTCAACGGCCGCGCGACCAGCGTCGATCCGGCCGGCAACGGCAAAGACAGCCACGGCTGCACGCTCACGCCGACACCGGCCTCGACGAGCCCGAACACCGTCGCCGAATGGCCGAGCTCCTGCATGACCGTCGCGTTGACACGATGGGCGGCCAGCGCGGCATCGATCAGCGGCCGGCTTCCGGATGCATGATCGAGCAGCACGAGGCGCTCGCCGTCGAGCGCCGTCCACGGCACCTCGGTGCGCGCCGCAAGCGGATGGTCGGCACGCGCGACCAGGCAGAACGAGTCGGTCATCAGCGGTTCGCACACGAGATCGGCAACGGCGAGCGGCCCGATGACGACACCGAAATCGACCTCGCTCGACTTCACCTTGCGCAACACGTCGCTCTGCACGTCGTCGCGCAAACCGAGCGTGACGAACGGGAACTGGCGCTCGCACGATGCGACGACGCGCGGCATCAGCCGGCACGCAATGGTCGGACTCGCGGCGACGATCACGCGCCCGCGCCGCTGTTCGCCGATCTCGCGAATCTCGCGCAGCGTGTCGTCGAGATCGTCGATCAGGCGCGACACGCTCGCGATCAGGTTCCCGCCGACGTCGGTCAGCTGCACGTCGCGGGTCGTCCGGTCGATCAGCTTCAGCCCGAGCTCGGCCTCGAGTTCGCGTACGCAGCGACTGACCGCCGACTGCGTGAGACCGATCTCGTCGCCCGCGCGGCTGAAGCTCCGCAGCCGCGCGACCTCGATGAATACGCGAAGCTGGCGCAGCGTGACGTTCATCCCCTCACCTCATCAATTGTCGGTATCGATGCGCGATTTTAATGTGCGAATCCGGTGTCGCGGCGCGAATCCGGCACGCGGCACACATGTTTCGCTGCGGTGCAATATCCGCGCAAACGCACGTGGCACGGGCGAATTGCACAAGATTGGTGATTGTCCTGATTTGCTGGCGGGTTATTTTGGCGTCTTATACGCCCCTAGCTGACTTAGCCGTTAGCCCGCTGCCAAGCGGCTCTCGAGGGAATCGCCTCCGACGTGGCACGCTTCGTGCATTACCTTGCGCACAGGGCGCAGGGTTCGTCGGACGGAAGGCAGAAAGGCCGCTGCCGGCCAACCGGACGCCCCCACCCGGCACTCGACGCTCGAGTGCTTGAAGAGTGCGCGGCGCAGGGCAGCGCACCGGAGTTAGCTTCGCTGAGGTGAGGACATGATGCTGTTCGACGATTTGAGAGATAACGAGTGGGCGCTGGTCGAGGGTCTGTTTTGCTCGGAACCCGCACGCAGCGAACGGCGTGGCCGTCCCCGCGTGGAGGCCCGTGCGGTGGTCAACGCCGTACTGTGGGTACTGTCGACGGGTGAAGGCTGGTCGAAGCTGCCGGGCCGCTATCCGTCACCGCCGACGTGCCGCCGCCGCTTCGACGAGTGGCAGGCAGACGGCACGCTCGCCGAAATCGTCAAGCGACTCGGCACGAGCGGCCGCCAGATTTCGCTGCGCGGGCGCATCGGCGCGAGCGCCGCAAAGCCGCCGGCCCCGCCGAGCCGTGACCGGCTGCGCGGCGCGTTCTGGACCAATCCGGAATCCTGGCGCGCCCCTGTGAAGATGGCGTAACGCATGCTTGTTCGGGCGGCTTCGGCCGCCCGGTTTCTTTCGGCATCCCGTCCTTCACGCGGCGCCCGCGCCGTCGTCGATTACCACTGTCGTGCCGCGATACATCTATTTACTATTATTTACAGCAAGCCTGCACTCCCGCGCTTACCTTAGCGACATATCAACAAGCCGCGCCGACGGCTTGAAGGGAGCCCCGCCATGAAAACAATGTCACTGCTCGTCGCATGCGGCATTGTCATTTCGCTGGCGCTGACTGCTCCCGCCCGCGCCGACGATCGCGCGAAGCCCCCTCACCGCCAGCAGGATCATCGCACCCTTCGCCAGCAACCGCCCGCCGCGTCGTCCAATCGACAGACCGTGCCGCGCGGCGACCTGCGCGGCGACATCGCGAGCAATGCACGCGCGCGTATCGGCTCGCAGGCGCCGGCCATGCCGCGTCACCCGTAACGCGGCAATCCGAAGGGTTTAACCAAAGAAAATTCCCGGATGCGGGAACTGCCCGGCATGGGACGAGTCACATCGTTGCCATGAGCACAGCGTGGCAACAGCAAAAGTATCCGGTACGCCCGTATCCTCGCGATACGGGCTTTTTTTTGGCGTCGCCGGCGGGCGACGCGCGAGGATGAAAGTGCGCCGCTACAGGCGGCTTTCGAGAATCGCCACGGCGCTCGCTTCGCTCAATGCGTAGTCGTCCATACGGCGATCAGTCCAGGAAAGCAGTTTTTCGTCGCGCTCGAGGCGCGCACATTCGGCTCGACCGTTATCGGTCAGCACCGCGATGTCGACCGGCGCGTGGAAACCCGGTGCGGGAGCAACGGTCTTCTGCCTGACCGTGTCCATCAGCCCCAGTGACCGGAGATACTCGAACACGCCCGGGCGGCGCGCCCACGGTACCTGGCGGTACTGCACTCGTCTCAATGCGTCGAGCACCGCTTCGTTGGAATACGTGGCCATCTCGATTCTTTCTTAAAGTGCAGCGACAATGCGAAGCGGCGCGCCGGGCGGCAGCTCCGCCCGCCGATACCGCCACCGATTCTGGAAGCCGACGTTCGGCGTCGCGTCAGGGCCGGATCGTCAGCCGTCCATAAAAAGACACCATACCCCAATCAAATTGATTCTGTTCGATTCATTTGTACTTCTCTTCATCTGTTTCATGCTCTGCCGCAAGCGGCGGCGACTCGTCGCGATTGCCGGCGCCGCGCTGTTCTGGCTGCTCGCGACGGGCTGGCTAGCCGCGCCGCTCCTCGCGTGGACCGAAGCCGGCGTCACGCCGGTCGAGCATCCCGACATGCGCGGGCAGACCACGCTCATCATCCTCGGCACCGGCACGCGACGCACCGATGCCGGCTTGCAGCCGCCGCTCGACGGTGACGCACGCATCCGCAAGACCGCCGCGCTCTATCGCACGTGCCGGCAACAGGCTACCCGCTGCACCGTCGTGATGTCGGGCGGCGACCCGCAACATCACGGCGAGACCGAGGCCGCGGTATACGGACGCCGGCTGGTCGCCGACGGCGTCGCTCCCGGCGACCTCGTTCTGGAGCCGAACAGCCGTACGACCTACGAAAATGCGAAGTTCACGGCGTCTATACTACGCTCTCAACATGACGACACGCGCATTCTCGTCACTTCGTCGTATCAGATGCGCCGCGCATTGCTCGATTTCCACCGCTTCGGCATCGATCCGCAGCCCGTCTACGCGAATCGGAGGCGAGCGCAAACGGGCTGGGTGCCGCGCTGGCACAACCTCGCGGATGCCAACCAGGCATTGCACGAGCTGATCGGTATCGCGCAGTTCCACGTGTATCGCTGGCTGGGCTGGTTCTGAACACGGCGCCGGCCGGGAAAGCGAGAACGGCAGCACTGCCCGCGATGGTGCGCGCATGACGGAATGCGTGAAGTGTTGCGCGACTTCAACGGAGGCTTGCGCCGCGCCACGTTCCGGTGCACATTGATCCGTCACTTTTGTTACACTCGACACGCACTCGATTGCAGTCGCCAGACAACACGGCAACATTCGGGTTCATCACCACTTAGCGGAGGTAAAGCAATGAAGAAGACGTCCCTGGCTATTCTGGTCGCGATGTCGGCGCTGACTGGCGCAGCGTATGCGCAAGAGAGCACGCAAATCCAGACCATCACCGACCCGGCGAAGATCGCCGAGATCGAGCAGCGCGCCCAGGCACTGCAACAGCAGCAAGCAGCCGAGGCTGCACAGCCGGCGGCTCAGGAAGAGCACCACCACGGCAAGAAGGCTGCTCACCACAAGGCAGCGAAGAAGGCCGGCAAGAAGGCCGCCAAGGCCGCTCCGGCAGAAGCTGCCAGCCAGTAAGTTCGGCGGCACCGCACATGCGAAAAGCCGAACCCGGGCAACCGGGTTCGGCTTTTTTGGTTGCGGCGCCTGCGCGCTGTGCTAAAGTCGCGCACCGAAATTTTCCACCCGTGCGCACCCCGGTGCGGAGGACAGCATGAGCAACATTCAACTCGACATCGAGTGGACCGAAGCGGCCACTCGCAAGATCAAGCAACTGATGCCGCGCGGCTCGGACGACGCCTTCCTCGCGCTGCCGCCGATCGAGTGCCTGCCGATGGAGGGCGACGTGCTTTTCCTCGGCCCGCAAGGCAAGCAGCAACCGTTCATCGTCGCCGAACGCCAGTATCACCACGATGGCGATGCGGACTGGACGATCATTCTGATTCTCGACGTTCCCAGCGCGTCGCATTGACGCGTCATGGCGGCCGGCAATGTGCCCGGCCGCACGCATCATCCGCGCAGACGCGCTTCGACAGCGCGGATTCCGCAGCGGGCGATCCTCGCCGCCGCTGCCGGGCAGAGAGCGTTCCAGGCACGCAGCTTCGCTTGCACGACGACCGCGATTCCTGCCGCTCCCGACCTGTTCATCCCGGACGAATCCGGACTACGGCACCGCTCGATCGGTACGCCGTCGCACGATGGCTCCAAAAAAATTGCCCGCGCTCCAGAAGAAGCGCGGGCAAAACCGTCGCCCTACGAGGATAGGCGACGGGGCCATCGAGATCCGCGCACCGCGCGGATCGTCATCGGTTGCGCCGGCGCTCGCTGCGCCGGCATCTGAAGGCAGGGATACCGTTGATCGAGGCGCTCGCGACGCCCGCCCGGAATCTCGTGCCATCCTCCCTGTCCTAACGATTCCAACTTATAAAGCAGTTTGCGTGCCAGTCGCACTTTCGAAAGCACGCCATTGATCCATAAGGATATTTTCGTCAGTCATGACGATGTAACACCGGCTCGGGCGCCGTAACGCGCGGATGTTACGTAACGTCACGCGGAGCGCCCGAATGTCGCGAACAGACGGTCACGCGCGAGCGCAATAAAAAAGCCCGCCGGATGGCGGGCTTTTTCGAGGGGCGGGATCGTATCGAGATCAGCGCAGCTGATTCACGAGCAGCCCCATGATCTGACGGGCCGGCGACGACGTATCGATCGCACCGGAATCGTCGACGACCGCCACGCGCGTCTGGTCGGGCGTCAGCGCCTTGACGTTGACGCGATACTGCTTCGCCTGCTTTTCCTTCTTGCCGTGGAACAGCTGGCTCCAGAAGCCTTGCTCGGCCGCGCTCAGATCCTTCGGATCGACATAACGCACGAAATACAGACCCTTCGTGCGATCGCGATCGTCGACCGTGAAGTTCGCGCGGTCGAGCGCGAGGCCGACGTGCAGCCACGAGCGGTCGTACGGCTCGCCGAGCGTGACTTCGGACGGCACCGAAGCGGAGTCGACGTCGTTCCCTTGCGACGACGTACGGGCGACGTTCTGCGCGGCGATGGCCGCGGCGGCCTTCGATGCGTCCGTATCGGCCTTCTTGTCCTTCGGCACCGCGTTGTCCTTGATGTTCGCGATCGGCGGCTCGCCGTTCTTCGCGCGCTGCTCGTTCTGTGCGAGCACCGCCATCAGTCGCTTCAGGTACTCGGTTTCGAGCGCCGGGTCGTTCGGCTTCGCTTCCCACTTGCTCGAATCGTTGCTGGCGCCGGTGAGCGCCTCGCGCATGCCCTTCTGGCTGATGAACACGTAGGTGCCGCCGTTCGGCGCGGCGTCGAGACGCGTGCGGTACTTGTTGCGCTCGGCCGTCACGTACGAATTGCCCATCGCCTTCGAGATCACGCTGCGGATCAGGCCGTCGTTGATCTGCGGGTGGGTTTCGTTCCAGTCGGTTTCCATCACGCCCTTGTCGCGCTGGTCGACGACGAGCAGAAAGCCCTGCTCCTGCCAGAAACGACGAACCTGCGGCCAGATGTCGGCGGGCTTCTTGCCGTCGATCACGAGCCAGCTCTCGGTGCCGTCGCGCTGGATGTGCATGCCGGCCACCGCGGGCGCGACGGTGTCCGTGACAGGCGCCGCCTGCTGGACCTGCTGAAGCGCGGACAGGGAAGTCGCGCCGCCCTGCGGCGGCAGCGAACGCTGATCGGCCGTCTCGTCGAGCATGTTGGGCGGCACTGCGAGCGACGCTTCCTTCGATTTCGAATCGCTCTTGTAGTCCACTTTCGTGGGCGACGACGTACCGCAACCGGCAACGAGCGCACCGGTGGCAAGCACTGCAGCGAACCGCATGGTAAGACGAAGATCAGTCATGTTCGGGGAATCCTCTTCCGCTAAATCACGGCGCTTTCCGTGGATCAACCTTGCATTTTACCGGGGCCGCGCCGGGATGTGCAAAAAAGCGACGGCCAAGAAAAAACCCGCGTCAGCGTGAACTGACGCGGGTTCTTGTCTGGTCGGGGCGAGAGGATTTGAACCTCTTCGAACCCACCGTGAAATAAGGCTTTCCGGGCAATGTGTCGACGCGTTTCGCCGTGTAAATTGACGCAGTGGCGCTTAGTCTAGCACGGCCCCGCCCGGGCCTCCCTTGCCTTCTTCCGGCTCCTACATCCTGGAACCTGTCTGATGGTGTCCAACATGAAGAAACACGAGTAGCCCATTCATAGCAGCCGCCCCTTGCTTCAGGCCAGGAGCAGCGCCCCCAACGCCGCAGTTGTAGCCATGCTCCCGGTTCCGAAAGTGGAATCCGCGATGCATGGGCGCTCGGACTGCTCCCCGTTCGCTTCGGGCCCATCAGCGGCGGCTAATGCCCTTTACGTAACAGAGCCACTGAAAGTCCCAGATTGCTACGCAGACGCTTTCGTGCGAACAGTCACGGAGGGCTTCCACTGAGCCACCCCGCAACCGCAACAGGTGCTCGCGGTCCGCGTGCGGGACACATGCTCTGCCATGCGAGGCCTTCACTGCCTGTTCAATTTACGGGGCAGCATCAATCATGCCATACTAGCCGAAAAGCAGTTTGCGCAAAACGGTACGATGCATTGATACGTTTACGTGTAACGCTACCGACAAATCTGTCGTGAAACACGGGGAATTCACAAAATATGGCCGCCACCTGGAAAAATCTTGAGGATCATGTCCGCGGTATAGCAAAGCTTCGCTGGAACGCCTCATGCAATCCGGAACATCTGAATGGGGTCGATTTCGATGGCGTGGTACGCGTATCCGCCGACGAAATAATTCTTATTGAAATAACAAAAGAACGGACTTTAGAAAAAGTCAGAAATGATCTTAATAAAATAATCCCCACAAAAATAAATTTGGCTACCCAGGGAGTAATTTGTCGCGGATATGTTGTCTTAGACGAGGAACCGACTTTGAGCATGACTGAGGCTGGTAAATCCGCCCACATAACAGTCTGCTCGTCACAGGAATTTGAGCAGTCGTTCTTTGACTTTCCGGCATATCATGCACTCCGAGTTGACTTCCCATTTGGAAGCGCCGTTGATTCAAAGACAGGCGCAAACGATACCCGAAACTTCGTTCCCATCAGATACGAAGATGCCAATGGCGACGGCTCTCATGCCATTTCCGATTTAGTCACAAAACTTTTGCGCGGTACAAAGATTGCCCTCACTGGAGATTTCGGTACGGGCAAGAGCCGTTGTGTCCGAGAAGTATACAACCAGCTAAGCTCAAAAATTCGTGATGCTGGAGCTTTCCCTATTGCCATAAATCTGCGCGATCATTGGAGTAGCTCCAACGCACTGGAGGTACTCGCAGGCCATCTTGGCAATATTGGCCTCTCCAGTTCGATAGACAATTTCGTCCGACTCCTAAACTCCGGTGCACTTATTCTTCTTCTTGACGGCTTTGACGAAATTGGCGCTCAGAGCCACGACATTCGAGTCGATGATCGCATTGCGCTGCGTCGTCATGCCGTGAGAGGCGTCAGGGACCTTATTCAAAGATCAAAGGCCGGCGTTCTTGTGACAGGCAGATCACATTTCTTCGATAGTGATGATGAAATGCTGCGATCACTGGGCCTACTCGGAGCAAGGGACGATACCAGCGTCATTAAGGTTCCCGATACATTCACGCACTCCGAGGGTGAGAAATATTTCAAGGATCTGGGAATCGACGCACCGCTTCCAACATGGCTACCTCGAAAGCCATTGGTCTTCCAAGTGCTTGTGGAGCTTGATAAGGATGATGTCACCCGAATCCTTAAAAAAGAACATGGACAATTTGAGTTTTGGGGAGCATTTCTTAACGCAGTGTGCGTACGCGAGTCTAAAGGTGTGGGTGAGTCGATTGCCCCCCAAACTATTCGCTTCATTCTATATGAATTGGCATCAAAGGCTCGTTATTCAGACACATTCCTTGGGCGACTTTCCCCACGAAACATTGATGAGGCATACGAGCGTGCGGTAGGAACTGCTCCGGACCAAACCGGACGGCAGCTATTGGCGCGCATGTGTACACTTGGACGCATCGAGCCGGAATCTCCAGACCGGCAATTTGTCGATTACGATGTAATTGACATTTTGCGTGCAGAACGACTCATTACCGACGTAATCTCAATGACGCCGGAAAATACCGGAAGTCAATGGAAGCAGTCACTAAGATCGCTTGGGATAATTTATGTGGCATCAACGGTCAGGAATTTTGACCTTGATACGCTATGCTTCGCTTATCTCAGAAAGTATGGGAACACCGCAAATACCAAGCGACTTGGTGAAATTATTTCGGCGCTCTCACTGTTCGGCGACGAGCGACTCGATTTCAAGTCTTTGCAGCTTTCTGGCTCCGAAATTCCGATTCTCAACCTTAGCTCAAGAAAAATTGCCAACTTATCAATCAAGCAATCGGTGATTGGCCTTATTATGATTCAAGATACACCAATAGACGAATCAGATGGATTTTATATTGATGACTCTCTTTTTGCCGTTGTCAGAGGCGTGACTACGCAAGCTGGGTTGCCAGCATGGATCAAGAACACAGATGTCATTGAATTCGAACGGCTGTCGAATTCCGCCAGAATAAAGGAAAGCTCTCTGAGCGCTTCGCAGAAACTATTTCTGTCGATAATTCATAAAATCTTCTTTCAATCGGGCGCCGGTCGCGAGGAAGCGAGTCTGCTCAAGGGCGGATACGGGCAAAAATACAGCCCTAAATTGGTTGAGGCGATTCTGAAACTGCTTTTGCGGGAGCAAACCATCGAACGAAATAAGGGAGATGACGGCTGGGTCTATAAGCCCGTTCGCCGTCATACCGAGCGCATGAGTCGAATCAAGGCTGAACTCACCCTTTCTGAAGACCCGCTCTGGGAGTCCGTAAGTTCATTGTCTTTGTAGGATCCTCATTAAGAGCACGGGAGATCGTGGCACCCCATAGCGAAATGATTCGCAAGGGCTCACACAGATCCCCCGTGCTCCGCGCAATAAGCATAGATTCCATAACACGGCTTACCTGCGGCATACAGTGCACGGAGACTCATGTTCGGGGCTGAGATGCCAGGAGTCTCTTGGTTTGGATTGGGGAAGCAGCAGCGACAAACAAAGAGAAGCCATGTAGCCTAGGCGGCCTAAGCCTATCTCTTAAAGTCTTATAGAGGCGTAGGTAGCCTAGGGACTCAACCTGTGCGGAGTTATTCCGCGCCCTAGGACTTCCCGAAATTAACGGGTGAGACCTCGGCCTCCTGTATACGGTAGACGCGATTACAGCCCCGCCATGCCACTACTGCTCCGTCCGCCTGGGTTGGTCTAGGCGAGCTCGTGGTAAACCGGTGACAGCCCTGGATTCGTGCGGGAGGTATACGGCGGACAGCGCCCTCCAGCTTGCTTGATCCGGGCAGCATGTGAAGCGAAGGCGCAGCCCGCACGCTCCCAGGCGAAACAAAAAAAACAGATGCACGCACGTACAAATGAGAGCGCGGTTTGGGCTCTCTACCGTGTGCTGAGTTGATTGGACGGCGGTACAAACGAAAAGACTCCGTCTGACGGCGAGCCGTGGGATGAACCGCACCGGGAATCGTGGAGGCCGGTTGGTTTAAGTTAATGCAGGCACTTCAGCAGCATTTCCGAGTTGCCTGTAGTAGTTTGCCTCAGCTTCGGCAGGCGGGATATAGCCGAGCGGTTCCATCAGCCGATGATGGTTGTACCAGGCGACCCATTCCAGCGTTGCCAGTTCGACGGATTCCCTCGTTTTCCAAGGGGCGCGCCGATGAATCAGTTCCGTCTTGTAGAGACCGTTGATCGTTTCAGCCAGCGCGTTATCGTAACTGTCGCCGCGGCTGCCGACGGACGGCTCGATACCCGCCTCGGCCAAACGTTCGCTGTACCGAATGCTGACGTATTGAGCCCCCCTATCGGAGTGGTGTATCAAAGTCCCATCGTCGCCCGGTTGGCGCGCGTACAGCGCCTGTTCGAGCGCATCCAGAACGAAGTCCGTGCTCATCGACGAACTGACGCGCCAACCGACGATGCGACGGGCAAACACGTCGATCACGAACGCCACGTACAGCCAACCCTGCCATGTCGAGACATAGGTGAAGTCAGACACCCAAAGCTGATTCGGGCGCTCAGCCTTGAACTGCCGGTTGACCCGGTCCAACGGGCGCGGGGTGCTCGTATCGGGATTCGTCGTGCGAACTCGCTTGCCGCGAACTGCGCCTCGCAAGCCTTGCAGCTTCATCAGCCGCCCGACCGTGCAGCGTGCGACCACAATGCCCTCCCGGTTCATCTGCTTCCAGACCTTTGGCACACCGTAGACCTGCATGTTGGCCCGCCAGACACGCTTGATCTCGGGTTGCAGGACCTCATCGCGTTTGGCGCGAGCGCAGCGTTTGGACGGATCACGACGCTGCGCAGCATGGCGTCGGTAGCCCGACGGGGCAATCCGCAAGACCTTGCAGATCGGCTCGACCCCGAAGGTGTCGCGATGCTGATCAACGAAGGCCTTCAGGACTTGAATCGGCGGTCGAGCTCCGCCTGGGCGAAAAACGCGCTCGCCAGCTTGAGAATCTCGTTGGTACGGCGCAGTTCCTTGACCTCACGCTCCAGGGCCTTGATGCGTTCACGCTCGGCCGTGCTCACGCCATCACGTTCCCCACGATCGATCTCCTCGCGCTTGACCCAATCCAGCAGCGTCTGCGGCGTACAGCCGATCATCGGCGCAATCGATTCGACCGCCGCCCACATCGACGGATGTTCGCTACGCTGCTCACGTACCAGACGCACTGCGCGCTCCCGGACTTCCGGGGAAAACTTGGTTGCCTTCTTGTTCATGGCTCGATTCTCTCAAGAATCCGAGCCTCCACAAAATTCGGTGCGGTTCAGTGCGCGTTCATTACGACATTCAAGCAGACCATGAAACGCGGCCCGCCGAAGCGAGCCGTCGTTAGGGCCAGGCGCGAACATTCGTGATTGCTACTGGGACACTCCGGGCCAGTCAAGGCGGTCCAATGCTTCTCTCATAGCCGGAAGGCTCGCTGCCGCCGTGTAGGTCTTACGGCCGCTAGAGCCCTGTGTCGAGTGACCGGTAATCGAATCCATCGTGGCCTCGCCGACGTGTTTCTCTGCCAAGGTAGACCGGAGCCAATGGCGGAACTTGTGGGCACCCTCTAGCGCCCCTTCTGGCAATGCAGCAGCCTTGCGGAACTGGCGGAACCATTGGCCCATAGTGTCGCCTGGCCCCCGCGCACGACCGCAGGCAGACGGGAGCGCTGGCCCAATGCCGCCCAAGATTGCCCGGAGCCACTGAGCGAACCAGGGGTCGGCCAGTAGGTGTGCGGCCAGCGGGACGACTCGCTCAGACTCCTGAGTCTTGACCGTGCCAGCCTCGGCAGTGATCCGTATTACCGTGATCCCGTTGCGGGTCTGGAAGTCCTCTTTCCGTAGCTGCGCGATCTCGCCAATGCGCGCACCAGTGTGCAGCAGCAATAACAGCAAAGCGCGACCATCAGACGGCTCTACGTCCTGCCAATGGGGAACCTCAGCCATGCGACCGGAGAACAGAGAATGACCGAACATTCGCCGCATCTCATCGTCGGTCCAAGGCTCACGGGACTTCGCCCCGATTGTCTTGTCAAATGTGAGGTCGAGCGGATTTCGCTCCAGTAGATCAATCTTTACGGCTACGTTTGCGAGGGAGGTGATACATGCCGCATGGTTTGCCGCCGTCTTACGGGACCATCCACGCGCCGGGTCCAGCAAGAACTCAACAAACGCGGCCCCTTTGGCCTTCGTCAGTTCAGTAAGTGGCACGCTGCCCACGGCCTGCTCGAACAACGTCAGCGCCCTCTCTGTGCGTCCAATGGCGTTGTCCTTAGGGGCGTTGCGTGCGATCCAGGACGGTACGACATCGCGTAAGGTCTTAGGCGGCTCGGGCTCGGACGACTCCGCGTGTACCTGCGGCGGCTCCGGTGCTACCGGAGTATCAATCGGATTGCCTCCCTGCCGCTTCTCAATATCTACCAGTGCGGAGACCACGGCCCGTGTAATCTGGATCAAGCACCTTGTCCCTTCCTGGGAATCCCAGTTGATCCTCAGGCCCCATTCTTCAGCGGTACGCGCGGCGACGGCGCGTGCTGCACCCAGGTCTCCATTGCGCATCGCTACGATAGACCCGCTCCTAGCCCTATCAAGGCGGGCTCGCGCTTGTACCCGTGCTGTGGGGTCGGCCTCAAGGAATGTTACGTGGTCGTCAACGTGCAGCAAGGAAAACCGGACGGCTTCCACGAACTGTTGCGCCAATGCTGGCGTAAGCGCCACGAACGGTGCGGGGGCGGCCTTGGTCCGCAGCGCGTCGAATCGGTCGCGGTGCTCCGCTATCAGCTTGAGGGCCTTGGTGATTGCTTCGTCTCGGTTTGAGGTCCGCAGACTCGCGCGATAGGCGTCAGCCTTTGGCTTGCCGGTCTTTGGGTCGCGGTAGAAGTTCTCTAGGTCCTTGGGGACGCCGATACGAATCTGGAAAACTGAGGAACCGGGCCTGAGGTAGACGCCGGTAGGGAGTTGGGTTGCCAAGTCAGTCATCTCCGAATTTTACACGGCGAACTGACACACCCAATTGACACACCCGGAAAACGGAAAGGCCCGGAAACCTTTGTCAGCATTGGCTTCCCAATACTGGCGCGGGTTTCCGGGCCTTATATCCTGGTCGGGGCGAGAGGATTTGAACCTCCGACCACCTGCACCCCATGCAGGTACGCTACCAGGCTGCGCTACGCCCCGAAAGGAAAAAATTATAACAGACAGTTGGCCGGTTTAGAACGGGTCGCATGCATTTTGTGAATCTTCGGCGCGAAATTATTGGCGTGGCGACGGCTTCGCTGCGAACGACGGCGTGCCGGCGCATCCCTATCGGCCAGCATCCACGTATCGCAGCGGCCCTTCGCGACCGGCCTAATCGAAAAGGACGATGGCCGTTCCGTCGCGAATCGCTACCGTGCGCTTACCCGGCGCGCCATCGACGCGGCCGGCGCATCGTCGAACCGCACGCCGATCGATACGGCATCGCGGCAGCCGTATGGATCGCGACCGCGGTCGCGACTTCCTGCAACGTCCCCGACAAAGGCCAGTGAATGAATCAGAAAAACGAAATCTCCCGGCGACAATTTCTGCGGCTGGGTGCCGGCACGCTCGGCATCGCGCTGGGAAGCACGTCGCTGCTGTCCGCGTGCGGCGGCGACTCGATCGCGGTCGCGCCCGTCACGACGCCGCGGCTCGCGTCGGCAGCGAACTTTCGCGACACGGCGGGACCGGGCGGCACGGGCTACACGACCACCGGCGGCGCAACGATGAAAAAAGGCGTGATCTACCGCTCGTCCGCACTCGCGTTGTCGGCTGCCGACGTCGCAACGGTCAATACGCTCGGCATCGCGCAGGTGTGCGACCTGCGCACGACGTCCGAAATCCACGCGCAGCCCGATACGCCGCTGGCCGGCGCCGCCTGGCAGAACCTCAATGTGCTCGGCGTCGCCAATCTCGGTCCGCTTCCGACGAGCGGCGCGACGGCCGCAGCTTTCATGGAGAGCATGTACCGCGCGTTCGTGACGTCGGAAACCACGCGAACGAGCTATCACGCGCTGTTCGCGGGCTTTGCCGCATCCGGCGGCAACCTGGTTTTCCACTGCACGGCCGGCAAGGATCGCACCGGCTGGGCGACGGCGATTCTCCACACGATCCTCGGGGTTCCGCAGCAGACGATTCTCGCCGACTATCTGCTGACCAACGTCTACAGCGCGGCCGAAATCGCGGCCTACGTGGCTCAGGCGGCAAAGAGCGGCGGGCAGGACGCTGCCGACATGATGGCCGCGCTGCAGGGCGCGCAAGCCGCTTATCTGCAAGCCGCATTCGATCAGGTCGTCACGTCGTACGGCGCGATGGCGTCGTACATCCGTGATGGCCTGCAACTCGACCAGGCAACGCTGAATACGATCCGACAGCGGATGTTGGTGTGATCGATCCGGCGGAACCGCGGCGACATCGCGTCGGTCGAGTCGACCCGCCCGCCGTCCGCTTCGAATGCTGCGTTCATCGAACCCGCGAACCGGGGTCGGCGAGCGTCGGCATCTGCTTGCCGACCCCGCGCAGCACCCGCGGCCGGCTCCGGCCGCAAAACCAAACGCCCGTTTGATCCGGCCGCCCCACCCCCGCGAATCCGTTGTCCCGCCGCGCGCCGCGCCGCCCCGGCCCGGCGCCGGTTGTTTGGTTACGCCGCTCTAGCGCGCTATGACACACTGCACGGCATCGACGTCCGCGCCGCGCATCCACCGCGCGCCGCGTCGATCACGACAAGACATGGAGACAGACGATGCGGAATGCGGTCCGGCGCGGCCATCGCACGCCTTTGGCAATTCCCGACAGGACGTCCGGCCCGCGACGCGCGGCCGGCGTCGTTTCACGCGGCACTTCCCGTGCGCTCGGCTGCGCCGCGCTCGCGCTCGCGCTGCTCTGCGCCGGTTGCGCCGAACCGGCCGCGCAACGCGACGGCAACGCATCGGCCGCGTCGACGAGGATCGAACGCGCGAAAGCGGAACGCCTCGCCCGCGAGCAGCAGACCGCGCGCACCGTGCCGTCGCTCGCGTCGATCAGCCTCGCGCAGCCGCGGCCGTTCACGCTGCGTGACTCGGGCCAGAACGGTGCGATGACGTTCCTGCGCGACGTTGATTTCCGCATCGTCAACAATCTCGGCTTCTTCATCCACCAGCTTTCCGCGACCCTGGTGCCGACCCAGGCCGGCGCGCCGATCGTGTTCGACGATCCGACGAGCTTCGAGATCGACGTGCACGAAGGCACCGTCACGCTCGACAACGCGAAGCTGACCGCGCTGTTCAACACCTACATCTTCGGTTATCGCAACGCGCCGCTGCGCAAGCTTGCCGTGTCGGCCGGCGACGGCGTGATCCATCTGCAAGGCGAGATGCAGCGCGACGGCTGGGTGCCGTTCTCGCTGACCGGCACGCTCGCGATCCGCGACGGCAGCCAGCTCGTGTTCCATCCGACCGGCGTACGCGTGTCGGGCATCAATGCGCAGCCGGTGATGCGCGCGGCCAACGTGAAGATGGCCGATCTGCTGAAGGTCGAGACGCCGATCGCGCGGCTCGCCGGCGACGATCTCGTGATGTCGGTCGACAAGCTGATGCCGCCGCCGCGGCTGAAGATCCGGATCACCGCGTTGCGGGTAACGCCGGCCGGCCTCGACCTGACGCTCGACGACGGCTCGCACGCGGGCTTCGCGCTGCCCGCGAACGCGCCGCAACAGGCGATGTACATCCGCGGCGGCGACGTGAAGTTCATGCGCTCGATGCCGATGAATGCCGACATCCTGATCGGCCCCGTCGATCCGGCGAAGCGCGACCAGACTTTCGTGTTCGACCTGTATCACTATCGCGACCAGGTATCGGCCGGCTATTTCAATTTCGACGAAAGCGGCGCGATGGCGATCCGGATGCCGTCGTATGCCGGTCCGGCAAGCGGCGCCGCGCTCGGCAACGCGGCCGCTCGCCTGAACGACAGCTTTCTCGCCGCGCAGCAGAGCGCGCTGCGCGACTCGCGCCAGCACTGGGAAGCGTTTGCGCTCGCGGCCGGCACGCCGCAGCCCGGCATGCAGAAAGTGGCGATGCGCCGCACGTCGACGACGCCGTTCAACGAGCGGCACGTGTCGAACCGCAATCCGACGATCCACCTGCACAACGTCGATTTCAACCTGTCCGGCGACATCGGGTTCCATGTCGAGGATCTCGACGTGCAACTGATCGCGAAGCGGCCCGGCGAACCGGTCGATCTTGACGATCCGAACCAGTACGACATCCGCATTCTCGGCGGGACGGTCGTCGAGTCGTGGAAGGCGATGTCGGCGCTCTTCAACAACTACCTGCTCGACTACTCGCCGCGCTCGCTGAACGATCTGCAGCTGAGCGCGGACGGTCAGGACCTGCGTGTGCAGGGCGGCATCAAGCTGTGGAATCACGTGCCGGGCGTGTGGCTGCCGACCGACATGAAGGGCTCGCTGTCGGTCCTCGACGACCGCCACCTCGCGTTCAAGCCGACCCAGGTGTCGGTGCTCGGCATCCCGCAGGCGAAGCTGCTGCGCTCGCTCGGCATCGAGCTCGCATCGCTGACGCCGCTGCAGCGCCGCGGCGCGGAATTGCGCGGCGACACGCTCGTGCTCGACCAGTACACCGTATTCCCGCCGCCGGTGCTGAACGGCAAGCTCGGTCACGCGACGGTCGAACGCGACGGGTTGCGCCTCACGTTCCGGCGGCCCGCCGACGCGCCCGCGCCGAAGCGCCCGCAGATCGACGCGCCGAGCTACATGTGGATGGAAGGCGGCGACATGAAAATGTTCAACGTGCTCGAACTGAACGTCCGTGCGCTGATCCGGAACTCGGCCGCGGCCGGCCCGATGCGTTTCGACCTGTACGGCTACCGCAGCCAGGTCGCGCAGGGCTCGGTGCGGATGCTGCCGGACGGCACGCTCGTCGTCGACATGGGCAAACCGAATCCGCTCGCCGCGCGCTGATCCGCCCGGCCCGCACGTATGAAAAATGCCCGGTGGCGCTGCGCCAACCGGGCATTTGCTGATTCGAGCGTCGCGCTCGTTCGCGTTTCAGTCGTGTTTCAGTCGCGCTTGAGGCCGTCGAGCACGTCGAGGAGCGCCTGCCGCAGCGCGACCACGTCGACCGTTGCTCCCGGCTTGCCCGCGCTGCGCGCATCGGCGGCCGGCATGTCGGGCTCGGCCGGCTCCGCGGCAGCGCGTTCGCCGCCCGGCGAATCGAGCCGGTTGCGCGCCCCGTTGATCGTGAACCCCTGTTCGTACAGCAACTCGCGAATCCGCCGGATCAGCAGCACTTCATGGTGCTGGTAATACCGGCGATTGCCGCGCCGCTTCACCGGCCGCAACTGCGTGAATTCCTGTTCCCAGTAACGCAGCACGTGCGGCTTGACCCCGCACAGTTCGCTGACTTCGCCGATCGTGAAGTAGCGCTTGGCGGGAATCGGAGGCAAGACGACTTTCTCAACCGTAGTGGTCATCGTCGGTTAACCGTCGGTAAAGGGTGCGCGGCGGCCGCGCGGAGACGTCGGCGCGCGGGCGTTACTCCGCGCCGTTTTCGACCAGCGCCTTCAGCTTCTGGCTCGCGTGGAAGGTTACCACCCGGCGGGCCGCGATCGGAATCGCCTCGCCCGTCTTCGGATTGCGGCCCGGACGCTGCGGCTTGTCGCGCAGCTGGAAGTTGCCGAAGCCCGACAGCTTGACGCTTTCGCCGTTTTCGAGCGCGTCGCGGATCACTTCGAAGAAGGCCTCGACCATGTCCTTCGCTTCACGCTTGTTCAGCCCGACGCTGTCGAACAGCAGCTCCGCCAGCTCCGCTTTCGTCAGCGTCGGCGTCTCGGCGGACGCCGGCGCCGAAGCGTCGCGGTTCATGGCGCTGCGTTGCGCCGTCAGGAGGGCTTCGAATTCACTCGAGGTCATGTCGTTCATATCTGCCATACAGCGCGTTAAACCAAAACTTTCGAGGGGAAAAAGCCGCCCGTGAACGGGCGGCCCCTCTCCTTAGCCGCGCAGGCGCGCACCGGCACGAGCCATCCGCTCGACCAGCGTCTGGATCGCCTGATCGACGACCTCGTCCTGTAGCGTGCCAGCCGCGTCCTGCAGCGTCACGCGGAAGGCAAGGCTCTTCTCGTGCGCGGCAAGGCCACCGGAAGTATTTGATTTTGCACGAAATTCGTCGAAGAGTACAACCTTCTGAACGAATCGGCAGGCGTCCTCGGCCAGCGCCTTCTTCATTTCGTCGAAAAGTGCCTGAACCTCGACCGCCTGATCGACCACGACGGCGATATCGCGCCGGACCGGCGGGAATTTCGACACGTCGGTCGGCGCCGGCAGCGCCCGCGCGATCAGCGCGTCCGCGTCGATTTCGAACATCACCGGCGCGTGCGGCAGCTCGTACTTCTGCATCAGGCGCGGGTGCAATTCGCCAATCCAGCCGACCGCACGGCCGTCGACTTCGATGCGTGCGCTGCGGCCCGGATGCAGGGCCGGATGCGCGGCCTTCACGAAGCGCGCGGCGGCCGGCGCGAGCAGCGCCTCGAGATCGCCCTTCACGTCGAAGAAATCGACCGCGCGGGTCGCGACACCCCATTGCTCGTCGACCGCCGGGCCGTATGCGAGCGCGCCGACCCGCTTCGGCTGCGTATAGCCTTCGACGGTCAGCTCGCCAGCCTTTACCGCCGGATCGGCGAGGAACACGCGGCCGGCCTCGAATACGCGCACGCGATCCGCGCGGCGGTTCAGGTTGTGGCGCAGCACCGAGATCAGGCTGCCGAACAGCGTCGTGCGCATCACCGACAGCTGGCTCGCGATCGGGTTCAGCAGGCGGATCGGCTTGTCGTTGCCGGCGAAATCGAGCTCCCACTCCGCATCGACGAAGCTGAAGTTGACCGTTTCCGCATAGTCGCGCGCCGCGAGCGCATGACGGATGTCGTGGATCGAACGCTGCGTCTCGTTGGTCGCGCGCATCTCGCTCGTCGCGACGGGCGGACGCGCCGGAATCTTCTCGAAGCCGTAAATGCGCGCCACTTCCTCGATCAGGTCTTCCTCGATCTCGATGTCGAAGCGGTGCGACGGCGGCGTGACGAGGAACGCGTCGTCGTCACGCTCGAACGGCAGGCCGAGGCGCGTGAAGATGTTCGCGATCTCGTCGGCGTCGATCTTCACGCCGATGATGCGGTTCGCGCGCGACACGCGCATCTTCACCGGCGCGCGCTGCGGCAGGTTCACCGCCTGGTCGTCGACCGGGCCGGCCTTGCCGCCGCAGATCTCGAGGATCAGCTGCGTGATGCGCTCGACGTGCTCGACGGTCGTCGCGTAGTCGACGCCGCGCTCGAAGCGGTGAGCCGCATCGGTCGAAAAGTTGTACTTGCGTGCGCGGCCGCGGATGCTGTCCGGCCACCAGAACGCGGCTTCCAGATAGATGTTGGTCGTATCGAGCGTGACGGCCGTGCTGTCGCCGCCCATGATGCCCGCGAGGCTTTCGACCTGACGGTCGTCTGCAATCACGCCAACCGTTTCGTCGAGTTCGACCGTGTTGCCGTTCAGCAGCTTCAGCGACTCGCCGCGCTTGCCCCAGCGCACCTCGATGCCGCCGTGGATCTTGTCCAGGTCGAACACGTGCGACGGACGGCCGAGCTCGAACATCACGTAGTTCGAGATGTCGACGAGCGCCGACACGCTGCGCTGGCCCGCACGCTCGAGGCGCTCGACCATCCACTGCGGCGTCTTCGCGCGCGCGTTCACGCCGCGGATCACGCGGCCGGAGAAGCGGCCGCACAGATCGGGCGCGGCGATGCGCACCGGCAGCGTTTCGTCGAGTTCGACGCGCACCGGACGGATGTCGACCGGCGTCAGCGGCGCGCCGGTGATCGCGGCCGTCTCGCGCGCGATGCCGAACACCGACAGGCAGTCGGCCTTGTTCGGCGTCAGCTTGATTTCGAAGATCGTGTCGTCGAGATTGAGCGTGTCGCGGATGTCCTGGCCGACCGGCGTGTCTTCCGGCAGGATCAGCAGGCCGCTGTGGTCTTCCGACAGCTTCAGCTCGCGCGCCGAGCACAGCATCCCCTGGCTCTCCACGCCGCGCAGCTTCGACAGCTTGATCGCGAACGGCTTGCCGCCCTCTTCTGCCGGCGGCAGTTCCGCGCCGACCAGCGCGACCGGCACCTTGATGCCGGGTGCCACGTTCGGTGCGCCGCACACGATATTCAGCGTCGCGCCGGTGCCGGCGTCGACCTGGCAGACATTGAGCTTGTCCGCATCCGGATGCTTGACGACTTCGAGCACGCGGCCCACGACGATCTTCGACGTCGGCGGCGCAGCCTTGCTCAGCGATTCGACTTCGAGCCCCGCCATCGTCAGCGCGTGCGACAGCTCGTCGGTCGTCAGCTGCGGGTCGACAAAGGTTCTCAACCAGGATTCAGGGAATTGCATGGATGTCTACGTTCGAAACAGGTTAGATCGACGCCCGGGCCCCGTCCGATCGTGCGGCGGGGCGTGCGCGGGCACATGTCGGCGCGGCGCGTGCGTTATGCGAACTGGCGCAGGAAACGCAGGTCGTTCTCGAAGAACAGCCGGAGATCCTGCACGCCGTAGCGCAGCATCGTCAGGCGCTCGAGGCCGCTGCCGAACGCGAAGCCGATGTAGCGCTCGGGATCGAGGCCCATGTTGCGGATCACGGTCGGATGCACCTGCCCCGAGCCGGAGATCTCGAGCCACTTGCCGGCGTTCTTGCCGTGCTCGAACATCATGTCGATCTCGGCCGACGGTTCCGTGAACGGGAAATACGACGGACGGAAGCGCACGAGGATGTCGTCGCGCTCGAAGAATTTCTTCAGGAAATCGGTATAGACGCCCTTGAGATCCGCGAAGCTGATGTTCTCGTCGATCCACAGCCCCTCGACCTGATTGAACATCGGCGAGTGCGTCGCATCGCTGTCGACGCGATACGTGCGGCCCGGCGCGATCACCTTGATCGGCGGACGGTTCATGCGCGCGTAACGCACCTGCATCGGGCTCGTGTGCGTGCGCAGCAGCAGCTGGCGGCCGTCGGCGTCCTTGCCTTCGACGTAGAAGGTGTCCTGCATCGAACGCGCCGGATGGTTCTCCGGGCTGTTCAGCGACGTGAAGTTGTACCAGTCGGTCTCGATTTCGGGACCGTCGGCCACGTCGAAGCCGATCGAGCGGAAAATCTGTTCGACGCGCTCCCACGTGCGCATCACGGGGTGCAGGCTGCCTGCGCCGGCGCCGCGGCCCGGCAGCGTGACGTCGATCGCCTCGGCGGCGAGACGCTGGTTCAACAGCGCGTCGGCGAGCGCCTGGCGACGTGCGGTCAGCGCGGCTTCAACCTGCTGCTTCGCGACGTTGATGCGTGCGCCTTCGGTCTTGCGTGCTTCGGGATCGAGCTTGCCGAGGCCCTTGAGCAACTCGGTCAGCGCACCCGACTTGCCGAGAAATCGTGCTTTCTCGTTTTCGAGCGTGGTGATGTCGGCAGCCTGTTCGAAGGACTGCTGCGCGTCGGCGACAATCTGGTCCAGATCCATAGATCCCATCATTTCCAACGTCATTCGGTCTTGGCGAGCAAATCTGCCCACCAAACAAAAAAGGGGCTCGGAAGAGCCCCGTTTTCGCTGCAGCGGCCGAGACTACCGGAACGTCGCTGCAACTAACCACGCAGTGCTAATTTCGCAATTAGGCTGCAACGGCGGCTTTCACCTGCTTGACGATCGCAGCAAAAGCAGCCTTGTCGAACACCGCCATGTCGGCCAGCACCTTACGGTCGAGTTCGATCGACGCCTTCTTCAGGCCGTTGATGAACACGCTGTAGGTCATGTCGTGCTGGCGAACTGCCGCGTTGATACGCGTGATCCACAGTGCGCGGAACACACGCTTCTTGTTGCGGCGATCGCGGTACGCGTACTGACCAGCGCGCATCACCGCCTGCTTGGCGATGCGGTAGACGTTATTGCGGCGGCCGCGATAACCCTTGGCCAGGTTGATGATCTTCTTGTGACGGGCCCGTGCGGTTACCCCACGTTTGACTCGAGGCATGTTTCTCTCCTTAGAGTATCGGTTGAGGGGTTACGCGAACGGCAGCATCGCGCGGACGGAGTTCAGATCGGAATCATGAACTGCCGTTGCGCCGCGCAGGTGACGCTTGTTCTTCGTGGTTTTCTTGGTCAGGATGTGGCGCTTGAAGGCTTGACCGCGCTTGACGGTACCGCCCGGACGCACCACGAAGCGCTTTGCAGCACTCTTCTTGGTCTTCATCTTAGGCATGACGAACAACTCCAGTTTATTAGATGGCGATGGGTGTGCGGTTGGCTTGCGCCCTTGACCCGCCCTTCGAAACCCAACTCCACTTGTGTACGGCGAACCGCTTGCGCAGCCGCCGTCATTGTTGGCGCGCCACCCTGACCGGGCAACGCGCCGAACCACTGTCGAACCTGCGCGACCGGCGCGCGGGCCCGTTACTTCTTTTTCTTCGGCGAGAGCACCATGATCATCTGGCGCCCTTCCATCTTCGGCATCTGCTCGACCTGGCCGACTTCCTCGAGATCCGTGCGCAGACGCTCGAGCATCCGCATACCGATTTCCTGGTGAGCCATTTCACGGCCGCGGAAACGCAACGTGATCTTCGTCTTGTCGCCCTCTTCGAGGAAGCGCACGAGGTTGCGAAGCTTGACGTTGTAGTCACCGTCATCGGTACCCGGGCGGAACTTGACTTCCTTCACCTGGATGACCTTCTGCTTCAGCTTCGCTTCATGCTGCTTCTTGGACTCCTGATACTTGAACTTGCCGTAGTCCATCAGACGGCAGACCGGCGGAACGGCCTGCGGCGCGATTTCGACCAGGTCAACGTCCAGCTCTTCCGATTTACGGAAAGCATCAGCGAGTTTTACGATACCGAGCGGTTCGTTCTCGATCCCGACCAGACGCACTTCCGGCGCAGTGATTTCACCGTTGATGCGATGCGACGACTTATCAGTAGCGATGTTACGTTTCCTCTAAAAATTAAAAAAACGAGCCGCGCTGCCAGGGCGGTTACTTGAACGAGCGCAGGTCTTCCTGCAGACGCTCAACGAAGGCTTCGACCGGCATAACGCCAAGGTCGACGCCGCCACGGGCACGCACGGCTACCGTTTGCGCATCACGCTCCTTATCGCCCACGACGAGGAGATAAGGCACCTTTTCCAGCGTGTGCTCGCGTATTTTATAGCTAATCTTCTCGTTGCGCAAATCGGCCGCCACTCTAACCCCTTGTTTTTGCAACGTTTGGGCCAGAGATTGTGCATATTCGGCCTGACTTTCGGCGATATTGAGCACAATTGCCTGGTACGGCGCGAGCCATGCCGGCATCGCACCGGCATGGTGCTCGATCAGAATGCCGAGGAATCGCTCCATCGAACCGACGATTGCACGGTGCAGCATCACCGGCCGGCGGCGGCTGTTGTCTTCCGCGACGTACTCAGCGCCGAGGCGCTCCGGCAGCACCATGTCGAGCTGCAGCGTGCCGCACTGCCACGAGCGGCCAAGCGCATCCTTGATGTGGTACTCGATCTTCGGCCCGTAGAACGCACCCTCGCCGGGCAGCTCTTCCCAGGACAGGCCGCACGCGGTCAGCGCGTCGCGCAGGCCCTGCTCGGCGCGATCCCACGTTTCGTCGGTGCCCGCGCGCTGCTCGGGGCGCAGCGACAGCTTGATGTCGATGTGCTCGAACCCGAAATCCTTGTACACGCTCATCGCGAGCGTGTTGAACGCGATCGACTCGGCGATGAACTGCTCTTCCGTACAGAAGATGTGCGCATCGTCCTGCACGAAGCCGCGCACGCGCATCAGGCCGTGCAGCGCGCCCGATGCCTCGTTGCGATGGCACGAACCGAATTCCGCGTAGCGCAGCGGCAGGTCGCGGTACGAGCGCAGGCCGTGCTTGAACACCTGGACGTGCCCCGGACAGTTCATCGGCTTGATCGCGTAGTCGCGCTTCTCCGACTCCGTCGTGAACATGTTCTCGCGGTAGTTCTGCCAGTGGCCCGACGCTTCCCACAGCGAGCGGTCCATGATCATCGGCGTCTTGATCTCGAGGTAGCCGGCTTCGTTCACGCGGCGGCGCATGTACTGCTCGACCTGCTGCCACAGCGCCCAGCCCTTCGGATGCCAGAACACCATGCCCGGCGACTCTTCCTGCATGTGGAACAGGTCGAGCTGCTTGCCGAGCTTGCGGTGGTCGCGCTTTTCCGCTTCCTCGAGCATGTGCAGGTACTGGTCCTGATCTTCCTTCTTCGTCCAGGCCGTGCCGTAGATGCGCTGCAGCTGCTCGTTCTTCGAGTCGCCGCGCCAGTACGCGCCCGCGACCTTCATCAGCTTGAAGACCTTCAGCTTGCCGGTCGACGGCACGTGCGGGCCGCGGCACAGGTCGGTGAAGCCGCCGTGCGAGTACAGCTTGATTTCGTCGCTTTGCGGAATCGACTCGATGATCTCGGCCTTGTACTTCTCGCCGATGCTGCGGAAGTAGCCGGCCGCCTCGTCGCGCGACACGACGCGGCGCGTGACCGGCTCGTCCTTCTTCGCGAGTTCCTGCATGCGCTTTTCGATCTTTTCCAGATCTTCGGGCGTAAACGGACGGTTGTACGAGAAGTCGTAGTAGAAGCCGTTGTCGATCACGGGGCCGATCGTCACCTGCGCATCCGGATACAGCTCCTTCACCGCATAGGCGAGCAAGTGTGCGGTCGAGTGACGGATGATGTCGAGACCGTCGGCGTCCTTGTCGGTGACGATCGCGAGCGATGCGTCGCGATCGATGACCGTGGACGTGTCGACGAGCTCGCCGTCGAGCTTGCCGCCAAGCGCAGCCTTCGCGAGACCGGGACCGATCGAGGCCGCAACCTCGGCAACTGTCACCGGATGCTCGTATTGTCGAACTGAGCCGTCAGGCAAGCGTATCGAAACCATAGCAATCTCCGTGATGCCGACAGTGGGCGGCAAGCCAAGCACGCGATCTCAAAGTCACGCGCGAAAATTTCGCGACAAAAAAAATGCGGCCCCGCTTTCGAGGGGCCGCATTCGATACTTCACTCAGACTGAAAGGGCGAAAGGGTTCCTCGACTAGCGTCGCTCCGAAAAGGTTTCGGTCAACGTTCGCGGTGTCATAACCGTATTCGCCTTGTTCGCGTTGAGTTATTTACTGCATCGAACGCCCGGAAGCCGGGCATTCTCAATTCGTTGGTAGGCTCGATTGGACTCGAACCAACGACCCCCACCATGTCAAGGTGGTGCTCTAACCAGCTGAGCTACGAGCCTAGTGAAGCTAAGATTATATGGAGCAGACGTTCACTTGGCAAGTGTTTTTATGCGGTTGCAGCAAAACGCCGATGTTCCGGCCCCGTTACGGCGGCGTCACGCCTTCCGCCCCGCCCGCACGACGCCCTGCACTTCGCCGAGCAGCGTGCACGCACGCTGGACCTGCGCGGAATTCGACACCTCGACCGTGAACTGCATGAATGCCGCATTGCGGCGGCTCTGCGTCTTCACGCCGACCACGTTCATCTTCTCGCGGGCGAACACTTCGGAGATGTCGCGCAGCAAGCCCTGCCGGTCGGTCGCCTCGATCATCAGGTCGACCGGATACACGGACATGCCGCGCCCGCCCAGCACGTCGGCCGACCAGGTCGTCTGCAGCACGCGCTCCGGCGCGCGCTCGGCCATCCGCCGGAACGTCGGACAGTCGCTGCGGTGGATCGACATCCCCTTGCCGCGCGTCACGAAACCGCTGATCGGATCGGGCGGCGCCGGGCGGCAGCAGCGCGCGAGCTGCGTCAGCAGCGCATCGACGCCGACCACCAGCACGCCGGTCGACGCGCCGTGCGCGACGCTCGCGCCGCTGCTGCGCTTCTCGAAATCGGCCGGCGCCTCGGGAGCGTGTTCGGGCGGCGGCGCATCGGACAGCGCGTGCTCGACGTTGCGCAGGCTGAACTCTTCCTTGCCGACCACCGAGAACAGTTCCTCGGGCGACTTGAAGCCGAGCTTCGCCGCGAGATTGTCGAGGTTGACCGACGTCTTGCCTTCGCGCTGCAACGTCTTCTCGACGAGCGCGCGGCCATGCGCGATGTTCTCTTCCTGCTCGATCGAGTTGAACCACGCACGCACCTTCTGTCGCGCACGCGGACTCTTCAGGTAGCCGAGCTGCAGGTTCAGCCAGTCGCGCGACGGGCCGCCCTCCTTCACCGCGACGATCTCGACCGTCTGGCCGTTCGCGAGCGATGTGTTCAGCGGCACCATCACGCCGTCGACGCGTGCGCCGCGGCAGCGATGGCCGAGCTCGCTGTGCAGGTGGTACGCGAAGTCGACCGGCGTCGCGCCCTGCGGCAGCGCGATCACGCGCGCCTGCGGCGTCAGCACGTAGATGTGGTCGTCGTCGAGCGACGTCTCGCGCAATTGCGCCCACGCCCGGTCGCCCGACACTTCGGTGCCGTCCTCGACGTCGTCCTTCCACGCGAGCAACTGGCGCAGCCACGCGATCTTCTCGTCGTACTTGTCGCTCGCGGAGAACTGGCCGCCGTAGCCGCGCGCGCCTGCCTCCTTGTAGCGCCAGTGCGCGGCGACGCCGTACTCGGCGAAGCGGTGCATCTCCTGCGTGCGGATCTGCACTTCGAACGCGCGGCCGTCGTCGCCGATTACGACCGTATGCAGCGACTTGTAGCCGTTCGGCTTGGGCCGCGAGATGTAATCGTCGAATTCCTTCGGCACCGGCTGCCACAGGTGATGGACGATGCCGAGCACCGCGTAGCAATCCTTGATGTCCGGCACGATCACGCGGAATGCGCGCACGTCGTACAGCTCGGAGAAGTCCAGCTCCTTGCCGCGCATCTTGCGCCAGATGCTGTAGATGTGCTTCGGCCGCCCGCTCACGTCGGCCGGGATGTGCGCTTCCGCCAGCTCGTGCTGCAGCCGTTCGATCGCCTGCGCGACGTATGCCTCGCGTTCGACGCGCTTCTCGTCGAGCAGCTTCGCGATGCGCTTGTAGGTGACCGGATCCTCGAAGCGGAACGCGAGATCCTCGAGCTCCCACTTCAGTTGCCAGATGCCGAGGCGGTTCGCGAGCGGCGCATAGATCTCGAGCGTCTCGCGCGCGACGTCGGGCGGCGGATCGAGCTTCGCCGCCGCGTAGTGGCGCAGCGACTGCAGCCGCGACGCCAGCCGGATCAGCACGACGCGGATATCCTGTGCAAACGCGAGCAGCATCTTGCGCAGCGCCTCGATCTGCGTGCGCCGCTCCTGCGCGGCGTCGCGCCCAGCGTCGGGCATCGCGTTCTGCGCGGCGCGCAGGCTGACGGTGCCGAGCCGCAGCAGCTTGCGCACGTCGGCCACGAGGCGCGCGACCTCTTCGCCGAACCGTTCGGTCAGCTCACGCTCGGGTTCGCTCAGATGCGGCGTCAGTACGAACAGCGCGGCCGCCTGCATCGCGTGCGGATCGACGTTCAGCGTGCGCATGATCGACGCGGTGCCGGCCGAGTGGTCGGCGAGCAGCTCGCCCGACGACAGCCGCGCGTCGCCGGCCCGCTCGCGCACGAACGCGAGCACGTCGTCGAACGACGGCGCCGCGACGGAAGAAGCGGAAACGGACTCGGTCATCGCACGGCCTGGCGTATTGCGTTCATCTTGGTGCTTCGTTCAGCTCCGCTGCGCGGCGACGACGACGATCTCGACGAGCAGCGCAGGATCGGCGAGCTTCGCCTCGACGGTGGCGCGCGGCGGCGTATTGCCCGGTGCGACCCACGCGTCCCATTCCGCGTTCATGCCTTCGAAGTTCGCGAGATCCGAAATGTAGATCTGCACCGACAGCAGATGCGCCTTGTCGCTGTTCGCTTCGGCGAGCAGGCGGTCGATGTGGCCGAGCACTTCGCGCGTCTGGCCGCGGATGTCCTGCGTGGTGTCTTCGGCGATCTGGCCGGCCAGATACACGGTACCGTTGTGGATCGCGGTTTCGGAGAGACGGGCTCCAACGTGGTGACGAATGACTGCCATGGAATGTTCCGGTCGTGTGAGTGGGTGAAGATTCGGCGGCGATGCGGCCCGCACGCCGCCGAACCGCATATTATGACGCGTTTATGCGCTGCCTTCGACGAAAAACCGGCGCGCGAGCGCAATCTGGTCCGTGCTGACGAACGCCGGCGCATGGCCGGCGCCCGCGATCTCGGCCTGCGTCACGTGGCGGCCGCGACGCACCATCTCGGCCGCCGTGTCGCGCGACAAAAGGTCCGAACTTTCGCCGCGCACGACGAGCAGCGACGCATCCGTCGTCTCGATCGCGCGCCACAGCGCGGCCTCGCCGAGCGCGGCGAGTTCGGGCGTCGTCGCCTTGAACGGTTCGGCGATGCGCGGGTCGTAGCGCATCGTCCAGCCGCCGTCGGGCAGCTCGCGCAGCAACGGCCGGTTGATCTCGCGCCACTCGTCGGCGCTCAACGCGCCGAACGGCAGCGACAGCGACGTCAGATAGTCGATACCTTCCTGCTCGGTCGCGAAGCGCGGCTGCACGCCGAGGTATTCGCCGATGCGCGTCAGCGAATCGGGCTCGATGCGCGGGCCGACGTCGTTGACGATCATCCGGCGCAGCGGCGCGCCCGACAGACCGGCGAACGCCATGCCGATCAGGCCGCCCATCGACGTGCCGAACCAGTCGACCGATTCCACGTCGAGCCGCGCGATCAGCGTCACCATGTCGGCAACGTATTGCGGAATCGCGTAATACCGCGGATCGGCGAGCCAGTCGGACTGGCCGCGCCCGACGACGTCGGGACAGACCACGCGATACGTATCCGACAGCGCGGCGGCAAGCCGGTCGAAGTCGCGCCCCGAACGGGTCAGGCCGTGCACGCAGACGAGCACGCGCGGATTCGCGGGGTCGCCCCACTCGGTATAGGCGACGTGGTGAAGGCCGGCGGCGCTCGCACACTGCACGCGTCGCTGACGGGGAACCGGAAGGTTCGCTGAGGTCGTTGGCATCGTTGGCATCCTGTCGAACGGGGGCGGCGCGGCGGGCAGCGCCTGCAACGCTCGCGCCGCCTGGTGCAAACGATTGTAAACCGCTTCGCTCGCACGGGTCGCCGCGCCGGCGGCAACGTATCGTCCGCCCGCGCCCAACGACAAACGCCCCGCATGCCGTCGTCCGGCATGCGGGGCGTCGCGAGCGCGCGTCGAACGTCGAGCGCGCGTTGAGCTTACGCGACCGCGCTCACGTCGAGCGGCGCGCCCGTCTTCGCCTGGATCTCTTCCGCGCTGACGCCGTCGGCGAGTTCGAGCACCTTCAGCCCGTCCGGCGTCACTTCGATCACGCCGAGGTCGGTGATGATCAGGTCGACGACGCCGACGCCCGTCAGCGGCAGGTTGCATTCGTCGAGGATCTTGTGCTGGTCGCCCTTCGCGACGTGCTCCATCAGCACGACGACGCGCTTCACGCCCGCGACGAGATCCATCGCGCCGCCCATCCCCTTGATCATCTTGCCCGGGATCATCCAGTTCGCGAGGTCGCCCTTCTTGCTGACCTGCATCGCGCCGAGGATCGCGAGATTGATGTGGCCGCCGCGAATCATCGCGAACGAGTCGGCCGACGAGAAGATCGACGAGCCCGGCAGCGTCGTGACGGTCTGCTTGCCGGCGTTGATGAGATCGGCGTCGACCTCGTCCTCGGTCGGTGACGGGCCGATGCCGAGCAGGCCGTTCTCCGACTGCAGCCATACTTCGACGCCTGCCGGCACGTGGTTCGCGACGAGCGTCGGCAAGCCGATGCCGAGGTTCACGTAGAAGCCGTCCTGCAGTTCCTTCGCCGCGCGCGCGGCCATCTGGTCACGATTCCAGGCCATGTCAGTCTCCTTTCGCGCGTACGACGCGTTGTTCGATGCGTTTTTCCGGCGTCGCGTTCAGCACGATGCGCTGCACGAAGATGCCCGGCGTATGGACCTGGTCCGGATCGAGCGTCCCGTTCTCGACGATCTCCTCGACCTCGGCCACGGTGATCTTGCCGGCCATCGCGCACATCGGGTTGAAGTTGCGCGCGGTGCGGCGATAGATCAGGTTGCCGGACTTGTCGGCCTTCCACGCCTTCACGAGCGCGACGTCGGCCGTCAGCGACGGCTCGAGCACGTAGTGGCGATCGCCGAACTGGCGCGTTTCCTTGCCTTCCGCGATCACGGTGCCGTAGCCGGTGTTCGTGAAGAATGCGGGGATGCCCGCGCCGCCCGCACGCAGCTTCTCGGCGAGCGTGCCCTGCGGCGTGAATTCGAGCTCGAGTTCGCCGGCCAGGTACTGGCGCTCGAACTCCTTGTTCTCGCCGACGTACGACGAGATCATCTTCTTGATCTGCCGCGTTTCCAGCAGCAGGCCGAGACCGAAGCCGTCGACGCCCGCGTTGTTGCTGATGCAGGTGATGCCCTTGACGGCGGAATCGCGCAATGCCGCGATCAGCGCCTCGGGAATCCCGCACAGGCCGAAGCCGCCCACCGCGAAGGTCTGTCCGTCGCGGACGATCCCTTCCAGCGCGGCAGCCGCGCTGGGATAGACTTTGTTCATCTGTATGTCCCTTCCTCTATGGAAACCAGCAAAACCGGTTTACGCGCCCACTGGGCCGCAAGCCCGCCGCACCATTCTATGCATGCAATGCGATACCTGCGTCGAAGCGCGCTGTTTTTATATCGCGACAAAGCGCCGCGAGATGCCTGAAAGGGTACGATGCGGCGCGGATGCGGCACAATACGCAAAAATACATAAGCGTTTGCCTACGCTTGCCCGCGCCATGCCCGCTCTCGATTACCAGACTGCCTTTCACCTCGCGCCGCTCGGCCTCGTGATGTCGCGCGACCGCGTGATCGAGGACTGCAACGACGCGCTCGCGGCGATCTTCCGCTGCGCGCGGGCCGACCTGATCGGCAAGTCGTACGAGGTGCTCTATCCGTCCCCGGACGAATTCCAGCGCATCGGCGAGCGGATCACGCGCGTGATGATCGCGAACGGCACCTATGCCGATGACAGAATCATGAAGCGCGCGGACGGCGAACTGTTCTGGTGCCACGTGACGGGCCGCGCACTCGATCGCACCGCGCCGCTCGCGGCGGGCGTCTGGACCTTCGAGGATCTGAGCGCGACGCGCCGGGTCGCCGTCGAGCTGACGCCGCGCGAACGCGAGATCGCCGCGCAGCTCGCGACCGGCAAGACCAGCAAGCAGATCGGGCGCGTGCTCGACATCAGCTCGCGCACCGTCGACATCTATCGCGCGCGGCTGATGCGCAAGTACGGCACGAACAATACGCCGGAGCTGCTGCAGCGCCTGCTCGGCCAGTAAAGAACGCCCGGAATGACGATCGGCCGCGCGAAGCGGCCGATTCGGAATGATCGGGAAATGGCGACACACCGGCGCCAGGGCGCCCGATTCGGCGTTACGGCGTTATGACGCTGCGGCGCTCAGTCGACCTTCGCCGCGAGCGCGCGCTCGATCGTATCGCGCAGCAGTTGCGGCAGCGGCACCGACTTGCCGAGCGCATAGTCGACCCACACGCAGCGCGCGTTGCCGCGCGCATAGACGTGATGCGGATCGTCCGCGCGCGTCAGCTCGAAACCGGTGTCGAAGCTGCTGCGGCCCGGCTTCGCGGCCGACATCCTCGCGATCACGTCGCCCGGATAGTGCAGCTGCTTCAGGAACTCCATCGACGCGGTGACGATCACCGGCCCCTGCCCCTCGCCGTTGCCGCCCGCGATGCCGAGCTCCTCGAACCACGAGATCCGCGCCTGTTCCATGTAGCGGAAATAGACCGTGTTGTTCACATGGCCGAACGCATCCATGTCGCCCCAGCGGATCGGCATCGACATTTCAAATACGGGGGAATATTCGCTCATTGCAGTCTTCTTTGTTGCTGAATGTCATCCGCTCACGCGAGGCCGAAGCCGTCGTCGGCGGAGATAATCGAGCCATTGATGAACTGCGACTCGTCGGCCGCGAGCAGCAACAACAGCCCGTCGAGATCCTGCGGCTTGCCGACGCGCCGGCGCGGCAGCATCGACTGCAGCTTCTGGCCCTGCTCGGTTTCCCACAGGTAATGATTGATTTCGGTATCGATGTAGCCCGGACAGATCGCATTCACGTTGATCCCGTGGCGGCCCCATTCGAGCGCCATCGCACGCGTCATCTGCACGACCGCCGACTTGCTCATCGCATACAGCCCGATCTGCGGAAACACGCGCAGGCCGGCCACCGACGCGATGTTGATGATCCGGTACGGCGGCTTGCCGTTGCCGTTCGCGCGCATCATCATCCGTTTCGCGACTTCCTGCGCGACGAAGAATGCGCCGCGCGTGTTGGTGTCGAACACGAACTCGAAATCGGCCGGCGTCACGTCGACGAGCTTCTGCATCGTCGAGACGCCCGAATTGTTCACGAGGATGTCGATCGTGCCGGCTTCCGTCTCCGCGTGCGCAATGGCTGCCTTGATGCTCTGCACGTCGGTCACATCGAGCGACACGACGTGCGCGGCGCCGCCCGCCGCCTCGATCTCCGCACGCAGCTCCTTCAGGCGTTCGACGCGGCGGCTCGCGAGCACGACCTTCGCGCCGGCCTGCGACAGCACTTGTGCAAAGCGCTGCCCGAGCCCGCTCGATGCGCCCGTGACCAGCGCGACCTTGCCTTCCAGATTGATCGATCGACCCATTGCACACCCCTTTCGATGTCGTTTCGCCGCCGCGGGCGCCGTACCCGATGCAGCATAACCCTAGCACAAAAAATAGAACGATCGTGCTAATCTGTTCGCATGCTGTTGCGGCAAGCGTTTCGTTTCGCAGACAATACGCTCCCGAATAAAAGCATTCTAACGGTTAGAGGAACGCCAATGACCCCCGCAAGCCTCATCGAGCAATACGGCCCGCGCGAATCGATGGAATACGACGTCGTGATCGTCGGCGGCGGCCCCGCCGGGCTGTCGGCTGCGATCCGGCTCAAGCAGCTGGCTGCCGAGAAAGGCACCGAGATCGGCGTGTGCGTGCTCGAGAAAGGTTCCGAGATCGGTGCGCACATCCTGTCGGGCGCGGTGATGGACCCGCGCGCGATCACCGAACTGTTTCCCGACTGGAAGGAACAGGGCGCGCCGTTGAACGTCGCGGTGACGGAAGACCGCTTCCTGTTCCTTTCCGAAAA